>JAEOSZ010000028.1 GCA_016840095.1 Candidatus Heimdallarchaeota archaeon
AACCTAATGAAAATCCAAATATCAAATAAATGTAAATCTGATCATCAAAACGAGGAATAACTACAAATGCTAAAACAAAAGAGGAAATGAAAAAGAGTGCTAACATAAACCATGAATGGAAGAATTTTCTATGCATTGAATGCGTTGGTCTTTCGATTAGATCTGGAAGGATTGAACCAAAGAAGATCGGTATCGCTGAAATAGATAGTATTAATGTCAATTTCAGATATTGAAAATCAGTAGCAAAGAAGTAGTACGATATTCCTACTAAAGGTATACCTAGAACAAATCCGGCAACAATATGAGTTAGTCTTCTCGACATTAAGCCTGTACTCCTATTTTATAATAAACAGTTTAATATAAAAACTGAAGTAAAACCCCGATATTTATTTTACAAAAAACACATAAATGTATAATAAAACATACCATATGAATGAACTTCTAGAAAAAGCTAAATCATGGACAGAGAAACTGAAAGTAACTACAAAACTAGTTGAAAATCTTCCTACCGATGTAATTTTGTCAAATAGTTGGGATAAGAGAAAGCTTTGCATTCATCTTTATGGTTGGGATACAGAATTTATCAAATGGGCGGATATTCTTCGTAGGGGAGATAAATTTGATGTTGAACTTGAAGAAAAAACTGATGAGTATAACCAAAGGTTCTTTGATGAAAATGCAGAATTGAACTCAAAGGAGGCAGTACAACAATTTCTAAAGACAAGAAAAGAAATGATTGAGGTCTATGAAGAGATTTTGTCCAAGTATCCACAAGATAACAAACATTTCGTTGGTTACTTTTCTCTCTGGTGGCATGATGTTCATCATCTGAAGCAAGCTGATGTTGACGTTTCAGAGCTTGAAGAAAAGACATAGAGTATTTCTTAACTTGAAACCATTGCTTCTGAACTCATCTTGTAAACCCTAGGTTTTTCATTTGGAATTAGGTAATAAAATAGAAGATTACAACTCTTACAATAGTATTTTTGGAAACTAATAGTATCCATATATTTACCACATTTAGAGCACTTCATAATCCCACTTTGAGTAAGTAAATAGTATTTTCAAGATTATCTTTGTCATATTATGGCATAAAAACGTTATTTTTTCAGCAAAGGATAAAACGAGATAGAAAAATCCTGTTTAAGTTTCTAAACCAAACGTAGTTTTCTAACATTTCTTTTTTGACCTGTGATGATAGTAATAATTGTTATCATGAGAAATGTTAGAGCAAAAATGAAGAAAATTCCTGCTACAATCTCTAAAGCAGCTAGTACAAAACATACAGTAGAAAGTAATCCAAATAGAAGAGGTGAATATTGTCTTATTGCAATCTCTAAATATCTTCTTTTGTCTTCATCAAAATCAGTATTCTCAGATTTATTCTCAAGCATTGATGTGTCACTCTGTTATCACCTTTATATACTTCTCCATACCAACTTAGAAACTGATTATCTTGTACTTTGAAGCGATAAGTTTAATTTCATCTTCGGTATATTTAGCTGAAATTAGTTAATTAGTAAAATAGGATGAAAAAAATGAGCTTAAAAAAATCCTCTTCTGTTAAACCTTGGTGGTCTATAGCTTTAGTTTTAAGTTTATATACAATATTCTTGTTGGTACCAAATATAGTTCTCAACCTTCTAGCTTTAAATAATCCTAATGTTGCAACTTGGTACCTGAATAATATAGTTAACTTTTGGTTAATTGTTTTTGCACTAATAGCTGTACTATGGTTGGTCATTGTTCCTCTACTTAAAATTCCTGAAGGTACTAGATTATATTGGGAATATTTAGATAGCATCAAGATTATCAAGTTCAAACCCATTATCAAGACTGTTGGTCTAGGTCTGCTGTTAGGAGGAATAATGCTTTGTTTTATGGTTTTTACAGGATGGCTAGAAGCAAAAACCACAGGGGGGATTCAAGTTTTCTTTGGAAGTTTACTGGTCAACGAAATAGTGCCTTTAAATGTGTATTATGCACTTTCTCCTGGAATTTGGGAGGAAGTAGCATTCAGAGGCGTCATTTTTGCTTTACTAATAAAAAAATATCCTCAGAAAAAAACAATAATACTTAATGGGTTGTTGTTTGGATTGTTCCATCTAATCAATCTAACTACTCTATTTTTCTACTGGGGAGCTGAGGGGAGTTTTATTCTTGGTTTTGTGTTTTCAACTCTTTTCCAAGTAGTTTATGCAACTTTTGTTGGAATACTATTAGCTTATGTGTTCTCAAAGACTAAAAGCCTAATCACTGTTATTCTCATTCATTATATAATTGATGCATTCATAACTTTCCTTACTTTTGTTATACACTTTCCTGATACTTCCATGTCAGATTTATTGATACGTCTTACATTGATGACAACTTTAGGTATTGGACTAGTACCATGTCTTGTCTGTTTTCTGATAGTTCATCTAGTATATAGAAAACAAACGGGTAAAAATATATGAAAAGAAGAAAATAATATAATAGAGTGATTTCCTTCAATCATCATTATGAATCAGAATGTAAGTCAACCAAGATTCAGTCGTTTCGTGTCATTTATAGTTTGCATAATCTCCTATATAATTGCTATAGGCGTAGCAGTTGGTGTTCTTTTTGGTATTGGAGATTCAATGCATATTCTTTTGTCCACCTTCATAGCTGATGTAGCATCAACTCTTGTTATTTACATTATTAGTACAATTTTCAAAAATACAAGTTTGTATGATGCTTATTGGAGTGTTGCACCAATAATTATAGCATTTTACTGGATCATCTCTGTTGTACCAGTTATAGGTTTCAAAACAACACATATTTGGATACTAATTGTTGTAGGTGTATGGGGAGTAAGACTGACTTACAACTGGGCTAGAGGGTGGAAAGGACTTCATCATGAAGATTGGAGATATGCAAATTTTAGGAAAAACAAACCTAAGATTTTCTGGTTTATTAACCTTACAGGATTACAACTTATGCCAACCTTGGTTGTTTATGCTGGGTGTTTATCACTATATCCAGCTATAGTTTCTTCTACTCTAGAGACAATGAATATTTTCTTCTGGTTAGGATTGTTAATATGTATAGCAGCGGTTGTAATAGAAGCTGTTGCAGATGAACATCAATACATCTTCAGTGCAAAGAAAGAGAAAGGAGAGTTACTAACCAAAGGACTCTGGGGTTATTCAAGACATCCAAATTATCTAGGTGAAATTTCCTTCTGGTGGGGATTGTATTTCTTTACACTTGCAGCTGCACAAACCTCAAAAAGTTGGGATTTTTGGCTTTTAACAATAGGCGGTCCAATAATAGTTACAGTTCTATTTTTAGCAATTAGCATTCCAATGATCGAGAAACGAATGATGGAAAAGTATCCAACTTATAAAATTTATCAGAAGAAAGTTGCTAAGCTTATCCCTGGATTCAAAAGGAGAAGAGGTTGAAAAAAGCTTAAATTTACTAGCTAAATAATTATTTAGAAGTGATAATGATGAAATTTAAAGATCATTTACAGAGAAACAAGCGAAAATATATTGCTTATAGTATTTTTGCTGCTTTATTAATTACCGTGTTTTCAATTTATCTAACAGTAAAAATTACAGATAATAACCCGATTGAGGATGCCTATGATACAAGAATGCAACAGAATCTTGATTGGTATTTCATCAATGGTACTCTAAAAGCCGATGCTCCCGCTTTAGCAACTTTAGATGGATTTTTAGCTGAATATGTTGATGATTTCTTCATTTATTTTGCTTGTGCATTTGTTCTTTTGTGGATTGCGAATAGAGTGCTCCATGCTATGAAAAAGAGAATATCACCTGATATTCATAATACACTACATGTTTTAATTCGTTCAATTGTTCTACCAATTTTCATAATTGCTTATATAAGTAAATTTGAACCATTCACAGGTTCAATAATAGGAGTTGCTGCAACATTAGGTGCTGCTTTTGGTATAGCAGCTGCAAAGTCTGTAGGTGATTTATTAGCTGGACTGGCTATGGTATTTTCCAAACATCATAATGTGGGCGATTATATCTTCATTCCTGAATTGAAAATTGAAGGAATTGTAAAGAAAATTTCTGTAACTTATATGACAATTCTTCAACCTAATGAAACAAAAGCTGTAATTCCAATAAGCAAAGTTAAGGAACACGAGGTTATCAACATAGCTATTGCAGAATATGCAGAAGATGATGATCAACATAGAGATATTTCAGACTTATTCCTTTATGGTGAAAGAATTGCTGAAACAGACCATGTTTATCCATTAAAATGGGCTGTTCATTCTGATGATAGTCATGATGCATGTGTTAGAGCAATAGAAAAAACTGCAAAAGAATATGGGCCAGAATTAGATGAACCTGCTGAATGGCGTATTTATGAAAGGGACAGACTAAATAGAAGATATGAAATAAAATTGCAAGTCTTAGAACCAGAAAAGCTGTTAACTTTAGCACCTGATTTCTTAAAATCCTTGGAAAGTAACTATGAAAAAATAAAATAAAAGAAAAAAAGAAATGGTATTAAAAAGCTAGCCAAGATTGGAAGAAATATAATAAGATTATACCAGCTACCATAATTAAAATACCGTTTATAAGGAGAAACATTTTCGAAGCTTTTTCAGGAAGAGTTTTTCTTCCTGCCTCATTTACCCAAAAAATGTGAATTAAAGCTGAACCTTTCCATGCTTCTGGTCTCATATCAAAGAAAAGATGTGATGCATGACCAATAAGATAGAAAGCAAATATAGGTACAAGAAACTTTGTTTCTGGTTGAACCCATATTATAGGTAAACAAATGATAATTGGGAGAAATACAGAATGTGTAATTATATTTCTGTGAGGTAATATTTTGTCCCACAATAAATCATAATCAGGTAATTGAGCTCCAAAATGCGTTGCTATAAAGGAGAGGATTATCCACATAGAATGTAAAGTTAAATTATCGTTTAGTCCTAGATTAATATAAGAGGTTTTCAAGTCCAGAGCAAAGAATATTCCAATAGATATTCCCCAGAAAAGTGTTCCTGCAAAGAGATGCATTCTTCGATTTGCCATGTCTTTATATTTCTAAACTAACTTTTAAGTTTTTCATACAATTTTGTTAGAATGGATTTAAGTTATTTTAAAAGGATATTGAGACAAGAAGAGATGTGAGATAAGTTAGTGTAAGGTTCCTTTTACTAGAACCATCTTTTCTAGACTTCTATTTCTCACTTCTTTCATTGTTTTTCCAAGTTCAACTGTTTTTTTCATGTTTTTCTTCATTTTTTGCACCTATCCTAACATAAGCTGTCCTTTAAAAATAGGTTGACCACAAGTTATGGTCACAAGTTGTGACATTATAAAGAAAAAATGATTATGGAGGAAGCAAATATTGTTTCTCACCGGATCTAAATTTATTTAGAAGAGCTTGGAAAACCATCTTTAAACCCATTTTCATCATAGTACTTTCCATATAGATCTGTAATTCTTCATTTGATTTGTGAACATTGAGCTCTCTTTGTTGATTTCTTATAGTTTGTCTGGTTATTCGGCTCATAAGTTTTGTATACTTTTCTAAAACAGATTTATTTTTCTTCTCAGCATATGCAATAGCTCTTGCAGCAATTCTTCCTGACATAGCAGCTGAATCCATCCCTACTCCCCTAACTTGGTCAATTAATCCTGCAGCATCTCCAACCATCAAAATCCTGTTTTGACCTAGCCAAACACGATCTTTTGCATACATATCCATATTGGTTTTGTAACCTTCTCTTTTTACTATATTACCATTGATGTTGTACTTCTCTTTCATTGCATTGTAGAATCTGTCCTGATATTCTTGGACATCAATATTGTTGCCTCCTGTACCTACAACCCAGTAATCTTTACCATCATCTAAGGTCTTGTTGTAGATCCAAGCAAACATTGCATTACCCCAATCTAGATTCCAAAATTGGTAAAGGGCTTCAGGATCTAAATCAGCTTCCCCATCAATGTAGTAATTAAGAGTTCCTCCCTCGGATCCAGAAGATGTATCTTGTGGTCTGAGTTGTGATCTAATCTTTGGTCTAAGTCCTGTAGCATCAATGACATATTTTGCTTTAATTTCAAAAGTCTCTTTTTGTTTTGGTTTAACTAAAGTTATAATGTTATAGTCATCCTTTTCTTCGACTTTTTGACAAATACAATCATCAAGAAATTCTGCTCCTGCTTTTTGAGCGATTATATTCAACCAATCATCGAATGGTTTTCTCATAAAATTCAACATATGGAATTTGGATCCAAAGGATTTCCCATCAGGTAAATGAAGTTTAATCTTCTTTAATTGATAATTACAAAGTCTTTCTCTGGGAACTTTAACCCCTAACATCTTTTCAAAATACCCAAACTGAATCCCAGAACATGGTTTGTTTCTGGGAGTTTTGTGCCTTTCAACAAACAAAGTCTTCAAACCGTATTTCGCAGCAAATCTAGCAGCTGTAGAACCAGCGATTCCTCCACCTGCAATGAAAACATCATAATCCATACTTTTGAATTTACAGAACTCTTAAAAATCTATTAGTATGAGCTATAGATTCTAACAAATTTTAAATTCTCTATCTTGTATTTCTACTAGATGTCTATTCGACAAGCGAAACGTTCTGATATTCAACAGATGGCTGAGGTACTAGTTAGTACTTGGAATACTACTTATAGAGGATTATTTCCAGATGAAGTGATTGATGCTAGAACTGTAGAAAGTAGAATTGAGAATATATCAAAAAATTGGAAGGGTTTTGAGGAAGATCTTGTTTCTAGAATTTTGCTTGTAGCAGAGAATGATGCTAAAGAAATAGTAGGTCTTGCCGCTGGTGGAGATATCTTTCATAGTGGTTATTCTTATGACTCCGAAGGATATGCATTTTACATACTTAAGGAATATCAAAATCAAGGAATAGGAACACTACTTCTAAAAGAACTAGTTAAATTTCTTCTATCTATGAATTTTAAATCTATGATAGTTTGGGTGTTAGAAGACAATCCAGCATGTAAATTTTATGAGAAGCTAGGTGGAGTTGCAAAAGAAAGAAAAATTGAAAAGTATGGAGAAGAGGAATTTAATTTAGTTGGTTATATTTGGGATGATATAAGAAAAATAAAATAGAAAAGAAGAAAAGAGCTCTTCTAAGTTAAATAGTTAAATCATCTATTACGAGGTTGATTAATTCGTCCCAATTACCATATGAGCTTTCATAAAGAACATCAGGTTGAGTTCGAACTTCTTCATTTGCAAAACCATTGTGATCTATTCCAAGTGAGGAAGCAGCATTAATTACTAGTTTACTATTTGGTAGAACTATATAAAGTGGCCAAATCATTAGACCATCTCCACCACTAGGAGTTCCATAGATATTATCAACAAAATCATATTTTCTGCAGAAATGAAGGAATCCTTCAGCTGCTGAAAAAACCATGTTGTCTATAAGAAGAGTAATGTTTCCATTGAAATCAATATGTTCTGAAGGATTTATTGTTTGCCAGAATTTGTAAATCTCAAAATCTTTAGTCTCAACTTCTGGTGGAAGAGTTGGAAAGTCTTTTTTGGACATTTTTGCAGTTAAATAATTTTGGTGCAAATACTCTACATAATCCCCAGTTCGATATGCATTGTAGAATTCAAAGACAGTTTGAGATTCAAGGAAATGTTGAACTATTCCATCGATCCAGAAGCTGTAAAAACCACCTGTGTTACCTCGAATATCAATAATCAGATTATCATAGTCTTCGATATCTAAATAAAAGTCTAAAATATCTGGAAAACTATTTTCAACCTCTGTTCCATAGAATTTACTTACATACATATATCCTATTTTATCTGCATCATAGGTAGTAAGATTTACTGCTGTTGAGGGATATTGATATGGATGAACAGCTAATTCAGATTCAATCCCAAAAGAAACATCAGTAGAATATCCAGTTGAATTAAGGATAGTAAACTCTGCATCTGCTCCAAAATGTCGAGGATAAATGCTCCAGACATAGTTTTTACCTCTACTAAAGTCATAGTCGATATATGCTGTATCGAAGCTTGTTAGAATTGCTTCATCAACTGGGACACCATTGACATGTGTTACAACTGTTTCGTTTCCATAAGTTGTTTCCCAAGAAGAATTATAATCATGAATAACATATTCTCCTTTTTCATAAACTATTAGAACATCGAATTTTCTGATTAGTCTCTCAGCTTCATCATCTAGAAAAATGCTATTCCAATATGATGCAGCATCAGCTACTTCTTGAGTAAAGACTTCTTCTGCTGGATAGAACTGCATTGTATTAAAATTATCAATTACTTTTCCTGGATACAAAACGAAAGTATGTCTATTCTGGAGAGCTATCACAGCTTCTGTAATAATTTTAAAGAACTCTTCATTGTCAGCTGCAGTATTGATACGATCAACAAAGGTGTCTTTAAGATCTAACCAATTGTAACCATGTGTACGATTTTTTACTTGTAAGTAAGGATAATTTTCGCTTATATAATTATATAAGTATTCAAAATCTTCAAGCCATTCATCAACACCAAGATCTTGTGGTGCAATTGAATTTATAGTAATAGTGTAATTGGCACTAAAAAACACACCAAAATATACACTTAGCGCAACTACAACCAAAGTAGTTGCTGAACTGAATAATATTAGATTTTTCTTTTTTAACATATTTAATCACCTAATTTTTGAGTAGTTTGTTTTAATTTTAGATTTGTTTTTGGAATTTCAAAGCTTAATCCATAGTTGGCTACAGTTTTCTTTCTAATTCTCATTCCAAAGAAGAATCGAAGAAGGTTGAATTTACTGATAAGTAAAGAAGTACTTATAGTAGAAATTGTTACAATAACTATCAAGAGTAGTAATTTTACGAGAATTGGTAAGTTGAGTTTAACTATTAAAAGAGAAAATATAACTACGAACAACTCATGTAATAGGTAGAATGGTAGTGTAATGTCTCGTAATATCTTTGTTATTTTATTTTTCTTATTAAGATATTTTTTACTGTAGTGGAAAGTAGCAATTAAAGTGCTCCAACAACATATTCCTAGAAACAGAAATGCTACTGGATTTCCTGAGTTTACGAAATATATAGGTATTCCGACAATTCCCGCTACTAATGCAATAAATACAGATGGTAAAGCATGCTTCTCAAGAGCTTTCTCAAATTCCTTATGTGCAAATAGAAAACCATAGATAAGGAAAAAGAGATAGGTAAATACATGGAATCCAGTAAATCTAGGTATATATTTTACTATTGGATTCACTGAAAGTTCAATAGCAATTAAAGGTAAAAGGAGAAGATAAAGAGTTCCAGGTTTTTGAAAGAATTTACCTGCTTTACCAATTCTTTTTTGATTCTTTTCCTTAGCTAACCATACAAGTACTGGAGTAGTAAGGAGTGTTAATACTAGTAGTATTACTAAATACCACATTTGAGATCCAAACCATAACATATTTACACTATTTTCAGGAACTGTTGCGAAATCTCTGAAATAAATTACAAAATATTCAGAAATGGTTACTTCATGATACTGAGTATAGCTAAGGAAAAGCATTAATGGAACAAATGTAGTTATTCCCACGATATAGGGTACTAATAATCGTAAAATTCTAGCTAATGTGAATTTCTTTCCACCAACATGTTTTAGAGCATAAAAAGTGCTTTTTCCTGAGATGATAAAGAAAAGAGGCATACCAAAAGAAGCTAAAGCCAGAATTATGAGATCAAATTTCATAGATAATTCATTATTGCTAACATAAGCACGGTTATATTTGGCAAAAACCCTTAACATATGATATATACAAACCAAAAAGACTCCTGTAAAACGTAATAGATCTAAATAATAATGTCTTTCGGGTTTTTTGTTTTCAGATTTTAATAATATTTCTTTTTTTTCCATTTAAATCACCTAAAATACTGCAAAATCCAGAAGTTTGTACAAAGTTAAAGCGAAGATTAGTATAGAGTATGTTGTTAAGTAATAATTCTTGATTCTAAAGCCTGATATTGCTAAGCTAAGGAATGAAATAATAAGCAATGAAACTGAAATAATCTCCAATCTAACATACTTATCCAAAATATATCCAATATCTTGATTACTAAACCAAGCAATATAGTAATACTTAGCATTGTTATATAGTGATAGAAAGTTTGAAAGGAATAGGATACTACCTGTTACAATGAAATATTTTCCATTGTTTTTTCTATTCTTCAATCCGAATAAGATTAAAGCTGTTGCTAGAAGGATTAAGAACCCTTTAGGAACAGTTTGGTTTATGGTAAAATCGTAAATAAATCCTGTTTGCAAATCCTCCCAAATCCAATCACCTACTATGGTTTCCTTGGGAAGAAAGATTCTAACTATACTATATGAAAAGATTAGACTGGATAAGATAAGAATATATTTTGATAGTTCGAAATTTCTTTTGTCTTCTTCAAGTTTGTACGAACCGATTACTAAGAATAAGGTTATGAAAACACCTAACCCTAAGTAGATCCAGGTTCTCACCGAAAAGGGGAAGGGGGTAAAGATTATTGCCATTTTTCTCACTTCTTGAGAACACTATTTTGGAAAACATATATAAAGATTTTGGAATGAGCCAATATCGACAATTGGTAAGCATAAATATATTTTTACGCACTACATTGGTTACAATTTATGCTTGAATAAAAATACTTATATACTGTTGGAAAGTATTTTTTATTAGAAACAAGGATTGTGATAAATTTGGAGAAACAAGACCTTAAAACCAGAGAACCTGAAGCTGTTCTAGTTATTAGAGATGATGACGAATATGAAACAACTATAACAGAAAAAGTAAAGGACAAAGATTCCGGTAAGATGAAAACTGTTCAGAAAAAAGTTATGAAAAAGAAGCTGGATTTACTATTTGATGAAAAATATCTTTCGATCTTTCAATCTTTACGTAATGGTCCCTATACAATAGAAGATGTAACTGAAAAATATAATGAAAATAAAAAGAAAGAAGACGTTAAAAAGAAGATCACTATCTACAGCTATGTTAAGGAACTCGAGAAAGCTGGATTAGTAATACAGGTTGGTAAAAGACTAACTCAAAAAGAATCAGGAAAAATTGTTACTGATACTCTTTATAATCGCGCTGCAAAAATGTTTTATCCAATAATTGTTTCTGAAGACTTCTGGCTTCAAGAAAAAAATACTGAACTGGTTGAGAGACTCGCAGAACTCATTAGTGTTTATCTAAAAAAGCCAAAAATACCTGTTGAGGCGATGAAAAATCTTCTTTCAAGGATATATACTGTTACTGAAACTGAAATAGCGGGATTTTTACAAAATGAGAGTGATAAGGTTACTGACGTAATTGGAGATCTCTTCTTTAAAGAAATGGATAATATTTTCAGAGCTTTAGATTTTATCATAATTCTTCTAAATCCAACATACTATGAGAAAGAGTTAAAAGAAATACTCTAGCAATAAGCAAAGAGCTTGATATATTTGTCTGCAAAAACACTAACTGATTCCATTTCGAAAGGAAATCGTTTGAAGGACAAAATCAAAGAAAATCCTTGGTTTAATCTTGAAAGAAATGAGATTTTTCTTCTCTTAAGTTTCTTCTTTATAGGTGCTGCTTTTGCTAATTATGAACCCTATGCTTCGTTTTGGTTAAGCAATTTATTTAAAGTAGAGTCTTTCTTCACTATTGGTTTAGTTTTCGTCATCCCAAGTATTTCTGTTGCTATAAGTACACCTTTTTGGGGATATTTAGCAGATAGATTTGGAACTAAAAGATTTGTTTTACTTGGAGTAGTAGCACATGTGATACTTTTTTTCAGCTTAATTTTTGCAACATCCTCAACATTTTTCTTAGTAGCAGTTCTACTCGGTAGTTTAATAGGAGCAGCTCAATCCTCGAATTATTATGCTTTAGGAGAAAGAGTTGTTAACAAGCCAAGGGCAATGATATTTGCAAAAATGATTGCGATTATAAGTCTTTCATGGGTTATAATGAGTCCAATTACAGGGTGGATAAATGATAGCTTTCAGGAAGATGCAATGAGAATTCAACTCATTGTAGCAGTAATTCTCTGTTTAGTATCTTTACTCATAGCTTTATTGATAAAAGAAGAAAATAAGCTAGAGGAGAGTGCTGAAGAAGAGGAAATTGTCATAAAAGATGTTTCTAAAAAAAATCCTTTGACTCTTGTTCCACTATTATTCATTTTAATTCTTTTGACAGTTTTTACATTTCAAACAACAGGAGGTTTTTGGGCATATACTTCGATCTATTTTCTAGACACACTTCATGTTAATGGAGTAACTTATTCAGTTTTTCTAATATTAAAAACAGCTCTCGCAGTTCCTATTGCTATTTTACTCGGAAGAGTTAAGAAACACAACACAAATACATTGCTTATTTTAATTGTATCAGGTTGGTCCTTTGTATCATTTCTTTTCATGATGTTGTTTCCACTTAATTGGATTATGTTCCTATTAATTTACAGTATTCCAATGTACCCAGTTTATAATGTTACATATCTTTCAGTTGTTTCTAAATTAACTTCAGAAAAACGAAAGGCAACAGCTTTTGGGATAACAAGTGCATTATCGACAGCGGGATATGTATTTGGTATCCTCATACTTGGAATAACAGCTGATTCCTTTGCAGAGGGTATTTTTGTTATGCTTAAAGTTTCAATGATTCTAGGTATAATCGCAACTTTAGTTGCAGTTGTTTACTACTTTTACAACAGAATGAAATATAATGAAAAGAATACAGAAAATTTATAGTTATTAAACGGTAGTAAAATTCATGAGTTCTTCTAATCCTCATTGTATTTGTATCTGGGAAGATGAAGAAAGTTGTGAAGATTGTAATTTGAAAGGGAGATTTCATTGTCATCTGGATAAGAAATATGCCATAATTTTTGGAATTCCTTTCTTTATTGGTTTCATACCAGCTTTTGTTGGTTTGATTTTACTTCAATTTCCATTAAATCTTATTTCAACTCTTGTATGGATTAGTTATATTGTATTTTTCTTTCTAGTTTGGGAGCCACCAATCTTATGTGCCCATTGTCCATTCTATGCTGAAGGAGAAACAAAAACCCTCCATTGTTCAATCAATTATGGTTTTCGAAAAACCTCTAAATTCAAACCTGGACCTATAAATGTATGGGAAAAAATACAGTTTATTGTTGGAGCAAATATCATCTTTGCTATACCTTTAGTATTTCTGGTTTTTGGAGTGAGTTGGACTAAATGGATATTCTTTGGTTTGTGTGCATTTGGTGTAGTACTTTGGTATATTGTTATTCAGCTGAAAGTATGTACAGATTGTATCAATTTCTCTTGTGTTCTTAATAGAGTACCTAAAGAAATTAGAGATGAGTTTCTAAAGAAGAACACTATTATGTATGAAGCTTGGAAAAAGAGTGGTTACAAATTTGAAGATGATGATTAATCTATTTTTAACATCTTCTTGATGTTTCCGGAGAAAATCAGTTCTTTTGTTAGTTCATCAAGATTAAGTTTCTCGTATCTATCTTTATCCTGTTTAAGTACTTGGCTAATTTGATCTGGAGCAATATGTGTTCCAAATACTATATTCTGAAAAGCGTTTTCCCACCACAAATATTTTTCTAAACCTTGTTCATCTAATTTAGCTCTCCACCCATCTAATTCTCCAGTGATGTCAACATAAACATTATGTCTCATTCTGGCTAGTTCTGCTGCATCCCTGTTCCAATGTCCTCCAAAATGAGCAAGAATAATATTCAGATCAGGAAAAGAATTAGCAATTGGTTCTATTTGTAAAGGATGCATATCTAATGATAATATGATATCTCTAGGAGAAGATTCTGACACAGTAACTAAACCTGTATGAAAAATGATAGGCATCCCTAGTCTTTGAGCTGCTCCCCAAAGAGGATAGAAGGATTGATCACTGTAAGGCTTTTTTGGAATTATTGCTTTCAGCATTTTGAAACCTTGTTCGTATGCATCCTGTATTTCAAGAGCTGAAGTAACTCCTGGACGGATAGAATATGTTCCTATGAATCGAGGTTTGAATTTCTCGACAGTCTCTAGTATCTCTTTGTTAGTTACAGAGTTAAACATTGATCCCATTCCACTGATGCAAGCTTTTGAAATGTTTAGTCTATTCATTTCTGTCATTAGTTCTAACACATAGTCAGGTGTTGCAGAAATATGTGCATGGGAGTCTATAATGTCCATCAAAGAAAAAGTAGTTTATCATTTAATTAAATCTATCTTTACTCCTAACCAGGCTTAATCCAATATCTTAGTTCATGCTTTCTTGTAAAGTACATATTCAACTGGAACTATGTGTCCTGTATTATAGTGATGTAGAACTGCATCTAAATCCTCTGAAGCATAATGATTATTAATACAACATAGTGCAGCTATCTCAGATATATCAAACCATTTCTTCCCATCAACACTACATTTTGCAACATCGAACTGATTAACAAATAATTCGCTTATCATCTCACAAGTTAAATTAGAATTTCCTATAAAAACAGAGAAAATATCTTCGTTTAAAAAGAGAAAATCTCACAAAACATTAATAATGGTCTGAAATTTAAGGTGGACGTTTACAAGTAAACTTCTAAAAAAATAAGAGTTGTAATTTAATGCAAATTGATAATCATAAGTGTTTTAGTTTAACTAAGAAAGGAAATTCCAATCCAGAACAATTTATAAAAAATAGATTCAGAAGAGTAGACACTGTTACTAAATCTTTCAAATTGATTCATCCTGAAGATCTGAATTTGTATATGACAAACCTAAAAGAAAAATTCAGTGAGTATGTAGGCAATTATATTTTTAATACTGATGCATTTGACTGGAAAGTTCTTCAGGAAGAGTTAGAGATATTACCAAATTTTCCTGAACTTGAAAAACTAGTTTTCTACTATATATGTAAAACAATAAAGTTACCTGAAAATTATTCTTCAGATCAAGGTGAAATAGAATTGGGATATTTTAACAGAATCAAAGCTCTTGAAAGAGTATCCTATTTTGTAGTCAGAACATTCGTAGATACCTATGGAAAAGAAATAGGAACTGCTATTTACAAAGAAATAGTTCCATATCTTCTAGAGGATATGAGGTCGAGAGATACATCTGAAAAACCAGAAGATCCAAAGACTGTTACGATTTTAGATCCCCATAAGAGAAATTTAGATTCATGGTGCAAATCAGGATTAGCTGATTTTTCTTACCATATTTTTGATGATTACAAGGTAGTATATCGTTTTGATAGTTGTTTGACCCCTGAAGCTCTGAAGGAGTTTGATGATCCTGATATAGCTTACTTAAGTTCTTGTTACATCGGCGATGTTCCTGAATTTAATATCGGTAGATCCATCAATCTTCGAAGAACACAAACACTTCACCACGCTAAGTTTTGCGATGAGCTGTACTGGAATAATTATGTTCATCCTGATACTGAACAACCTTCGCTGGAATTCACTGAAAATATTGGAAAAGATATGTAAAAAAAGGACAAAGGTGAATTCAAGATGAAAATTGAGACCCACAAGTGTTTTAGCTTAACAAACAGAGGAAAATTTGAACCTGAGAAAATCATCAAGGCTCAACTAGATAAAGTAGATTCTGTAACTAGAATGTTCAATAAAATTAAACCTAAAGATCTGGAGTTATATTTATCAAACTTGGAGAATGTGTTTAGTAAAATTGTAGATGATTATGATTTTAAGCAAGAAGCTTTTGACTGGGACTTAATCAGAAAAGATCTTGAACTTATACATAATTATCCTAAACTTGAGAAACTAATTTTTCTCTATACTTGTATAATCTTAGAAGTTCCAGTAGAATATGAATCTGGTCAAGGTGAAATAGAACTAGGGTTTTTTGATTGGATTAAAGTTCTCAGAAGAGTACCATATTATCTAGTTAGAACACTAGTAGATATTTATGGAAAACAGAAAGGAACTGAAATCTATAAAGAGATAGTACCTCTACATTTAGATGATTTGCTATCAAAAGGCAAGTCAGAAGAACCTGAAGATCCTAAATCTGTTAATATTCTTGAATTTAATGAAAGACAGATAAAATCTTGGTGTGAGTGTGGATTAGCAGACTTCGCTGTTTGTATTTATGATGACTACAAAGTTGTCTACCGTTTTGATAGTTGTTTAACTCCTGAAGCTCTTAAAGAATTCAATGATCCAGATATAGCCTATCTGAGCTCTTGTTATCTGACAGATCATCCGAGATTCAATGAAGGAAGAATAATTCATCTTCGAAGAAAGCAGACACTCCATCACTCTGAATTCTGCGACGAGCTTTATTGGAACAATTACGTTCATCCTGAAACAGAACATCCTGCATTAGAATTCATAGAGCATATGGGGAAAGATATGGAGGAATGAATAATGGAAGTATTTAGAACAGGTCAGTATGATATTAGTGATCTAGAAAGGTTACAAGAAATCCAGCCACTAGATTATGCAAAAAAAAGTGTATTGAAGAGATTGAACTATCTGATTGGTTATCTTAAGAAGGAAATGCCAGAGATCCTTCCAGCTTTTGTTACGAAATTGCAAAAGAATTTTGAGCAACAACTAAAGACTTCTCTCACAACTAATCAACAATTGGACTTGAAAGAGATAAGTAAAGATTTCTTACATTTGAAGATCTATCCAGATTTACTTAAGCCTGCCTTAGATTACTTCCTACAATTGCTTGATTATAGTAGTACCAAAAAATGGTTATCTGAAACTATTAAGATACCAAATAGAAACCATATTCAATCATTTCTATATCATAGATACTTCAATGCTTTAACTTTGACAGAAATACTAGAAAGAAATCAAGCTGTTAGATTGTTCAAAAGCTATATTGAATCCTATGTGAAATCACTTTCAGCTTACGGTTCAAAATACGATACATTGGAGGATTTTAGAAATGCTCGAATTCCTAAGGAAGATGATCCTCCAAGCATAGGGTGGGTAATTGTACAGGGAAAAATTGAGAATGGAAAGTATCCTCAAAGAAAAGATACATGCATGTGGGCAGATGCAATAGATGAATTACCAGATGTAGAATTGAGGTATCTTGCAGCTTGTTATGGAGATTTTCAAGGTTACAATAACTGTAACGAGAATTTCATCCTAACAATGAAACATACAGTAGTTGAAGGACATCCTTATTGTGATTGCATAACTCACGATGTAAGGATAAATAGTGATCTAAATCATCCTTCTAGGGAATTCTTTGATGATTTATGGTCTCAAAAGGATAAATGAAATCAACAAGAGCTGTATTAGATGGAATTTAAGGAAAAAGGAAGATATAATCCAGAAGCTTTGGATTATATGGAAAAAGTTCAACCACTTGAGTTTGCAAAACTTTCTCCCCTAAGAAGATTAAACTACTTATTAGATGTTGTTGAGAATTTAAGATCAGATAGCCTTCAAGAGTATATTGATATATTAATGAAAAATTACAAAGAGAAAATAGATGTTGAATATATTGATTCTAGCAATCCCTTTCTACTGGAGTTTCTTGAAGATTTAGATAGTTTGAAGAACTATCCTGAGTTAGCAACTTATAATATCAACTTCTTTCTCAATATTCTTGATTTACCACAGAATAATAAGTGGAAAGTTGAAAAAATGGAAGTCCCTCAAGCAAACTTTCTCAGATCATTCTTAGTGCCAAAGTATGTGAATTTGAAATCATTAGTGAAAGCTGTAGGTAGAGAAGAAGGAATTAGCATCTATAAAAAATACATCACAAGCTTCCTTATCTCAATTCATAAAAATCAAGAAGATGAGATTGAGGATTTGAGATCACTTCATCAAAAATTTTTTGAAGAAGAACCCAAAGAATCAGAAAGTTGGGTAGTTATCCACAGTGAGCCTGTAAATGGTAAGCTAGTGTTTAGAAAGGATGTTTGTTTGTGGAATGAATCTCTCTCAGATTTAACTGATTTAGAATTTAAATTTCTAGTCTGCTGCTATGGAGATTTTCAAGGAATAAGAAGTGAAAACAGTCATTTTATTCTAACAATGGATCATACTATTGCTAAAGGAGATCCTTATTGCAGTTGCATAGTGCATGATACAAGAATTGATTGGAAGATAAATCATCCACCGAAAGAATATTGGGATAATATTTGGCCCCTACATGAATGGCAATAAAAGTGAAATAAATATTAATATGAGAAGTAATTAACTTTGTAGATATCTACTTCTAGAAATACTTATTAGTTTCTTAAAGTCTTTAATAGTGAAAAGTGTTGAAACTCAAACTCATTTGCAATAAGAATCAGTTAATTCCCATAACACTTCTGATTCTAATTTTCTCTCTATCTTATTCACAAGATTTTCGATATGAGTTAGGTAATTTAGATGTTCAAGAATTTGAACAGATCAAACTAATTGCATCAGAAGCAATTTTTATTGATTCCTCTGATGATTTTATTACTTACGGCTTTAATGGATCTGGTTTATCAAGTGATCCTTATGTTATTGCAAATCTATCCATTAATACAGCTGAAGATTATGGGATTTATGTTGGTGGGATTACTGAATATTTCATTATATTGGGGTGTACAATTGATGCATACTTAGGTGGTATATATATTGAAAATCTTCCATCAGGAATAGCTACTATTTTCGATAACACTTGTAACTTTATCAAAGGAGGGTCAGGAATATCGTTCGTAAATGTAGTTAACTGTACAATTAAGAAAAACAGCTTGATAAATAACAAAATTGGTATCTATGGTCATTCCTCATCATTGAGTCAAGTGAAAGAGAATGATTGTAAATTTAATACAGAAGAGGGAACACGATTTGATTATTGTACTGAAATCAATATTGAAAACAACACTATGATAAATAATTACGGAAGAGGGGTACACGTTGAAAATTCAAACTATATGGAAATAAAGAACAATACGATGTACAACAATTTTATTGGGATTTATTTTAATGTAGTTAATGAATTATTAGTAATTGATAATTGGGTGGATCATCATCTGGTAGGAATTCATGGATTCGGATCAATGGATGGTTTATTTGTTTCAAATTTTATATATGATTCTGACTCTTTTGGAATGAGCTTTGGCGAATATCTAGTAGAGGGTCCAGAGAGTCTTAACAATGAAATTTATCACAACTATTTTGTTGGAAATAACTTGAGATGGTACACATATGGATCACAAGCTTATGATTATGCAAATCAATGGTATGATTCTTTAACATTGACCGGAAACTACTGGAGCGACTATAGAAACGAAACTTCATTTTATGAACTTGCTGGAGAGAATACTGATCCTTACCCAATACTAGCTCCTGACAGTGATGCAGATGATTTAGATGATATTGTAGAAGAATACATATACTTCACAGATTCTTTGTCCAATGATACTGATTCAGATAATCTCACAGATGGGGAGGAGGTTCTAGTATACTTTACAGATGCTCTCAATATTGATTCTGATTTTGATCAACTAGAAGATGGAGAAGAAATTTATGTATATTTCACATCACCAACAAATGGTGATTCAGATTTAGACGGATTAGAAGATGGGGCTGAGGTATACGACTACGGAACTAATCCTACAGATATAGATAGCGACGATGATTTGATGGAGGATGGGTACGAAGTATTCAATGACTTAAATCCGACACTGAATGATTCATTTGAGGATTTAGATTCAGATGGATTAATCAATTTAGAAGAGTTCAATCTCAAAACTGAAGCAAATAATAATGATACAGATGGAGATTTACTTTTGGATGGAGACGAAGTGTTAATTTATCTTACAGATGCAAAACATGAAGATTCGGATTATGATGGATTGAATGATGGTGAGGAGATATTTACCTACTTAACATCACCTACTAATGATGACTCGGATTTTGATGGGTTAGAAGATGGTGAGGAAGTTCTAACACACCATACGAACCCTTTGAGTGAAGATTCAGACTCTGATGGCATGGACGATTACTGGGAAGTACTTTTTGGATTGAATCCTCTACTTGATGATGGTGAAGGAGATTTAGATGAAGATTATCTAACCAACTTAGAAGAGTATGATCATAAAACTTTTCCAAATGATCCTGACACAGATGGTGATTCATACACAGATTTTGAGGAACTTAATTATGGTACTGATCCTTTGGATTATACCGATTATCCATCGTTTATTCAGGAGAACAAAGGTGGTTTCTTAGCTCTTGTTATAATTCCTAGCCTTGCAGTATTCTATGGTTTAGGTTATTTACTGATTAAGAAGGTAAAACTATTTTAGTACATAATAAGAGTTTTAAGGCGTTAATTCCATGTTTAATTATGAGTGAACGAGAAGTGAAGTATTATAAAATGCTAACAAAATTCTATAATACTAAAATGAAAAACTTTGATGTTAAGGAAGATCTTGATGAACTAGAAGGAAAGAAAGTCTATTTCAAAATGAAAAATGCTGAAATCAATAAGGAGATTCAAGAACAATTGCTAAAAATCCGAAAAATGAAAGAAGGAGGAAAAGGCGACAAAGCATTAAAGGAAGAAGCTAAACTCAAGAAGAAAGAATTAGCAATTGCTGAGAACAAAAAGAAGATTCAGAGTATTATGACAAAAATAGATAAGAAAAAAGGAGAATTTCAAAAAGTTAGAGCTGATATGGAAAAAGCAGAACGAGAAATTAAAACTGAATTTTCAGATAAATTTACTGAGTTATTAACTGAGTAAAATTTTTTGCTTCCATATTTTTTTACAACTTTTAACTGCTCTAATCTATTGATTTGATTCATTTTCCTAAGCGTCTTTAAAACAACTTTTTTAAACAATTAAATAGCTTTGATAATTGTTAAAACTTGGTTCAAACCAGACAAAATATCACTAAATTAAAGGTGACTAAAATTAGAAAACAAAGAATTATCAAAGACTATGATGCACTTAGAAAACTCCATAAGGAAGGTGTGATTAATCAAGTAAAAGCATTTCCAGGAAAGAAGAAATCAATGGAACACGTAGCTGTTGGTTTTGTTGGTCCAAAAGGAACTCCATATGCTGGCGGAAAATACAAATTAGAGATTTTATATGGTAAAAACTATCCGTATAAACCTCCATACGTTCGACTACATACACCAATTTGGCATCCAAATTTCTGGCCAAATCCCAAAGAATATCCAAATAAAAGAAACATCTGCTTAGCTTTGGTTGATAATGAATTAGTTGGAAAACATGATGGATGGTCTCCAGCTAAGAATATTACTACGGTTATATACTCAATTCTTGCTATGTTCAATGTTGAAGGAGCTTATGTTAACCCTAAGGACGTATTTAACAAAGAAGCTGCTTTAGAATTCTTGAATGATAAGAAGAAATTCATTAAAAAGGCTTCAACAATTAGCAAGAAATACGCTAAATCCTTCTGGTAAAATAATAAAATAAAGAAGTGAGCTTTAATGGAAGATGAAAATGATTTTCCTGAGCAATATAAAGTGTTGCTCAAAAAAATAGAAGCTTTAGAAAAAGCATTAGGACTTAAAGATGTTGAAGATATCCTCAAGGATAAAGTTGATGTAGAAAAAGAAATCTCCGAAGAAACAATCACTGAGGAAGATCTACAGATTAAACAAAAGAGTGAGATAGTGATTTCACCTAAGGCATATCTTAAACTAGCTAAACATGCACTAACTTTCGCAAATAAAAATATACCAAAGAAAGATTGGGTAGAAGTCATTGGATTACTTACTGGGAGAATAAGACATGAAGATACACCACTTGAGCAGATTTTTGTAGAAGATTATTGGCCAGTTGACCAGGGAGATGCAATTAGTGTTGAAATTGTTGATCAAAGGATTTTTACAGAGATTTTTAACAAAAAAGACCAGGACCATTTCATTATAGGCTGGGCCCATTCTCATCCAAGCTACTCTCCTTTTCTAAGCGATGATGATTTTCGAACACATCGTAGATATCAAACCTTTTGGAATAAATCAATAGCTGTAGTTCTTGATCCTCTAATGATATCACCAAAGAATTTTGGAGTAGGGGTTTTCAGAATACATCAAGATAAGAAATCTTACTATGATTTAACAGTGGACATAGATGGTTTGAGCAGTGAAGCAAATTATGAATCTATCAGTCTTTTCATGAAAAATAAGCAAGAAAATGATTCGTAAAGTAAAAAGAAAGAAGGGCTATACTTGGAACTAAATAACATTAAGACATACTTAGCAATCGCAATAGTAGGATCAACTGTAGGAGTGCTGTATGGAGCAATTGAAAAAGATGTACCAAGAACACTGACTATCTTTTTCATAACTGTGTATGCTGTTATAGCCTTACGATTCATATTAGAAAGAAGACATTATAAGAAACATAAGACAATTCTTGCAAGTACTCAATTCTTGATATTGCCATTCTTGATTATGTTAATGGGAAACTATATTTCCCCTATAGCTTTCACCTACGAGATATTCGGAATAACCTCAGGGGGAGGTTCATTCTATTCTCCTTTCAATCTAATCTCAATATCGTTAATACTTCCAGTAGTTATTCTCTCAGTTTACTTTGGAAATTACTATTCAGGCAAATGGCCAGCAATTGCCATTAATAGAAAAGTAAGAAAAGGAAGAAAAATTCCCTTCTTGATACATACACTTTATGTTGCGATTTTCCTGTTAGGATTTTTCATAAACTGGCAAATTGATTTTGTATGCTTAATATTTGTTATTCTGTATATTGTGTTCATCTTCAGATACTTCATAGTAGTATATGCTGTGAAATCTAATCAACAAGTTAGTGTATCTGCCACCAGACGTTCTACTACAGCTAGATCCACTCGCTCATCAACATCAACAAGAAGAACAACTTCTTCTTCAGCAAGTAGTTCTCGTTCATCTTCAACTAGAACAACTCGACCTACTTCAACAAGAACAACAGCTAGTAGAACAACTCGATCCTCAAGTGTAAGAGTCGATCCAGGGATAGATGTAAGAACAGCAAAGACTAAAACTACTAAGAAAACTTCAACAACTAAATCTGTTTCAAAAAGTATATTCCCAATAGGAACTCCGAAGAAAGACGAGATGAAATGTATTATCTGTTATATGGATTTTGATAAAAAAGATAAGAGAAGAATAATTTTGTGTCCAAATTGTCGTTATCCAGCTCATGAAGATGAATTCATAAGTTGGTTTAAGACATCAAGGCTTTGTGCTAGATGTAATCAAACAATTTCAACTAGATATGTAAATAACCCTAAATATCGAATAAGTATAAGAATTTATATTGAAAAAGTGATTGAGAAGCTATAAAAATTAGTGTAGCCAATTATTTAAAAACTGTAAAGTTATACGCATGATGAACCATATAAACTAGGATGATAAAATGGCAACTTGGAAACAATTATCTGCTGCATTCTTACTCTCTCTAACATTGGTAGGAGTATCAATCTATTTCTTCATAGAAGATAATGATTTCCTTGGAAAAGTATTCATATTCGCAGCAATATTTGCCTTTCTAACACTTTTCGTAATTTTCAGGAGCCTGTTTTATCTAAAGCATAAAGCAACTTTTAATGAAGTATTTTTTGTTTTCATTGTTCCACTTATACCTGTTCTTCTAATTCTAACTCAGGTATTGCTAGGAATTTATGATTCTTTCATCATAACAACAGTAGAAATAACTCCAGATTTTCCAACTTACTTCTTTTACATTAATGCAATGGATTTTGCTCTATTACCATATTATATAGTAAGCAACTTCTTGATATTTAGAACATTCATCAGATATCCATTTATTAGAATGAAAGGAACAAGTGAAAAAGGAGCTCCACCTAAATTCTTCGGTTTTCTGGTGATGTTTATTATTCCTGCAGTATATATTCTAACCTCATGGTTCTATTTTGAAAATCTATTCTTGGTAATCTTTGGAGGAGTTTACTTCTATTCAGCACTGTTAATGCTGTTTGTCTAAAAAATAAAATACTCATTTTGGTTTCTTTTGCTTAGGTTGCTTTGTTTGTGAAGGGTATTTCTGAGTAGGTATTTTTGATTTAGGTATTTTGTCTTGAATAATTTCTTCTATTTGAGATGCAACAGGAGATGCTCTTTCTTTCTTCTCTTTCTTCTCTTCTCTAGGAATAGGTTTTGAATCCATGCTTTCTATTTCAGAGAATTTATCTTTGTCACTTGCTGGTGGAACTTCCTCTTTTTTCTCTCTTTCTCTTTTCTCCACAGCCTTAGATTCCATACTTTCTACTTCTCTAAATCGTTCTCTCTTTGGAATTACTTCTTCTTTCTTATCTTTAGTTTTAGACTTCTTCTCTTCAGGAACATATTTTAGATCTTTAGTTTCTTTGATTTTATCTTGTTTTGGAATTTTTGACTTTGGAATCTTCTGTTTAGGAATACTTGAGCTTCTTCTAGATGTTTCTTTAAATTGCTCTCCCCTTGGTGCTTTTTCCTGAATTTTTGCTTTTGGTATCTGAGAACTACTTTTTATGCTAGTTGATTTTTTCATTTGTGATTTTGTTGGAATTGAACTTGCTCTATCCTTTTTTTCTTTTTTAGGAGGGATTAAATTTTGCTCATCTATTCTTTGTTTAGGTATTTTCTGTTTTGGAATTTTTGAATCTGATGGATACTTCTGTGAAGGAACCTTTGATGAGATGTTTTTCTTCTTCTTTTTGTTTGACATATGTAAGTCATATCCATTTATTGCCTTTCTTCTAGTTGTTCATTCCTCGAAATACCTCGAATTTCAGAACTTCTGTTTCTCTGTTCTAAGTGCTTTTAAATATGGTTTAGTATATCTAGTTAGTATTTCTATATTTACATTACTATTTTGCCCCTTTAGAATACTAAAGAAAAATACTTTTTATAGCGAAAAACGGTAGTTTTTTAATAGCCCTTAACAATATAGATAAATTGTAATAAACAAGGAATGGTTATTATGAGCGAAGAATTTGAAGAACTATCTTTCGATGAAGAAGAAGAGGAATTTGAAGAAGAAATAATTTCTAAAACTCCTGCAAAAGAGAAGACACCAGGTGGTAAGAAAATTAGTGTTTATTTCCAAAGCACTATAGGACCATCACCAAAGCAAGAAAAACTAGTTGTTGCTACAGATGCACCAATAAATGACATCAAATACACTGTTAGTCAAATATTTGGGCTACCAGCAGATGAATTTCATTTATCACATGCAGGTAGAACCTGTGATCCAGATGATGTCTTGGAAGATTACGGAGTTGAAGATGGAGATACCATTCTACTTATCCCAGTATCAACAGCAGGATAAATAGAAATCAAAGTCAGAGAAAGTATTTCTCTTTCTCTTTCATTCATTTTTCAAACAAAACTTTATTTTTTATGAACTTGTGATAGAATATTAATAGGGATGTGTACAATGAACGATAAACTTAAACAACAGTCGAATTTTTTCAGTGAAATATTTTCCGAAGAAGAAACCAAAAGATTTGATAGACAACTTAGATTACCAGGATGGAATCAAAAAGCTTTGAAAGATTCTGTTGTAGTAATTGCAGGAATTGGGGGATTAGGGACTGAAATAGCCAAGAATTTGGCAATGGCAGGAGTAGGAACAATGCACTTAATTGATTTAGATATTATTGAATACTCTAATCTTAACAGACAGATACTATTTTCAGATGCTGATGAAGGAGAACCTAAATCCAAAGTAGCTGCTAGAACTCTAAAAAAAATTAATCCATATAGTAAGTATATTTGGCATTATTCAAATCTTGAAGATGTATCTCCTGAAATTTATGCAACAGCTGATTTATTGATTGCTGGATTAGATTCTGTAACAGCGAGATCTGAACTCATCAGAAGAGCTGTTCATTTTCAAAAACATATGATTGATGGAGGAACTGCAACTTATTATGGACATGTTTACACATATTCTCCTGGAGTGAATGCGTGTCTTCAGTGTGATCCACAAACTGAAAGAGAAAGAGAAACCCTAGCAGCTTGTACTCTAGTTGGGATACCAAGGAAGAGATCACATTGTCTACTTAAAGGACAATTGTTTTTTGAATCTAAAAATAATAGACCTCCAGATACCTCAGCTAAAGAGGAAATGTTAATCGTTCTAGATTACGCAAATAACTTGGCTACTGAACATTTCCCTGAACAAGGTCAATTTACTCTTGATGAAGTAGTAAAGATGGTTGATCAGCATGATCCAACAATCATCACAATTAATGCTGTAATAGCTTCACTTCAATCCCAAGAAGCACTGAAGATTTTACATCATGTTAAAGGAATCAAACTTGGAACAGTTAATACAGACTATGTTATTTACAACGGTTTAGTTGGGAAGTTCTTTTATCTAGAAAAACCTCCAAATAAGAAATGTGCATTATGTGGATTACATGCTACTATTATAGAAGAAATCACGATACCTGCTACTTCAACTGTTGATATGCTTCTTTCAATCATTAAGAACAAGGGATATAGTTATGACCCTGAATATGGGCCTTCTTTCTGGTTAATCGATAAGAAAGACCCAGAAGATGTGGAATTAAATAAAACATTGAAAGAGCAAAATATAAGAAATTTTGAAACTCTCTATGTTACTGGATTGCTGAAAAACAATAAAGAAACGGATTTGTACATAAGACTTAAACTTAGATAATGAGTTTTTCTTTGAAAAATTTGAAAAAATAAGGGTGAAACAAAGTTAGATTTGTTTCAAGTAAAAATCTTAGTTGATTTAGATTCCTTAGAATTTTCTTAACTTGATTAAGCTTTAACCAATTCTGTAGCTTGTGAACCTCTATCAGTTTCTTCAATCTCGAATTCTACTTCGTCTCCTTCTTTTAGAGCATTAAAGTCTTCTTTACATCCAGTTCTGTGGAAGAATATGTCTTTTTCTTCTCCTTCGACATTGACGAACCCATAATTTCGGTCATACATTATTCTCTTAATAACACCTTTCAATTGGATTCCTCCATTTTTTTGTTCATATTGGAACATTTACTGTTTCAATCTCAATTAAAAACAAGCACTTAGAAAATTATTACTCTTTTAAAGAACTAAAACAATCCAAATACAATATTTTTAACTTGCATAGATAAAATGGAGTGGGGATTTATAAATAATATGTTTGACCCTTAAACATGAATCGTTATTCTCCTTGTAAAAGAATATAGTAGATATTGTAAATCATTCTCTGTAGCTTCCCATCTTCTTGTGTCTTCTTGTAAATCGATTTAAGGTCAACTTTGTTTCCTGATTTCTCAGTCAAATTAAATTCATCTTCAGTTCGAGAGTAATGGAAATCGAATTCACCTTCAAAAAACTTCTTCAGAAAACTTACTTTTCCTTCTTCTAAAATATCTTCAAATTCCCAATAAGAAATCCCAAAACCTGCTTCAGGGGGGAGTATTCCTTGTTTAATTGAGTTAAGTACAATCTCTTCTTCTTTGCAATGTGGACACTTAACTAGTTTAAAGAGATCTTTGTAGTCTTCATCAAAATCCTTTTTACAGTTTTTACAAGTGAACTTCATCCTATTACAGTAAGAATATTGACTTATAAGAGTATGCAAAAAAAATTATATCCTCATTTTTCTCTCTAAAAAGGTTCAAGAACACTATAGTGGATGATGATGGATGATTGTATAATTGGCAGAGCATATTATGTTGTTGGCTCCTACATAACAAAAACCATAGATGAAGAGCTTGGAAGAGAGGTTTTGAAAAAGAAATTACTTGAAGGTCCTGTATCTCTTATCATTACTTATAACCAAACTGCAAAAGAAGATCTGAAGATTTTGTTTTAGATAAACTTCACAATCTATTCTTCAAGACTTTATTTGTTAAGTGAATTTCAATACCGTAAATAGAATTGAAGTTCCTGCAAATGGATAATAAACATGATTGGAATTGATTTACTTTTCTGTAGTTTTATGGACAGTTGTAACATAATCAGGTGCATGTTCCCATTTTCCTAACATCCACATCCATCTTTTAAAGTCTAGAGCGAATGCAATCAAAGTAATTCCTAGTTGTGGTAAAAATATTACAATCCCCATGTATAGGAATTGTCCATAGAAATAAGCGGCAAACAATCCTAATCCTGCTGATAGAATCTCAACACTTATTCTTGTCCAACCTGGAACAGCAAAACCTAAACCTTTTGAATCTGTAGATCTTTTATCTCCAGGAAAATTCAGAATAGCAAGAGAGAGTAAGCTTAATGGTAATAATAATCCAAACCCCCAACAAACAAAGATTGCAGCTAATAACAACCAGGTCCATGTTGCAAGTTCAGTTAGAAATCGCATAGTAGGTGGTATCATCAATTTCATTGATTTTTTTGTTCCAGACAATCAAAACACTAATACCACATATTCAAAATTAAGGTTAAAAGAATTGGTCTTCAACAAAAAACTATGTTTTTTAAATTAATATAAGAAAAAGAAAGAATGTATGATATAAGACATATCTTACTTCTTGTGTTTTATACTGTTTTTAGATTAACTGCTTGTGATCCTCTATCAGTATCTTCAACTTCAAATTCTACTGTATCTCCTTCTCTTAATTGATGGAAATCATCAGTAACTCCAGAACGATGGAAAAAGATATCTTTCTCTTCTCCTTCAGCTTGGATAAATCCAAAATTTCTATCATACATGATTCTTTTGATAGTACCTTTCATTTGTTTTTACTCCATTACTTTTCACTTTATGGAAGTGACATCCAATAGAAACAGAAACAACTTAATTAGATGTCAATTAATTTCTTAGAATTAAAATAATCTTAACTAGTCTTAACTAAATCTACTGAGTAAATGCTTGTTGTAGGGTTCATAAACTCTTTGGTTAACACAAAGTTTTCAAGAAGAGAGAAGGAAGAATCAGAGGAATATATTATAAATGTCTAAAGAAGATTGTTCATTTGAATTTGATTCTTTCTTCAAAGTGATTAAAATGACTAAAAATCTAAAAGAGTATCATAGTGAAATAATCAATCGAGCAGATGCAGAGATTCTAGAGGAGATTGAACTTATCATTGATGAGGAAATTCCCAAAGTAGTTCAAATAGATAGAGATACCTTTGGATACCAATTAGATGATAAGAAAGTAATTGGATTAGGTTTATCTAGAGGAAAGTTGAAAGAAATTCCTGAATGTATATTTGGATTAGTTAACCTTCAGTGCTTAAGAGTTCGGTTTAATGATTTTGCTTCACTTCCAAAAAAACTATTTGAGATGACTTCTTTAAAAATTCTAGATGTTGCAGGCAACAAGTTAAAGAAGTTTCCAGAAGAGATAGACAATCTAGTAGATCTTACAGTTCTGAGTATTGGTGGAAATCCACTTGAGGAATTACCAGAGAGTATTGGAAATCTAAGAAAACTTGAATATTTTTATTCAAACTTTACTCCATACAAATCACTTCCAGAATCTATTGGAAATTGGAAATATCTAAAACAACTGTGGGTAGAGTTTGGGGGTCTCGAAGCACTTCCTGAGAGTATCGGATCTTTAGAAAATCTTGAGGAACTGCTTTTGGAAGAAGCAAGAATTAGCTACATTCCAGAAAGTATAGGCAACCTAACTAAGCTTAGAGGAATTCAACTAGAAAATAATCTTCTGAAAACTATTCCAGATAGTGTATGCAATCTTGTAAATCTTAAGTATTTAGTACTTAGGTTCAATGAATTGACCTCTTTACCAGATAAAATAGGTAATTTGAAGAAAATGCAGGGTTTCGCTCTTAATAACAACAGATTAGAATCTTTACCAAAAAGCTTCTGCGAATTAACAAACCTAAACCAGATTTGGTTGCAACATAATTGTCTCACAACACTTCCAAAGAATTTCGGGAAATTGAAAGACCTTACGTATTTATATCTTCATAATAATAATCTAGAATCTCTTCCAGAAAGTTTTGGAGATCTTCTTAACTTGTCTATACTCAATCTTCAGAATAACAAAATATCAAAGCTTCATGAGAGCTTCTGTAGATTGGAGAAAATAGAAAACTTAAAGCTTAATCATAATCAATTAGAATCTCTTCCAGAAGATTTTGGTTCGCTAGTTACATTACATGACTTGTATCTAAGTGATAACAAACTGACTTCTCTTCCTTCAACTATAACAAATCTAGAAAATATTCAAATTCTTGATGTATCAAGCAATCAACTGAAATCTCTTCCTGAAGACATTCATAAGATGTTAAAACTATCTGTTTTAAAAGCTGAAGACAATAGATTTAGAGAAATTCCTCCAGATATAGTTAAACTTGAATCACTGCAGGAATTATGGTTTGGATATAATTACATCTTTTCTCTTCCTGAAAAAATAGGAAATCTCAAAAACCTTCAAAAAATCATGATGAGAGGAAGTTGGCTTGAAACCTTACCTGATAGTATAGGATTTCTAACTGAACTTACACATATTGACATGAAATCGAGTTATCTGGCAGATTTATCTTCTCTCCCAAGTACTATTCTGGAATTACCCAAACTAAAGTACTTGTGGATAAAAAGACGCTATTGGATCGAACTAACTGAGAAAGATGAAGAGAGTGACATTTACCAGAAACTAGAATCGAAAGGATGTATTATATATAATTAAATTGCTGAGAGGTGAGTTGAATAAAGAGCATTAGCTCTATTATTTTTTCTTCTTTTTAAGATCAATTTTTGTTTTAATTAATTTGTTGAGAGCAATTATACCTTCTATAAGAGCAAATGTTATGAAATAATAGGAGAAGAAAATAACAGCACCAATTGTATTAACTGAACCTGAGATTACGAAGAATTCACTAATTATTTTTCCTGCAAAGTAGAACGGTTGTAGTGTAAGTAATCTTGAACTAACTACTCCTTTGGGGTAATAGATTATACTAGTATTCTTGTTTCTTAATTGATCCATTATAGCTTCTCTTGAGAAATTATTTGCATAAACCTGAGTCCATCCATGAACTGCACCAGTTCCTAGAAAATTCGGAGCATGCATATCTGTACCTGTTATCATCCCCATACTTCCATTGTTTGCAAGACAGAATTGATAAGAAGGATAATCAAATTCCTCCCCAGGATCATTGTCATCATTAATTATTTCAATGAAATCAACACCCATTGCTAATAATTCTTCTCTGGAAGGATCAGGTTCAGCTGTTCCAAATGACCATGGAATATGGTTAACAGAAACAACTCCTCCTTGAGCGTGAACATAATCTATTGCATCTTGGATATCTTGGTTTGTGGGATAGGAGGGGAGAGTTAAATTCCATTCTTCTATTCCTAAGAAATTAAAATGCATTCGACTTGTTGACCATTCCATACCTGGTATGATGATAATTTCACTTTCATATTTCTCAGACATCTCATTAATTTCTGGAAGGTTATCTATATTATGATGATCAGAAATAACAAAAGCATTATAACCCATAGATAAGTGCCACTTAACAGATTCTTCAACTGTCAAAACACCATCACTATATTTTGTATGAGAATGTTGGTCAAGGAGAATGTTTCCGAGAGATTCATTGTAACCTGGAGGAATATAAGGAGAGGGATGATTTCCAATGAAATCAGATTCAGATGATATATGTGGACCATACTGATAGGTTAAAGCACTAAGTGTAATGAAAACAACTGTTAGTATTAAAAAAATAATGAAGTGACGAAAAAGTTGTTTGAAGTTGATTTTTAACTTCATATAATCATAGTATGCAGTTTCTTTTAAAAGAAAATGGTTGCATCTGCATATGAGTTGAAAGATTTAAATTTATCAAGAAGAATGTACTTAGGATGGATTCCTCTATAATAATCAGTATAGAATCAAGTAATGATTTCTCTGATGAAGATTGTATTTCACTTCAATTGATGAGAAATAAAGAATATCCTACAGTACTTGAACCGACAACATTTGAAAGAACTGAAAAATGGTTGAAATACCCAGATAGACGAACACAATATATAACAGCAAGAGATGTCAAATTCAAACTTCCTGAATTAATTGGAATTCTCACTTTTGCAGAACATATAGAACATCCCAGAAGTCTATGGTTTTCAATGGTTATTAAACGGGAATACCAAAGACAAGGAATTGGAAAGAAGATGCTAGATATAGCAAAAACCCATACTGATGAACTTAGAGCTTTTTGTGTAGAACATGATAAGTATGTGAAAGAGGATGGCAGCACTTACTTCGCTCCTCTTGATTTTTATAAGAAAAACGGTTTCATAGTAGGAGACAAAACCTTGAAGACTGAAATAGGCCTGGAGTGTGTTGAAATAATTTGGAGAAAAGAAATTTGATGGGAAGTCCAGAGAAGATAATGATATGAAAACTAGAAGAAAACTCTCAAAAGTTGAATTTCAAATCTTTAAAGAAAAAAGTTTTCCAGAAGTGACTGACTCTTCATGCTGCAATTGCTTCATTGATTCTTCTATTTTCACGTGCTCTAGCGTTTCTTTTAATGGAGCTTTCCTTTCTTGAAGACTTTCCCATAGTTCAATTTTTTCTGTTAATCTCTCTTGTTCTTCGCGAATACTTGACACAATACTTGTAAGTCCTTTTTTCTCTGCAATAGTATAACCTTTTTCTAATAGAAGCCTAGTTTCCTTCAAATCAAGCTCAGCTAAAGCTAGCAGAGCCTCTAATCTATATACTTCAGCAAGAATTGAATCTGACGATTGCTCTTCCGCAATTATCTTAAGTTTTTGTAATAAATCCTTAATCTCATTCAAAAGCTCCATTTCTGCTTTTTCTTTTAATTCTTGTATAAGAAGATCGCATAGGTTAACCATAGCTTTAACTGTTAATGAATGATCTACTATCTCTTCTTCTATTATCTGTTCAAGAAGAACTATTGCTTTAGTTTTATCACGGGAATGGCGACTAATCTTAAGTGAAAGAGCTTGAGCTAATCGAAATCGTTGATTAACTGATCGAACATCTGTTGTCTTGTTTATTTGTTGAAACTTCGCTAAATAGTCTTGAACTAATTCATGCTTGTTTTGTCCAAGAGCAACTTGTATTAGCTCTAGAAATACATATGCAATACCTAAAGTATTGCCTATTTCTTCATAAGAATTTAGGCTTTGATTAAAATACTCAAATGCCTCTGAAATGTTCCCTTTAATCTTATAGATGTAACCTGTGTTAAAAAGAAGTAAAGCAACTTTCTCCTTAATACCTATTTCCTTGTAAAGTTTCATACTTCTCTCGTAAAACTCCAGAGCTAAGTCAGGATTACCTCTCAATTCATGAATATTTCCAATGTTATTAAGAGCGAGAGCGATATTGGATTTGGAATTAACTTCCTCACTTAGAAGAAGCCCCTCTTGATAGAAATCTAAAGCTTGATCCAAATCACCTTTTAATTGATATACTACACCTATATTGATGAGTGTCATAGCAGTATCTGTTTTTGAACTTCCTCTTCTTCGTATTTCTAGACTGCGATGTTGATACTCTAATGATTTATCTAAATTACCTTTCGTTGAAAATACATTCCCCAAATTAGACAATATCTGGGCAATATTTTTCTCTCTCCCTAGTTTCTCAGACATATTCAAAGCTTTTTGATAGTATTCAACTGATTTATCCATATCACCTTTGGACCAATACACTAAGCCAATATTATTGTATGAACTAAGAATGGATAATTCACTTTCAATCTCTTTCCCTATAGTTAAGCATTTTTCATGATATTCTAAAGCTGTATCAAGATTCCCACTATACCAATGAAGAATACCTCCATTTCTAAGAAAATTATATTTTCTTTTTTTGAAACGATTCTCTGACTTCTGAGTAAGTTTCTTCTCAATCTCTGAAACAAATTTCAGATTTTCCTCAAAAATTCTCATCCCTTCTTCATTCTTGCCCATCCTCCATAATGCGCCAATCTTAGTATTAAGATAATCTAAAACCAATAATGGATTCTCGGTTGTTTGAACTTCTGACCATATTTTCTCTATGTTTTTGTATGCTTTTTCTCTCTCTCCCAATCTGAGATTAATTTGTGATTCTAGCAATATACAGGCAAGCTTCTCCTCGTCGGATATCTCGTCTTTACTTGAGATATTATCCAACAATTCTTGAGCTTTCTTGTAATTTTCCTCAGAAATCAAATTCTCTATATTGAGTATTTCTGCAATCACGCTTTCTGTCAAATTAATTCCCCTAGCTCAAATTCCTATCTTATTACTCTCAATAAATATCTTTGTTGATTCTAATATAAAATTATTATGTCTTCTTTATTTTCTAGTTAATACCTAAAAATAATGTATGATTCTTATTTTGATATGTATATATAATACAAAAAGCTATTTTATTCAGTACTATTAACACATAAAGGTGAAATTTTTGGATAGAAAACTACTCAAAGACAAAGAAAAAGAGTTAAAAGAAGAAGTACGCGATAAACCATATTATAAAACAATAAAACCTAAACTTCGATTTGTGAAAGAAGTTTTCAAACTGGTTTTTGAGGATATTAAATCACCTAGACTATTTCGTTCTAAGAAAACGAAAACTCAAAATCAGGGTGTGACTGAAGAACCATAATCCCTGTTGAATAAACCCGTTACTATTAACGATTACATTTTTAAAAAATTCCCATTTATAATGGAAAATCAGAAGTATATTCTCTGGAGATTGAAATAAAATTAAAAAGAAAAATAGATTAGAAGTACGATTGTCCTTAGATATATCATACTTTGTTATTAAATAACCTTTAGATTTACTGCTTGGGATCCTCTGTCAGTTTGTTCTACTTCAAATTCTACTGAGTCTCCTTCTCTGAGTTGATGAAAATCTTCTGTAACACCAGAGCGATGGAAAAATACATCTTCTTCTTCTCCTTCAGCTTGGATAAAACCAAAATTTCTATCGTACATAACTTTTTTTACTGTGCCTTTCATTGAGCTTTTCCTCCTTTTATTGTTCACATTAGGGAGTGACATCCAATAAATTAAAACCATTAATTAGATGCCGCTAAATCTTGAGAAGAATTAAAACAACCTTAACTAACACGTTTGAATCTACTAACTCTACATTTAAATCGAGGTTGATAAACTCTTTGGTTAGGCAAGTTTTGAACTATTCAAGAAATCTTTGTTACTAATACAGCAAAACAATCATAAGTATTTGAGCTTTGAAATATCTATGACATCCTTTTATCCAATAGATAAAGCTGTACCTGACGTTCTTACTTTTAATGGTATTAAAATTCGACAATTGAAAGCAACTGATAATGAGCTAGATTACAAAGCCGTTATTGAAAGCGGCTTTAGACCAGAAGGTTTTCCTAAAGAAGAAAATCTTCAACAAATTTCACGTCATGAACAAGACCATGATAAAAAAATCGAGTTTGCTTTTACAATTCTAGATATGGAGGAAACAATTTGTTATGGATGTATTTTCATCAAACCTATTGTACCATTTCTTAAATTTGCTTTCTTTAATGATAGACTCTTTGAACACTGGGATTTAGAAGAAAATGATCCTGGTGTTTCTTTCTGGATAACTCCAGCAGGATGGAAGCTCAATCTTTATGATAAAATACTGAAAGAATTACCTAAGTGGTTTGAGGAAGAATGGCCTTACAAGAAATGGTATTTATTAGGTATGAACCCTTCAGAAGAAGAAATAAAGGAAGTAGAAAAATTAAAACTAAAACAAAAATTTCTTTTCCAAATGGAAGAACAAAAATACATTTTATGGAATCTCTTCTAGAAGAATTCAATAAAATTTACATCTTTTTCTGTAGCTGACGATATAACTGTTCCGATGAAATTTGTTGAATATAAAGAAAAACATCTTCCAGATAATTCATACATTGAATATAAGGGTGTAGGACATTTGATTTTAATAACAAAATTCGATGAGATTATCTTGAAGGTCCTTGAAGATGTATCAATTGTTTGAGCTTGATTAGAAATTATGCTGCAGATTTGAAAATAATTAGATTTTAACTACTTTCAATTTGAATGTACTCTAGTTTGTGATTTGTTAGAGAAATATCTTTTTCGTTTAGTATGGGGTAGAACCATTCTTTTAGAATATCTACTGTAATCAACCAAAGCTCTTCTCTCTTATAATGGTTTGATGTTAATGTATGAGATGATTTAACTTTTGTACCAGAAACATAATTACCTCGTAAATGAGCGAAATCAGGATTATCAACCAATTGCAATATTCTTAGTGCAGCTTTTTCAGGTTTTATCGCAACGGTATTCTTCAGTAATTTGAATGCAAGTGATTGTAACCCAAATTTTGATTGTGCAATATTTGTTTTAACAATACCTGGGTGTATAGCGTTTATTCTTATGTCTGTTTTACGTAAAAACAATGACATTTCTCTTATAAATATCATATCAGCTAGCTTTGATTGGGCATATGCTTTTCTACCAAAGAACGATTTACTCAAATTCAGATTATCAAAATGGATTTTACCATGTTTATGCTCACTTGAAGAAATGTTAATTATATTCCCTGAATCACTCTTTTGAATCTTACCAAGCAGCAAGAATGTCATTAGAACATGTCCTAGATAATTCAATGCAAATGTATACTCAAAACCTTCTTCAGTTACTTTTCTTTCAGCGAAGTAACCTCCAACGTTGTTTATCAAAACATCAACAGCATCATACGAATCTCTTATTCTAGAAGTAACATCAACTATGGAGCTCATTACTGAAAGATCAGCTATAAAAGAAGAAATCCTACTGATATTCTTAGCTGGAATACTTAAATTCTCCAATTCAGCAATCAGCTTTTCAAATTTCTTTGGGTTTCGACCAATTACAGCTACTACAGCACCTTTTTTAGCTAATTCTAAAACTAGAGCTTTACCTATTCCATCAGTTGCTCCTGTAACAACAAATACCATATTAGATTGTCTAATTGAAGAAACTTGGAGTGTGTGTTTTTGCATTTCAATTTTCTCCTTCTTGTAATTATTTCTCTCCGTTAAGAACATATTTTCCCTGAACTAGACTTGTAAGTGGTTTTTTAGTTAATTTGTTGGTTCTATCATTGGTTTCAACTATCGTACTTGAATTGTAAAAAGCGGACTGTTTCAATAAACTCCTTGTAAACAAAGGGCGTATTAGTAATCTAAAGGATGAAACAATCCACCTAATGAACCTATACTTCTCTCTCATTTGACTATAATATTCATCCAGTACTACTCTCTGATATTTGAGATATATTTGTGATTTTGTTGTTTCCATAAAACCACAACTAAAATTATTTTTTGCGAATGCTTGATCAGGAAAAGGATTCTTTCCAAAACCAAAAATTCTCATCATCTTATCGATAAATTCTCTATATGTAGTCCGATTCTTTTCTCCACCTGCAAGATGATAAATACCTGTTTCCATATCTGCAGTTGTAGCATGAGTAAGTGCTAGCCCTACATCTCTTGTATCAACAATCTCTATAGAAGTATCTAATGGTACATTGAACATCAAAGGATCCATCTTTAGATCTGAAGATGTAATAAAGGATAATCTAAAGATAAGATATTTTAGAGATGATTCTTGTATAATTCTCTCAGCTTTGATTTTACTCTCTGCATAATTGTCTCCAGGATTCGGTTTTACTGGGTCTGTAAGTTTGATGAAGTTATTATTTAGACGATCACCGTAAACTGCTACTGATGATGTATATATTATAACAGGAGGATTTGATAGTTTTTGTAGTACTTCTATCAGTATTTTTGTTCCTTCAACATTAACTAGATTTGTTAAAACTGGTTTCTTATATGCTAAAGGAGGGATGATAGCAGCTAAATGGAGAACATGAGTTATCCCCTCATGAAGCTCAAAAAATCTCTCAATATCATCATAATTTGTAAGATCTCCCCAAAATACTTCTATTAGTTTAGGATATTTCTTAGAGAAACTCTTTGCTTCTTTTTGATTGTTTTTTGATTTTATATCAAAAACAATTGTTTTCATTTTTATATTCATTAATTCCAAAAGAGTACTTTTACCTACATTTCCGAATCCACCAATTATTGCTACTTTCATTTTGTGCTCCTTAAACTTAAAAAAAGAAATCTTGATCTTTCAACAATATTTCTAAATATAGAGTCTGTGTAATAATTTGCATTTTCAATCCTATAAGTATATACAATTCACAAAATTTCTAGAAACAAAAGAATTACATTATCTTTTCCTAAAAGTACCAATTGCTTATTTACACAATTTATCCATTAAACCAAATGCCTTAGCTGCGTTAACTGGATTAAAATATTCATAAGATTCTGTAATTTTTCCTTCTTCATCAAAATAGAAAATAAACAAATAATCATTTTCATAATAACTAGAACTGTCCTTCAGTTTTAGTTTTCCTGTGAATTTTACTGCGATTTTATTGGGATCTTCAAATGGCATAATCTCATCAATTGGGAATTTTACTTCATCAAAATTCTCACCCATTTTACTCCAACCTTCATAAATACTCTTTTTCCCTGCAGTCTCTGATGGGAACAAACCTGAATGATATGGGAAAATAAGTTTACAGTCTTCTGAGTAAAGTTCAGAGATTTCGAAAAACTTCTTCTGTTCAAATAGATAAATAAAGCTATGAACTGTTTTAATGTTTCTTTCTCGAATCATTTCTAATCAGTGTACTCATACTCAGTTTACCTCACTTAAAAGTAGCTGATTTACAAGTTTTCCTTAAGGTCTTCTTTCTTTAATGTTCATTTTAATATAACTACATGACAAAATTCTATCATAATTTATTTTTAATGGAAAGAAAAATAGTGTTTTCATTTTGATATATATATATACTCTGAAGTTCCTTTCTTAAGTATATCAATATTATATCTGTGGTGAAATCAATGGATAGAAAACTACTCAAAGAAAAGGAAAGAGAGTTAAAAGAAAATGTAAAGGGAAAACCATTCTTCTTGGCTACAAAACCGAAAATCAAGTTTATGATTGAGGTTTTCAAATTAGTTTGGGAAGATATAAAAACTCCAAAGCAATTTCGTTCCAAGAAATCAGAAACTCAAAATCAAAAAGTGACTGAGATTCCTTGATTTCTGTTCAGGTACCTATCAAGTCGGATTATACTTTTATAGATAAAACCAAAAAATAGAACATGTCTAAGTATTCAATTAAATCAAAATTAGGGGACTTAATGAGAAGTCCTAAAGCTGCAGCTGTTCTAGAGAAGCATTTACCTGGAATATCTAAAGACCCTCAGTTGAAGAAGGGATTTAAGATGTCCTTGAAATTTATAGCTAACATGCCAGGTTCTGGATTCCCCAAAGAAAAGCTGCCTGATATAGATGCTGATCTTCAAGCCATAGAGGAAGATGACGTAGAACTACTCCCTATGGAAGAAGACGCAGAACTTACTCCTTCAACACTTGGTTATACTTTGGAGGAACTCCCTAAAGCCACAAAAAGATTAGAAGGAAAAGTTGTAATTCTTACAGGTGCTAGTGCTGGTCTCGGAAAGCAGATGTCTATCCGCCTTGCTCAAGAAGGAGCAAAATTAGCTATTTGTGCTAGATCAGTGGATAAGTTAAAAATTACAGCTGAACTTTGCGAAGCTGAAGGAGTTGAAGTGCTGGCTGAGAAATGTGATGTCTCGAAATATGATGACTTGAAGAAATTTGTTGATAAAACGGTGAAGAAATTTGGAACAATTGATGTACTGGTCAACAATGCAAATTATGAAGCAGACAGACAACTCTTCCTTGATCAAGATGTAGACGAGTTAGACAAAGCTTTACACACAGGAGTTTACGCTCATTGGCACTTGATGAAATTGTGTTATCCATATTTGAAGGGAAAATCCTCTTCTATAATCAATTTCACTTCTGGGACCTATCAAGTCGGATTAGAAATGTATGCATCTTATGCAGCTGATAAAGGAGCAATTCGAGCACTTACCATGGTTGTTGCCAGAGAATGGGGTGCTGATGGTATACGTGTAAATACAATCAGTCCTGTTGCTATTACAGATACTATCCTACATAAACTCTCACCAGAATACTCTGAATGGGTCAAAGGTATGATGAAGGACAATGCAATGCAACGTGTAGGAGATCCATATTCTGATATAGCACCAGTGTTGGTATTTCTTGCTTCTGAAGAGAGTCGATGGGTTACTGGACAAAATATCAATGTAGATGGAGGACAAAGAGAAACAATACATGTCTGATCCATTTCTTCTCTTTTTTTCTACCTGGAAAAGAAATACTTGCTTTAAGGTCAACTTCCAAGAAGGGAGACATAACAAGAAGGTAGATTCTTATTTGATAGTCCAGTGAATCTAAGTTTTAATAAGAGTGTAATAAAATTCCATTCTTAGAGATGGTTCTTTGACTGATATTATTAATAC
>JAEOSZ010000165.1 GCA_016840095.1 Candidatus Heimdallarchaeota archaeon
CTGGACAAAAAGGAAAGGCTGAGAAGGGAACTGGTCTTGCTTTTGAAGATGCTTTAGATCTCTATTTTGATATACGATCGATAAATGAAGTTATAGTTTTGATTCTAACTTATAGTCTAGACAATATCAATACTTTTCAAAACCTTGAGTACTGGCTAAACAGAGCAATTGAACAAGAACTGATAAAAGAGTACACTAACATCATTTTATTAGGTACACATCTTGATAAAGAGGACCATGTTATTGTCAAAGATGAGGAAATTGAACAAGGAAAACAATTCATTACTAATCATGTTGAGGATAGAATTGGTGTTAAGATTGATTTAGATAGAATCCATCCTGTAAAGATATCAAACATGACAAAAGAAGGAATTCCAGAATTTCAAGAAGTTATTAGTAATTGTTTCTTTGCATCTTTCGATATTCAACAAATAATAGATGAGAATCTGTGTTTAGAACCTCAAGGTAATGAAAATGAAAGCAAAGAGCAAATCTAATATTTTTTCCATATTTTTAGTTTTATTATGTTTAAATTCTATAATGTACTATAATTTTGATAAATTCTGGATAGAAGATAATACTACAAATGATCTGCAGGATTCTGAACTTGGAAACTTGATAGATACTTCTGAAACAATAAATGAATATAATCTTCCAATTTCTAAAGCCATAATTCCAGGTGATGGTAAAACTTATGCTTATTTTCCACATAGTAATGCTATTTTAGACCCTGAAGGTATTGAGTATGCTTCAGGCGGTAGCAATTTATACCAATGGGAGACTTATGATGAAGTAAAGGATAAAGGTTTAGACAATGCTTATTTAGATTGGAGATCAGATTGGAGGGATATTAGGGATAGAGATATACATGCTGATGCTTATGCTTGGGATTATAATGCCCCAGATTATTATTATGCTTGGCCATTATCAGCTGATTCTTGGACATTACTAAGAGATTTGTGGAATCCTTGGCAACCATGTAAAATCTTTAGTCCAGTATTTACTGAAGAGTACATACTTAGTGGAAAAGTATATTTTCTATATTTCCCTAGAATACCTTTTTCTGGACATGAAGCTGCTTTTTCAGATACTTCTGTAGTTATCTCTTTTAGATTAAGATTGGCTCTCTATAATCCTTCAACTAACACTTCTACGGATATAACTTCATATGAAACTACACTTCCTGCAACAGGAATGAATCAAGAACAAAGATCTGTTTATGCAACAATTCCAGCTCCTGTAACTATTCCGGCTGGATATAGATTGAAATTCTCTGTAGAATATAAGTATGACAAAATCCCCGCCACTGGTAGTATATTCATGAGAGCAGCAGCTCAAGCTCCTGGAAATAGTTGGTATTGGACAATCAATGATGGTGTATATTCTAACAGTTACCATTTCTATGATTATGCTGATATGCTTGGGATTCAAGTATATATGAGATCAAATTCCTTTCCAGATATCAATTTATTTGGAGCAACCAATGAAACAGTCTATCAAGTTGCTCAAAATATGACTATTGATGTTACAGATGGATCAGTTAGCTCTTATCGATGGGATGGAGGAACATGGAATTCTTTTGATAATGACACTCAAACTCAATTACCCGCTACCCATGGCTGGCACTATTTGGAAGTAAAAGCAAGTGAACCTGAATTTAATAACACAAGAACAACTCTATATCAAATTGGGTATGATAATTCTGCTGATAATTTATTTCTTAATAATGCAATAAGCGGAGATTATCTTGACGGAGGAACGGTTCTTAATTTCACAGCTTTTGATGTTATCAATGTAGTTTATGAATGGGATGCGGATGGAAATTGGACTACTCTAAATAGTCCCTATGATCTTGCTACTCTTTTATTTACGGGATGGCATACTTTAAGAATCAATGCTACAGATTATCATGAAACAATTACATATACATATTTATTTTCTTTTGATTCTGACGTACCAGTTATTCTGTTATCAAATGCAGAAAATGATACAATCTATGCTCCTGGAAAATATCTAGAATTCCTAATTACAGATAATTCTGGAATATCTTCTCTTAATTACAGCTGGGACGGAGGAACTTTGAACGGATGGATTCCTGATCCTAGTGATACTTATTCCACCTATCTACCAGAGTTTGGTCCTCATTATCTTGAGATTTTTGCGAGCGATGAATATGGACATCTAGCTTATGCAAATTATAGTTTCTTTGCTGATGATAGTATCTTCAGTGTTGATTTACTAAATCTCATTGAAGATGCTTATTATCAAGGTAGCAATACTGTAGAACTCAATATACAAAGAAGCAATGAGACGGTTTACTTCCATTGGGACAGTGATACTGAACAATTAGGAATTCTAGATGGGACTACTCTCACTCTGAATGGAACTGATGCGTTGCCAACAGATGAAGGATTACACACTCTTTACATTCGAACATTCAACTTAACTGATCATGAGCAGACTTATGATTTCACATTTAATGTTGACAATACTGCACCAACAATAGAAAACTTGGAAATATATGATGGAGGAAGATGGTTCCAAAACACAACTTTCTATCTATCCATATGGGATACTTTTGCAGATAATATAACAGAACTGTATGTTGACTATTCCATTGATGGAAAAATCTATAGACAACTAAATTATCCTTTTAATTTCTTCTATCCTTACTCTGACGGTCCTCATACTTTGATAATCAGAGTCAGAGATCTTGCAGGAAATGTTAATTCCACTGAAATAACATTTGTAATAGATTCAACTGCACCTGAATTTGATGTTGCAATAAGTGGTCTAGTAGATAGAAGAACTTACGATTTGAATCAATATATATCAACAGGTAATTTATTTGAAATTAGTGTTGATGATATAGATCCTTCTATTACATTGGAATTCAACTGGAATAAAACAGGATGGGATCTTATTGTTGGCAGAAATTTCACTCTAACACCAAGTATTAACGGTAAAGCTTTGTTTTGGATACGTGCAAATGATTCACTTGGAAATAGAGGTGAATATTACGAGATAGAGCTGGTATATGATACTACTCCACCTTCTTTGGAGAATGTTTTTCCTGTAGTCAGAAATGTAATCAATGGTCAAACAGAAATTGATTTTACAATAGGTGATTATACTTTAGAAAACATAGAATTAGTTAGTTATAACTGGGACTATTCTGGTGATTTCTTTGTTAGTTCCTATCCTGCTGGTGATTTCAATTTAAATCTGGGTTTTTCTCTCGAATCTCTATATTTAGATTATCATAACAATAGCTTAGCTAATGTTACTTTCTACACTCAAGATTATTTGGGTAACAATGAAACTTATGTTTTTGAATTCGTAATTGATAACACTCCCCCCTCATTATCTTTGGTTTTTAATGAAACAGGAGAAATAATTCTATCTAACACAGATTATCCAGTTCAGGGAGGAACAACTCTTACTTTCAACTCCACCCTAAATCCTGTAGAATCAGATTTTAAGGAACTACTATATTATTGGGAAGATACACCAATTGATGATCCGTTGAGGTTATTTTCAACTGGATATATTGAAGTTCCTCCAGTAGATGGAATTCATTCTCTAATGGTTGTTCTTAGAGATATTACTGGGGATAGAGAATCTCCAAACGAAGCAATATATAATATCACTTTTACTGTTGATGATATGTTACTTGAGTATATCTTCCCGCTTGATTTTGAAGATGATTATAAAACTACTATGATATATAATGACACTTTTGCTTATGTTGTAAACATAACTGATGCAGTTGATGATCAACCGATTCCAGGATTAACATATGATATAATCTCTGATGATACATATAACTTGAATGTAACTGTAAATCAAACAGGAAGCTCTGAATATCAAGTTAGTATTCATGCCACAAATGTTACTAATGGTTTAGAAACATATATTCATGTGAACTTCTACCATCCTTTTGGTGGTCAGATAGTTAGTTTTTATCCTACAATAAACAAGAAGGAAGGGCAAGTATTTCTTTTAGAGATGGATGAACAGATAACATATGAAGAAGATTTAGAAATACAACTGTACTTGCAAAATCATCTTGGGGATAATCAGACAGTAACTAAAATCTTTGTTAATGATAGCTATTCGCAAACAATTGAAGTCATTCATGATTTTGATTTCAATCCTACAACATATATCTGTAATTTCACATATTCTTCATTTAAGATAGGAATGAAAGGTAATTTCTCATTGGATATAAGTGTGGAATCAGCTTTTTATTTCGCTAATACAACTAATATAGGAGAAACTATTGATTTTGAGATATTGCCATTAAGTGTTAATATGGTTATTACAGTTTCGAATTATACTATTTTAGAAGGAACTGATGTAAGCATTAGTCTTCTTCTTACATATACTAATGGAACACCTATACCTTTTAGTTCTGTTGAGGTTATTATCTATATATATCTGAAAAACACAACTGAAACTACACTTAAGCTACAATATGATGATGCAAACGGAACTGAGGTTTTTCCACTTGAAACCGATTCAAATGGAATCGCAAGTATGGTATTTAATTTGAATTCTTCTGTTAATTATATAATCATACAAGGAACCTATACAGGATCTGATACTACTGATTCCTTTACATTTTCTGTTCAAGATCATATTATCACTATACCATTACCTGAAGCAGAAGAATTTCCAAAATGGTTATTGTATACTATTATAGCTGGAAGTATAGCATTAGCAGCAATAGTGTCCTTTGTTCTTTACAAAGTAACTAGACCTAAACCCTTTGAAATATTAATGGAAAAAATAACAGATGAAGAAATAACTCTAAACTATTCACTCATCTCTCCTGGTGTTGTACTAACTATATTCGACCAAAGAAAAGGTCCTATACCATTGCTGGCAGATCATAGTTTTACCATAGGTCGATATATTGGTAGAATGAGACAAGGTGTTGATAATTTTATTCTAAAAATTGCAGATCAGGCTTATTCCAGTTTAGGTTTCGAAGAGCACGATGCTGGTAGAAGAGTGGGGTCAATAGTTCTTCCAACAGAGAAAATGATAGGATTTGTTCATGGTATACAACTACCTAATAAGATGGCTAGAGGTGGATTTGAAAACTTATCTCTAATTGTATTAGCTGATTCTGAAACAGGTAAACTATTACAAAACTATCAAGATTATTTGTATAATGACATTGATGCTCTTATTAAACTCTTGAAGGAAAAGAAACCTGTCAAAGAAATCAAACAGCAGCTTGAACATATCCGAAAGATGTCTGTAATCGCTATGCTTGCTGGTCAAAAAGTAAAGGTCAAAGACTGAACCAAGTACTATTCTTATTACATTTTCAATGACCTTTAGCAATAAATTGATATTATAATATATGATTCTAGTATTACTAAGGGGTAAAAACCATATGATTGGTTTTCACTAAACCAATTCAACTTGAGATAAATTAGAGTAGGATATAGCTATGAGTAATAAGATTTCATCAGTAACTGCAATGTTTTTAATTTTCTTATGTTTAAATTCACTAATATATCATCAAATAGAAGATTTATCAGATGATTTAACACGTTTTTCAGACAATTTTCCAGATGTAACAGAAATTCTAGATGATTCAGATGATTATGTTCCTAATGAATATTCTCCAAGAATAAAAACAGAAGTTATTGAAGGAAATTACACAACGAGAGCTTTCTTTTCATATGATTCTTTTACACCCTCTTTAGATGTAAACGGTTCAGGATATCAATGGACTGAGTATGACGATATTCCAGGTCATGATGCAACAGGATTAGATACTGAAAGATTCGGTGTAGGGGATATAAGTAATGCAGTAGTACCTCAAATTAATGATGTTTATTATCTAGCTAGGGATTATTGGGGCTCAGGACACAGGGCAATGATGTATAGTCCAGTTTTACCTTATAATACCACTGTAGCTGACAAAGTTCATTACATCTTTAATATGCACAGAGATTTGAATGACAATGCTTCTGATTCTCAATTTAATGCAATGGATGCAACGTTCCAAATTACTCTGTGGCATTACCATAGTTCAACCCAAGATTCAACAAAAATTACATCAGTAGAGTATCTTCTTCCCAAAATTAATACTCCAACAGATACTGAGTATTGGGAATGGTTAGAAACAAGTAGTTCTTTCTCTTCTTATACTGTACCTGCAGGAGATAGATTCAAAATAACTTATGAAATGAAATATAGTGATGTAAGTGCTACTCTCGGGCATTTCACATTGAATATAATAAATGATGGTCAATATTATGATACAGGTATTTCAGGTACTAGTTTAGATTGGAATATAATTGATGGAATTCATTCTAACAGTTATACTATATCGAACACAGATGGTATGTTAGGTATTCAGCTATACATGTTTGAAGAGAATACACCTGACATTAACCTATATAATGCAGTCAATAATACTGTTTATCAAACTACAAAAAACATGACAATAGATGTGTCTGATGATTCTATCAGTTCTTATCGTTGGGATGGAGGTTCTTGGAATTCATTTGAAAATGATACAATAGTATACCTCCCAACTACTCATGGTTGGCATTATCTGGAAATCGAAGCAAAAGGTCCAGTGTATAATAATACTCGAATAGAATTGTACAAATTTGGGTATGATAGTTCAGTAGATAATATCATTCTTCATAATGCGCTTAGTGGGGATTACTTAGCAGGAGGTTATGTTCTTAATTTTAGTATTTTTGACGTCGATTCTGTAGTTTATAATTGGAACTGGAACGGTTCTTGGTTTACTTTGACGGATCCATATGATATAACAACACCTCAATTTCTAGGATGGCGAGATTTAATTATTAATACTACGGATTTCTATGAAACGAATTCGTATTTGTATACTTTCTTCTTTGATTCAGATACACCAATAATTACTTTAACAAATGCAGATAATGATACCATTTATGCTCCTGGAAAATATCTAGAGTTCTCAATTACAGATAACACTGGATTAATTTCATTAAATTATAGTTGGGATTCAGGACCGATTCAAACTTGGTCATCTGATCCAAGTAACACCTATTCTACAAATCTTCCAGGATCAGTAGCTGATCATTGGTTAGAAATTTTTGTAAGTGATGACTATGGGCATTTTGCTTCTGCTTATTTTGAGTTCTTTACAGATACTGATATTTTCAATGTTGACTTGTTAAATCTTGTAGAAGATAATTATTATCAGGGAGGGAATACAGTAGAGTTAATTGTTCAAAGAAGCAATACTACTGTATACTTCAAATGGGATAGTGATTCAGAACAACTTGGAACATTGGATGGATCATATCTTACATTGAATGGTTCAGATGCTTTACCTTCTTCTGAAGGTCTTCACACTCTCTACATTCGAACATTTAATTTATCTTACATTGAGTTCAATTTCAATTTCTCTTTCTGGGTAGATAATACGGATCCGATAATAGAATATCTAGATATTTATGATGGAGGAAGATGGTTCCAGAATAAAACCTTCACCATCTCTATTTATGATTACTATACAGATAATTCAACAGAATTAATAGTGGAATATTCATTAGATGGTAAGATCTACCAACCTTTAGATTATCCTTTTAATTTCTTCTATCCTTATTTGGATGGTCCTCATACACTAGATATTAGAGCACAAGATTTAGCTGGAAATGTTGGCAATTATACAATAAATTTCATTATTGATAATACAGCTCCAACTATAGATGTCACATGGGGTGGATTATTGGATAGAATACTAGTAGATGGATATCTATACATACTACCTGATAGTCTTATTGAAGTTGATATTATTGAAGTTGATCCAACTTACAGAATTGAATATAACTGGAATAACACAGGTTGGATAAATGCTACAATAGGTAGTTTTATCTTAACTTCCAGTTTTGATGGTGAAGCTCTTTTGCAGATAAGGGCTAACGATTCCTTGGGTAATAAAGCAGAAATTTTCGAAATTTTACTTGTTTATGATAACACTCCTCCTGAAATTTCACTCACTTTTCCAACTACACATTTTGAAATAAATGATCATGCTGATCTTGAATTTGATGTTACTGATTTTACTCAATACAATACCGATTCAATAACCTATCAGTGGGATGATGCCATAGGTATCGGTACTTTTGATGTTGCAGATATTGAATCATTTCTTGATGGACATTTCCGCTTAGAACTTGGTGAATCAGCAAGATTTCTTTATGTTGCTTATGGTTATGAATTAGCTAATTTATCTATAACAGCTGAGGATATCCTTGGGAATAGTGAAACATATAATTTCACTTTTACAATTGATGTCTCACCTCCATCAATTTCATTGTTTATTAACGAAACAGTGTTGACTCCAATATCACCTGGAAGTGTAAATATAGTTCAAGGGGGAACTTCTCTTTGGTTTAATAGTTCTGTTGATTCTGATTTCTATAGTTTTGAATATTATTGGGAATTTACTCCTGTTGATGAAGGTCTTTCTCTATATGCACCATGGACTTTTGAGGTACCAAAAGCAGATGGAAATCATTCATTAAAAGTTACTCTTGGAGACTACACTGGACAAGGAACAAGTCCAAACTACATTAGCTATAATTTTACTTTTATTGTAGATGACATTACGATTGAGTATCTTCTCCCTCTCGATTTTGATGATGGCTATAAAATAGATATGGAGTATAATGATACTTTCATCTATGTTGTAAACGTAACTGATGCAAATGATAATGAACCGATTCCAGGTCTTAATTACTTGATCCATTATGATGATACATATAATCTCACAATAGATGTTGTGTCAATAGGTCCATCAGAATATCAAGTTAGTATTCTTGCCTCTGATGTGACTAATGGGCTTGAAACTTACGTAAATATTCAATTTTTCCAAACAGTTGGTGGAGGTCAAACAATTCACTTCTTCCCTACGATTTACAAAAAAGAAGGAGAAATTATTCTTTTAGAAACAGATAATCAGATAGTACATGAAGAGGATTTGGAAATACAATTATACCTACAAAATGATTTAGGAGAGAATCAGACTGTTTCGAAAGTTTATGTAAATGATAGCTACTCTCAAACACTTAAAGAGATTATTGATTTTGATTTCAATGTTTCGACATATATTTGTACATTTAACTATTCCTCCTATGAAATAAATCTCAAAGGGAACTACTCTTTAGATATTAGTGTAGAATCGAGTTTCTATTTCGCTAATACTTTAGCATCAAATGAAACGATTGACTTTGAGATATTACCACTAGGAATTAATATGATTATTACAGTCTCAAATTATACCATTTTAGAAGGAACTGATGTAAGCATCAATTTACAGCTCACATATCTCAATGGAACACCAGTGCCATTCACAGATGTGATAATTACAATATATGTGTATCTAAAAAACACCACCACAGAATCAACTTTCATGTTTTCATTTGAAGATGCTAATGGAACTGAAGTTTTCTTATTAGAAACTAATTCTCAAGGAAGAGCAAGTATGTTATTTAACTTAAACTCTACAGTTGATAATATAGTAATTGAAGGATCATATCTAGGAGGAGACACAACAGATTCTGTTACATTCTCATTGGAAGAACCTATAGTAACAATACCCATACCTGAAGCTGAGGAATTTCCAAAATGGTTGCTTTATACGTTAATTGCAGGAAGTATAGCTCTGGCAGCGATAGTTTCTCTTATTATTTACAAAGTAACTAGACCTAAACCCTTTGAAGTATTGATGGAAAAAATAACAGATGAAGAAATAGCTTTAAATTATTCTATAATGTCTCCTGGTGTTGTACTAACTATATTCGACCAAAGAAAAGGTCCAATTCCTCTTGTTGCTGACCATAGTCTAACTATTGGAAGATACATTGGAAGAATGACAATAGGAGTAGAAAATTTCATGCTGAAGATTGCTGATCAAGCTTATTCTAGTTTAGGTTTTGAAGAGCACGATGCTGGAAGGAGAGTAGGATCAATTGTTCTACCTACCGAAAAAATGATTGGGTTTGTTCATGGAGTCCAACTACCTAATAAGATGGCTAGAGGAGGATTTGAAAACCTATCTCTAATCGTTCTAGCTGATTCTGAGTATGGTAATCTTCTTCTTAACTATCAAGAACATATTTACGAAGAAGTTGATTCACTTATTAAACTCTTAAAAGATAAGAAACCTTTGAAGGAAGTTGAAATTAAATTAGAATCAATACGAAAACTATCTGTAGTAATTATGCTTTCTGCACAAAAAGCGGAGCCTAAGGAGAAGAATGGTAGATAAGTAACTCACAGCCTTGAACGATAACTTGATATTTCTTTAATACAAATTTGATATTAAGATAATTATTTAAGGAAAGATAATCCTTTCACTTCCTTAAGGAAATCAGAAGGCAGATAGATATGAATAATAACAGTTCAAGATTCATCAGTTTATTTTTAATTCTTTTATGTTTAAATTCTCTTGCATATTATAACTTTCAAGAACCTACTAATGAGGAAAATATCTCTGAAAATGAGCTAATTGATTCTTTAGTCCCTGATAATCCTATAGACATTCCAAATGATAATATCTATTCTTCAAAAATAAAAAAAGTAAAAACACCTGGTGATTTTAAGACTTTTGCTTTCTTCAGTGGTGGGGGAACTGAAGCAGGTAATGATTTGATTAATGATACAGAATATCCTTTTGAGCCTGACAATAATGACCCTAGTTATTATCCTAACGTAGTTGAATGGGTTACATTTGATGAAGTTAAAGATGGAGATCACATTCCAAAGGAATTGTATTGGCGGGCATTGAGTACAGTACCAATTACATGGCCTGCTGATAAGACTGTCTGGCATCATTTAAGGGAAAGAAACTTTCCTGATGAGCCTTCTAAGATGTTTAGTCCAATCTTTACAGAAGATTGGGAAATAGATGGACGAGTCTTTTATCTAACTTATATAAGAACAAATGATGGAGCATATTTTTCTGAATATCTCGATATATATATGAGATTTAGTTTACATCTTTTTAATCCTGTTGACCAGAACAAAACCTTACTAACTTCCACTAATCCCATCTTGTTTTCGGTAAACACTTCTTTAACACAGAGAACATATAGTTCAGAAATAACAGGTGGACCATATTTAGTCCCTGCTGGTTATAGATTGATATATGATATTGAATTTAGATTCAGCTCTAATCCCACTTCTGGTTCTTTGCTTATGTATACTGGTTATCCTGCTGGAGGTCAAACAGGGTCAATGGTTTGGACAATAAACGATCCAACATATGGAAATTCTTACACTTTAAATAATAATACAAGGATGGCAGGAATCCAATTATATATGCGCTCAAAAGAATATCCTTCTATAGATGTTTACGGTCCAACTAATAATACAGTTTACCAAACAGCTGAAGATGTGACTATAGATGTGACGAATGGCTCAATAAGTTCTTATCGGTGGGATGGAGGAACTTGGAATTCATTCGATAATATTACTCAAACACAATTACCAACAACTCATGGATGGCATAACCTAGAAATAAAAGCTAGTGATCCAGTTTTTAATAATACAGATGTAGTGTTGTACCAGTATGGGTATGATGCTTCCTCAACTAATATTCAACTGCATAATGCTATAAGTGGAGATTACCTTACGGGAGGTTTTGTGTTAAATTTCAGTGTATATGATGTAGATACGGTAGAATATGAGTGGGATAATAATGGTAGCTGGTTTTTGTTAACGAATCCGTATGATATCACCACGTCTTTGTTTGAAGGATGGTACGATTTACGAATTAATACTACGGATTTCTATGAAACAAATTCGTATACTTATACTTTCTTCTTTGATTCAGATACACCAATAATTACATTAACAAATGCAGATAATGATACAATCTATGCTCCTGGAAAATATCTAGAGTTCCTAATTACAGATAACACTGGATTAACTTCACTAAATTATAGTTGGGATTCAGGACCGATTCAAACTTGGTCACCTGATCCAAGTAACACCTATTCAACAAATCTTCCAGGATCAGTAGCTGATCATTGGTTGGAAATTTTTGTAAGTGATGACTATGGGCATTTTGCTTCTGCCTATTATGAGTTCTTTACTGATACTGATGTATTCAATGTGGATTTACTGAATCTTGTAGAAGATAACTATTACCAAGGTGGTGATACAATAGAGCTTATTGTTCAAAGAAGTAATACCACTGTATACTTCAACTGGGACAGTGATTCAGAGCAACCTGGAACATTGGATGGATCATATCTTACATTAAATGGTTCTGATTCCCTCCCTACTTTAGAAGGTCTTCACACTCTTTACATTCGCACTTTTAATTTATCTGATATTGAGTTCAATTTTAATTTCACCTTCTGGGTGGATAATACAGCTCCGATAATAAGCAATTTAGATACCTATAATAATGAAAGATTTTTACAAAATCAAATTTTTAATATCTATATTAATGATACATATTCTGATAACTCTACTGATTTAATTGTTCAGTACTCTTTAGATGGGAAAATCTACCAATCTCTAACTTATCCTTTTACTTTTGCTTTTCCTTACATAGACGGTCCTCATACACTTGATATAAAGGCTCAAGATCTTGCAGGAAATATAGCTAATTATACAATTACTTTTGTTATTGATAATACTCCCCCAATCTTAAATGTTGTATTAAATGGGGAAATAGATAGAACTAGTATTGATGGTCATATCTACATTACACCGAATAGTGTTGTTGATATTGAAATAACTGAGGATGATCTGCTTTATTCTATTTATTATAATTGGAATAATACAGGCTGGATAGAGGTTTTTGGAGAAAATTTTACATTTCCTATTTCATCTGTTGGCATAGGAATTCTACAAATAAGAGCTAATGATTCTTTACAAAATCTAGATGATTCCTATTCAATAAATCTAGTTTATGATGATACTGCACCCAATCTAATTCAAACATTTCCAACAAATAATTTTAGAATCAATGATCACTCTGATTTGGAATTCGACATAAGTGATTTCACTTTGAAGAATATTCGATCTGTTACATATCAATGGGATGATGTAATAGGAATGGGAACTTTTGATGTTGCAGATATTGAATCGTTTCTTGATGGACATTTCCGCTTAGAACTTGGTGAATCAGCAAGATTTCTTTATGTTGCATTTGGGTATGATTTAGCTAATTTAACAATTACAGCTGAAGATTATGTTGGCAACAGTAACGCAACTACTTTTCATTTCATTATTGATATTACACCTCCACCAATATTCTTGGAATATCTTAACATATCATGGTCTCCTTTAAACAAAAATGAAAAATATAATCCATATCCTTTAGTTGGCGGAACAGATATAAGATATGATAATACTACAGCTTATCTTTACAATGTTTCTTATATACGTTATAAATGGTTGGTAAATACAGATAATGAAACTTCCTCAGATTGGCAAGAACTGAATCTAGATGATCCTTATTTAATTATAGGAACAGAAGATGGAAACCACACACTTATCTTTGAAATTTATGACAATACTGGCCAAGGTGGTACTCCAAATCTTAACCAAACATATTACTATTTTGTAGTAGATGACATGCGAATTGATTATATTTACCCTACAAATTTTGATAATGGGAATTTCTATAGGATAGAATATAATGATACTTTTACATACAGAGTTAATATCACAGATCAAGTTGATAAAGAACCAATTCCTGGGCTTCAGTATGAAGTTTATTATGATATTGAACTTAATCTCTCCTGGTCAGTTGTAATAATTAACACTACAATTTATGAAGTTACTGTACATGCCACTAATGTAACTAACGGATTAACAACTGCGATTCAAGTATACTTCTATCGGCCTGGAAAAGGAGGTCAAACGGTTACACTATTTTTAGAGATTATCAAGAAAATAGGAGTACTCAATGTTTTAGAAACATCAACTTCAATTATATATGAAGAGAGTTTGTTTGTTCAATTATATTTAGAGAATGACATAGGCCAAAACCAAACTATAACTAAGATATATGTAAATGATAATTATACTCAAACGATAAAAGAAATTCTGGATTTTGAATTCAATGTATCAACATATATTTGTAGTTTTAATTATTCCTCTGTTTGGATTGGATCAAAAGGTAATTTCTCTCTACAAATCTTTGCAGATTCAACTTTTTACAATGCAAGTACAGAAACAAGTTCATTATTAGAATTTGAGATTAAACCACTCACAGTTCTTCTAACAATAAGTGTTTCAAATTATACAATACTTGAAGGAACAGATGTAAGCATTAATTTACAGCTCACATATCTCAATGGAACACCAATCATCTTTTCTGATGTAAATCTTACAATATATGTTTATCTAAAGAATGTAACAGAGACTGAAGATCCTTTTAAGTTCTCTTTTACCAATTATAATTATACAATATCTGAAAATCTTATAACTAATAACCAAGGTAGAGCTAATACACTCTTCACTCTCAATTCTACAATGGATTATATCGAAATAGAAGGAGAATATTATGGAAGTCCAACATTAGATTATGTTTCTTTTGCTTTAGAGAGTCCAGTAATAACCATTCCATTACCAGAAGCAGAAGAATTTCCAAAATGGTTGCTTTATACACTGATAGCTGGAAGTGTTGCTCTAGCAGCAATAGTTTCATTGATCATCTACAGAATAACTAGACCTAAACCTTTCGAAGAATTATTAGAAAAAATAACAGATGAAGAAATACTACAGAATTTCCATTTGATGTCTCCTGGAATCATTTTAACTATCTTTGACCAGAGAAAAGGACCTATACCTCTTGTAGGAGATAATAGTCTTGATACGATGAGGTATATAGGAAGAATGACAATAGGTGTAGAAAATTTTCTACTCAAGATAGCAGATCAAGCTTATTCTAGCTTAGGTTTCGAAGAACATGATACAGGAAGAAGAGTAGGATCAATCATCCTACCAACAGAAAAGATGATTGGTTTTGTTCATGGTGTTCAGTTGCCTAATAAAATGGCTAGAGGAGGATTTGAAAACTTATCTTTAATTGTATTAGCTGATTCTGAATATGGTAATCTGCTACTAAATTATCAAGAACACATGTATGAAGACATTGATGAACTATCAAACTTATTGAAAAGCAAAAAACCTCTAAAGGAAATTGAAGATGAAATAAAGTCTCTCCGTATTCTTTCTGTTAGAATTATGTTAGCCGCTCAAAAGATTGAACTAAAAGAAAAATAGTTCTTCAAAATTTCTTTTTCTTCCCGCCTTTATCGATAGCTTATTAATTCATTTTTCTATAAATATCATAAAGGTTATAACCACTGTATTAGAGGCATCAATATGTCCTATCTCTTCGATGAACTTTCTGGAAAAACTGATGGAGCTCCAGCTGTAGAGGATAAAATACTTCTCATGGGACTTCAAGCTGCTGGCAAAACTGCTATAAAAGATGTTGTCTTCTTCAATAAAGAACCTGGAGAAGTCAACGGTTACATGGCTACAGTACATTATCAAAGACAATTCATTGACGAAGAACAAACAAGCATGATTATAGATTCTGGAGGACAGGAATCATATTGGAATGAAGCAGTTACACATTTTCGTCACCTTGTCTTTTCAAATGTTAAGCTTCTAATCTGGATTGTTGATGTTACTAA
>JAEOSZ010000029.1 GCA_016840095.1 Candidatus Heimdallarchaeota archaeon
ACTCAACTGTCATGGTACTGGTGCTTTTGAAGGCAAACTGATTAAGGGTACTTTCATTGGTGCTCTTGGTGGGGCAACAGACGTACAAATATCAATATGGAACTAATTCCTTTTCTTCTTTTTTTTGCATTTGTTATAGAGAAGAACTTTCTTTTAGACTAAATTTATATAAGATAATTTCCTAGTAGTTTTCTGATTATGAGGTAAAATGATGAATACTCAAACTCAACCCTATGTTATGGAATCTTTCAAAACAAAAATGAAAGATGAGTCAAAAAAGATTGCTATACTCAACACGATTTACATTCCTTCAATTTTTATGACTATAGCTTCACTGTATATCTCCTTTGCTTATCTAGCTTGGGATTTCTACTGGTATAGTTGGAATGAATCACTGGAAGATTTCTTCGATAATTTATTTTACGGACTAGGAATAACGATGTCTGTTTTGAGTATACCATTAATTGTAGGTCTTGTTCTAAGAATAGTATTCATGCTGAGTTTATCTTCAGCAGTTAGTGATCTTGGAAAAACATACACTTATCTCTATCCTAAAACAAGAAGAGCGTCATCATTAATCAGAATGGGAGTTATTTTAGAAATAGCTTTAATATTTGTTATACCACTGGTTGGTAATTTCGGAGGAGCAATAGTAGTTCTTTATAGTTACTATCTTCTGCATGATATTTTAGCAGATCTAAAAGCAAAAGGGTTGTATGAAGGTGAGGTGAAGAAATCGCTATTTAATTCTTATTTGGTAATGGTAGTAATCTTTGCAGCTGTAGCTGTACCCTCTCTCATAATAATGACTGCAACTCCATATACTGGTGTGCAGAATTATGTTTTCTTAATTCTACCTCTACTGGTTTTATTAACTGGATCAATTTGGCATATCATTGCATTCTTCAAATTTACTAGGAATTTAGATAAGATTCAAGATCCAACTCCTGAAGCAGTTACAGCAGCTCAAACATATGTACCTCCAGGCTATACTCCTTATGGTCAACCTCAATATGTTTATCCTCCTCAACAAGCTCAGTATGTTCAACAACCTCAACAACCAGCAGGAAATCAAGGTGAACTAGGATCCTTTTGTATTACTTGTGGGGCGAAACTAGAAGCCACAGCTAAATTCTGTCCAACGTGTGGAACAGCTAAGTAATTTGATGATTTTGCTATTTGTAAATTTACATGCACAACTTTGAAATTATCACTTATTAGTTCTTTAAATAAGAAACACTTTGAAGAAAAAAATAAAAAACATAAAAAAAGTTTATAATTTGTTTCAAAAGGCGTTTGAATGGGTAATGGTAGAGTGATTTAGAGATGAAAGTTGCTTTCAAGAAATATATTTCTATGAATTATGCTAATTATATTTTCTTTGTAGCTCTTTCAGTTTCTATTGGATTAACAAGAAAGTACAATTTTCTGTTATTTCATTCAATTATTGAGATTATCAGTATAGCTGTTGCTACTGCCATATTTTTCATATTTTGGAATTCCAAAGAAGCAATTGATAACAATTATTTTGTTTTTATAGGAACTGCTTTTCTATTCATTTCAATAATAGATTTGATTCATACTTTGGCTTATAGTGGAATGAACATCTTTACCAACTATTCTGCAGATTTAGCTACACAATTGTGGATAGCTGCAAGATTTTTCCAAGCTTTTGTTTTGCTATTTGGTTTCCTCTTTATCAAAAGAAAAATAAAATCAGCTATTACTTTCTTAGTATTCCTAGGTTTAACTGCAATATCTCTGACTTTGATCTTTACAGAATCTACTATACCACTTTTTATCGAAGGTGAAGGATTAACCCTTACAAAAAAGATTAGTGAGTACATAATTTCTGCGATGCTAGTAGGCAGTTCTGTGCTTCTCTATGTCTATCGAGAAAACTTCGATAAGACTATTTTCAGACTAACTCTAATTGCCTTTATTTTCATGGCCATTTCTGAAATGTCATTTGCCTTTTATCTTGATGTTTATGGTGTGATGAACATGGTTGGTCACTTCTTCAAACTTTTTTCAATTTATTTCCTTTATAGAGCATTTATTGCTGAGGGAGTCTCTAGACCAATCAATCTTTTGTTCAAGAATCTACAAGATACTCAATTTCAAAGAATGCAATCATTGATAGAAAACCAACCTGATGGCGTTATATTCTTAGACGAAGAAAATAACATTCTACTTATGAATCCAGCAGCTGAAAAAATTCTACCAAGAATAACCAATGAAACCGAACAAAAGAATGTACTCCAAATGGACAATGAACCAATCGAACACTACTTTGGTCCAACTGATGCTGGAATTCCGTACCATACCATTTCTATTGAATCACCTGAAAAGAAAATCTATGAAGTTCATGGAATGAAAATGAAGGATAACTCTGGCACTCTATTCCACATCTTGAATATAAGAGATGTTACCATTGAAACTCAAATTAGATTAAGAGTTGCATCACAGGAAAGATTAGCAGCATTAGGAGAAATGGCTAGAGGAATTACACATGATTTTCAAAACATAGTAAATACAATTGCTGGTGCTTCAGAATTAGCAGAAGCAATGAGTGATGATGCAGAATTGATAAACATGATTGAACTTATTCGAAAGCAATCATTCAAAGGTTCAGAATTAATAACCCAAATACTTTCTTTTTCTCGAGATGCTACAATGTCACCAATAATCATTCCTCTAGAACCACTAATTGAGAATACTATGAAGCTGATTCAAACTGCTCTCCCACAAAACATAAAACTCCACCTAAATTTAAAGGAACTTGATGTTGAGTTTACAAAAATCCAATTGGAACAGATTCTTATGAATTTAGTAATGAATGCAAGAGATGCTATGCCAAAAGGTGGAAATATTACTATTTCAACAGATGAAGTTGATCATTCAAAAGTTAGAGATTTTGAAGAATCAAAAATCAAAGAAGGAACATATACTCGAATCAAAGTATTAGATGATGGAGAAGGGATGTCAAGTGAAACAGCATCCAGAGTATTCGAACCTTTCTTTACTACTAAACCTGTAGGAAAAGGAAGTGGACTTGGTATGTCACAGGTTTATGGAATTACAAGACAACATGAAGGTTATATCTGCATACAAAGTGAAGTAGGAAAAGGAACAGAGATTAATTTATTTTTTCCCAAAAGATAGTTCAGAGTAGATTCACAAACAATTTTGTAGATTGAAAACAAATTTTAAAGAGATATGAGAAATAAAATAAATTAGTGAACTGATTAAATTCCAAGGAGGAATGAAATATCCATAGCAATATTACTCTAGGTCCATCAATTCATCTAGTTAAGAACAAGATGAGTCAACATGCTAAACGTTTAGGCATTATCCAGTTAGTGCTTTTCAGTTCAATAATCGTGATGATTGGTGTCTTCTATTATCTGATTTACTTTGTACTTAATATTGATCCTGAACAGTTAAACAATCCGGCATATCTAGAACAACTTGCAATGGATTTAGTTGAGAATCATATGAATACCTTATCGATTGTTTTTGTAGCTATGGTCATAGCTTTAATATCAGGTGTCATGTATCTCATCTCATTCTTTCAGCTAGCATCAAGTTTTTCTCTGTTAGCTCAAGCTGAAAATAGGGTAGCTAAAACAGCTTTGCTTGCAAGTAATTTCATAAAGTTTTCAATTATACTTCAGCTAGCAGGAGTTGTCCTAACCTTGTTTGTAGGTTTACAGTTAATTTACTTACCTCAGATAATGTTAGTAATATCATTTATTCTGATAATACTTGCCTATCTGAACATTGCAAGAACCTTTAAGCAGCTCAACTTCATTGGTTTATTTCCAAAAAAAGAGAGCAAACTTCTACTCTACTCTCAACTAGTTCCTCTTCTTTCTATGATTCCAATTTCATTTACAATATCAGAAATTCTCAATGGAAAAGAATTATCTATAGCTCCTTTAGTAATTGCAGTGATTTTCATTATAGGAGGATATATTGGGGTAGCTTTAGGTTTTTTCAGATTAAGTTCAGAAGCTATGATGATTGTAGCTGAAGTCAGAACTGAATACGATCCTAGAACTCAAACTATGTATATAGCACAAGAAGTTCAACCTGAATTTCTTACTAAACCTGAATCCCTACAAGCTGACAATGTTGAAGCTAGTTTCTGTCCCCATTGCGGAATCAAGTTAAGAGAAAAAAGAAAATTCTGCACAAGTTGTGGTGAAAACGTTGAGGAATAGTTAGTAATCACTACTTCTAGTGAAGAATACAATTATTGCTGGAACTACCAAAATAACTCCTACAATTAAGAGCCAAAGTGTTATTTGATCTTGTCGAGATGAATATAGAAATACATTAATAACGAACAAAAGGATTCCAGCACCTGCTATTATCATCACAGTTCTGTATAACCAATTGGGATAATCGAAATCGAAACCACAAACCATACTTTTTCAACCTTCTTTTTGAGTATAATTTCTAATTACTACTCAGTTTATAACTTTTGTCGAATGTTAGCCGAAGATTTTTTTTATGAGTTACGTATTTTTAGCTCATGTCAATTATATTCACTCCATTCAAATTGGGAAATCTAGAAATTAAGAACAGATTTGTTCGTTCAGCCACAACATCTTATTGGTCTGAAGATAATGGAATTTTAACTGATCCAATTTTAGAATATTATGATAAATTGTCTAAAGGAAATATAGGATTGATCATCAAAGGACACTCTTTCATTAGTGAAAAAGGGAAAGCACATGAGAAACAATCAGGTCTCTGTTCAGAGATTCATCTTGACAGAATGAAAGAGTTAACAAAGCTTGTTCACTCAAATGGGTCAAAAATTATTGCTCAGATAAATCATGGGGGGTATACCTCTGTCAAGGAAAGAGTGACAGCTTCATTCTATGAACGAGATGAGAGACAAGCTAGAGAGTTAACTTCAGAAGAGATTAAACAGATCATTCTAGACTTTGGAAATTCAGCTAAGAAAGCTATTGAAGTTGGATTCGATGGAGTACAGATTCATGCAGCTCATGGATATCTGATTTCACAATTTCTCTCCGATAGAGTAAACAAAAGAGAAGATCAATATGGTGGAGAATTGGAAAAACGCATGAAAATTCTTTTGGATGTATACGCAGAAATCAGAAAACAAATTGGAGCAAAAGCTGTTATTGGAATCAAAATTAATACAGACGATTTTTCTCCTGAAGGAGGATTAAGTGTTGATGACACTATAACTATTTTGAAGAAATTAAAAGAACTTGGACTCACTTTTGCAGAGCTAAGTGGTGGTGGACCAGAACAAGATAGAACTATTCGTGAGACTAGAGGTAGAGCTGTAGAAGATAGTGGTTTCTCTGAAGCAACATGGGGTGGACATGCTCAGAAAATTCGATTAGCTGTCCCTGACTTACCTCTGAGTCTTGTTTCTGGAATTCGAACAAAACAAACCATGGAATTTCTCTTAGAAAATGATATTGTTGATTTGATATCAATGAGTAAACCTTTCATCAATGAACCAGATCTTGTTAACCTTTTGGAAAAAGGACAAGACCAAGCATCTTGTATTGATTGTTTCAAATGTATTTCACGAACTAATTTTG
>JAEOSZ010000030.1 GCA_016840095.1 Candidatus Heimdallarchaeota archaeon
ATCATAGAAATCAAGCATACGAAATTGTATAGCATCACCAAAAGAAAGTTTAACTATTTTTTCATCTACATCTGCAGCAAAAACAGATGCATTCTCTTTCAAAAGAAATCGAATTAAGCTTCCACCAACGTTGCCTATAGCTCCAGTTACTAGTATGTTTGAAACGTTATCCATCAAACTACGTTCACATTAACTTTATAAAAATATTTCGAATGCGAAATATTTGTAATCGAAATATATTTAATCTCCTAATGCAACAGTACTTTGATGAACAAACCTTCAATGATTGGAATATATATTGCAAAAATCCATCAGATTTCAAATAGACTATTCGCAAAAAAACTCAAAGAAAACGATTTAGCTGATTTGAATCCTTCTCAAGGTAGAGTTCTTTTTGCATTGCAGGAAAAAGATTTGATATCAATACAGGAGTTAGCTGATAAAACATCATTGAGTAATTCTACTTTAACTACAGTACTTGATAAGTTAGAAAAGAAGGAATTAATTTCAAGAATAACAACTAAAGAAGATCGTCGTAAATATCTAATAAAATTAAAGAAAAAATTCTTTGAAGATATGGATGTTTATTACAAGATAATTATTGAGATGTCAAATATATACTATGAAGGTTTTTCTGAGGAAGATAAACAGGTTATTGAGAATCAGTTGCATCAGATTTTATCAAATCTTGAAAAACAAGAAGCAAAATAACCTCAATAAATCTTCATTAGTACATGAACTTCTTCTAACCGCGGTTAATACTGCTCTCATCACTCGAATTTGAAACCCTACTTCGTTCTAAAATAAGTATCTACTTTTTAATTTATTCCCTTTTAGTTACTAAAAATATATAAATATCAAGCACAATATTCACTGAGCTATGTGATTATATGTTAAGACTAAAGAGTTTTCTTGTTGCATTTCTACTTGTTTCATCTATTAGTATGATATCGAACCAGAACACAACATTAGCTATAAAGGATGTTAACATATTATGTTTTATCGAAAATGATTTTGGGGGAAGTTATTACATCAACAAAGGATTTCTTGAAGGGTACGGGTACACAGTAATTACTGCAAGTTCGACATCTAGTATAATCGGTTGCAAGAATGGTGACAAGAACATCACTGATACAGAAGCTGATGTTCTTCTTGAAAATATTTTAGATGGAGATTTAGCAAGATATGATTGTATCTTTGTTCCAAGTGGTGGGCATTGGTTAAATATGATATTTCTTAATCGAACGCTCGAACTAATACATATAGCCAATGCTTTTGGGATTTTAGTTGCTGGAATTTGTACTGGGATGATAGTTCTAGCTCATTCTCTTATATTGGAAAATGTTACAGTAGCTTCAAATCCACATGCTTCAGATTGGTTAAATATAGCTGGTGCATTTATGATAGCTGATACTGTTGTTTCTGATCAAGGAATTATTACAGGTGGTTTTGGAGGAGGTATTGGTGTTGGTCCACAAGATGCACCAAATGAAGAATTCTGTGAAAAGATAAAAGAAGAGATAGAAATTGCTAATAAAGCATCTTTTGCATTTGGAATATTTTTAGGTCCGTTAATTATAGCTTCCTATGTGTCTTTATTAAGAAAGAAAAGAAGTTAATCCTATCACTTCTCTATTTCACAGAAAATATATAAGTTTTCAAACAGATAAATACAAAAGAATGAATGTTTTAAAACTTGATAAAACCAAACTTTGCATAATTCTTATTATAGTATATCTATTATTTCCCCAATTGAAAAATTTTAATTCAATAGAAGCAAACATGTATATCCCAGGTATCGCAATGGGGATTGGAAGTATTCTATATCCGAATACTTCAAATACTTTGCACATGGTAGAGGTAGATGTCGATTTCTTAGTAAATGCTAATTTGAAGAAAAGGATTTTGGTCGATTTTGAAGGTGTTTATTATGTTAGAAATTTAAATGAAACCTTAGAAACAACAGTAGTCGCTCCATTCGTGAAATATTTTGATGATATTGATCTTTCAATTGAAGTATTTGCTGACAATAAAAGAATAGAAACTTCAATCATTTATCTAAATGGAACTGATATTGAACATTTGAGAGATTATATCGAGGATTACTATACTGGCAGATATTTTGTACTCGCTAATGTTACTCTTGAGGGGTATTCAACTACAATAATTAGATATACATGGGAATCAAAAATTGTCCCTCAAGAGCATGATTATTATGTAGCTTTAGAGTATGATGTAGGAACAGGGAGAGCATGGAATAATACTATCACTGAAAGAGTAACTATGACTGTTGTAGGAAGAAAACCAGATTATTTCCGAAATTATCTGAGTTACGATTTTGCTGATGATGAGTTTGTAGTTTCTAATCAAGTAAAGAAATTCAATTCTCTTGGATTTCACAGTTATGTGTGGGCATGGACTAATGCAACAATTTCAGTCGATAATGTTTACATTTCATACGATTATATACCTCCTCACTATCCAGGAGATATTCGCTTCTACTTCCCTCAAATGATGGTTGGTATTGCTACAGTTTCAATAGTAGTAATTGGAACATTCAAAATAGTTGAAAGGGCACGACGTAAGGAAGGATTGTAGTAGTTCATGGTTGCGCGTAATTGTTTTTAAATGAGTCAATTTCTCTAATTTCGTAGGTTTGTGATTCCTTGACAAAAGCTACTAAACGACAACATAATCCCTATGTGAAATTGACCAAAGTACTTAATACAATACCTAATGGTTTTCCTGAAGTTGAAGATGGAACTCATCTACGAGTTCTAGAATGGATCTATGAACCAGAAGAGGCGGAAATAGCGAGTAAACTAAAAGTGATTACTGAACCTGCTGAAAAAATAGCCAAACGACTCAAGATGTCAGAAGAAGATATAGCTAAGAGATTAGAAATTATGGAATCTAAAGGACAGCTTCGAGTTAGCAAATCAAAATCTACAGGTGAGAAGAAGTATGGTCTCTTACCTTTTGTAGTTGGTATCTATGAAGAACAAATCCATAGAATGGATACTGAGTTCGCAGAATTGTTTGAAGACTATGTTCAGAAGTGTCAAGGAAGAATCATGTTTTCAAAGAAACCAGCTATTCAAAGAATTGTTCCAGTTAATAGTGTGATTAAAACAGAATTAGAGATTCACCCTTATAACCAAGCTGAACAAATGATAAAAAATGCAAAAAGCTGGGGAATTCGTGATTGTATTTGTAAGATACAACAGGATATGATAGGTGATCCATGTGATTACCCTGAGAAAGTTTGTTTATTGTTTTCAAATACAAAAAACAGATATGAAGGTAGCCATCAGACAACTGCAATAACTATGGAAGAATCCCTCAGAATTTTGAAAGAAACAGAAGATGCAGGATTAATACACTCTTCTATGAATGTTGAAGAAGGGCATAGGTACATATGTAATTGCTGCACATGCTGCTGTGGTGTTTTAAGAGGTTTGGTAGAGTGGGGTCAACCACATGCTTTTGTTAAGTCTGATTATGTGATGCATGTTGAAGAAGAAGCTTGTATAGGCTGTGGAAAATGTAATGATAGATGTCAATTGAATGCACTAGAACTTGTTAACAAAAAAATCAGTATTAACGATAAATGTATAGGGTGTGGTGTCTGTGCAATGGTGTGTCCAAAGGATGCCCTGAATTTGGTTGATAGAAAACCAAAAGAAGTGAAAAAACCTCCTAAGAATATTATTACTTGGATGCTCAAAAGAGCTTTCAATAGAGGAATAAACATATTGAAATTATTTTAGCTTAGTTCTATCTATAAATTAGAGAA
>JAEOSZ010000031.1 GCA_016840095.1 Candidatus Heimdallarchaeota archaeon
TCAGCAAAAATTTCTGCTCTATCTGCTGCTTCCATAAGATATTTGATCAGTGTTTCTGTATATCGAAACACTTGAAAATCTGTATGATAATCATAGTTTAGTTTCTGTAACTCCCATTGTTTTTCTCTAACTGTTCTTCTCAAATTAGTTATAGTAGTAATATTTTCTCTAGATTTATCGAAATTATCTTGAACATTGACTACCATTTCATGTAATTGAACACCAATTTTATTGTTCAGTTCAGCTATTTCTTTAATTCCATCTTTCAGATTTTCATTAATTTCTACTTGAGCAAGTAAAAGTTTTCGAACTACAATCTCAATCTTATCTGTGATCTTATCTATATTTTCGATAATTTGAATACGATCAGCTCTTGAAAAAACCATTGTTTCTCTGGAAAAGATTCTTTCAAAAATCTCTTCTTTCACTCTATCTTGTTTCTTCTCTAGAGCAATGGTTTCATCTGCTTCTTTCTGAGCATCAGAGAAATTGCCATCTACGTAGGCTATAACAGCTTTTTTCATTGAAAGAAATGCATCCTGTGTTAAATCACTACACTCTACAAATAGTTCTTTCAAACTTTTAGCGTGTTTTTTGCGTGAAAATATCTTTATCACCTTTATTCTCTTCTGTGATTGTTAGATATTAAGTTTTCTCTCAATTAGATTAGATTTAAAAGTAGTAAGATGTAATTTCATAATGAAAGCTCTGATGAACGCTAAGAATAATCCAAGGAATCAAAAATCTGTTGTAGGACAATATAGAAAACTGCGCTACATTTCATTAGGCTTTATATGGTTGTCTTTACTTTTTCTTGGACTAGGAGTAGGTTTTAGGTGGCATTATATTCTTACAATTTGCTTGGTGGTGGGCAGTTTAGTTATTGCTTTTATCCTTCCGTTTACCATCAGAAGAATCAAAAGAAAAAGAGATATGGATCTAGTAAAACTAATGCATATACAAAGTGGTTATAGTGGAAGACTATAGCTCTAAATTATATCTTACCTTCTAGAAGTTTATCAGATAATGCTCCTATAATTTCTAAAGATATTGTTTTTCCAATAATCTGTTTTTCAGAAAATACACTTATAGCTGGACCACTGAAGATTGGATAACCTATGTAGGTATTTGCTCTCTTCTTATCTTTTTCTGCAATAACTACTACTATTTTTTCTCCTATCAATTTCTTCTTTTTCTCAAAATTAAACCTTATAATAGCTTCCTTAAGCTCTTCTCTTCGGATATCTAGAAGATGACGTTTCCTAGGTAATTCAACATTAGTTACTGTGAAAGGAGAACCAGGTAAAGAGAGATACTTGTATACAGTGATTTTTTCAGCAAAATCAGAAAGTTGATTTTCAACTATATCCTTTGTTATCTCAAGGGATTTAACAGTTTCTCCAGGTAAAGAGTGTATAAGATAAATTTGAGGAGATATTCTATTTTCTGAGAAAAACTTAGCAGCATTCAAAGCACTATGTGGATCCGAAGGTCTTCCTATCCTATTACTATGTGATGCATCAAATGTTTCACATCCAATGCTTATAGATGTGTTAGGTAGATATTTACCTATTAATTCTGCTACTTCTTTTGTAACTAAGGATGGTTTTACATTTTCAATTGAAATACTACAAACTTGTTCTTGATTATCCCTGATTTCTGATAGATTTTCAAGAAGTTCTTCTATCATCTTAAAATTTACCGGGGGTTGAGTTGGAGAAAATATCTCCTTTTCACCACCTCTAAAGTAATCCAAAAAACCAGGTGCAGAAAGAACTATTCTTCTAGCACCAACCTTAAACAATGATTCAACTTCCTGAATAGCTAATTCTAATTCTTTACTTCTCGGAGCTCCAAATGTTGCAGAAACAGAACAGAAACCGCAACCTGCAGGGATATCTTCAGGACAATCTCCTGTATTGATAATATCTGGATCATCACATACTCCACATTCACTGCATCCTCCAGCTGTTTGAACTAAATCTCCTCTGTAATGGTTTGAACATCCTCTGACTAGTTCTACATAAACCTTCGAAAACCAGTAATCAGGATAATCTATTATTCTTTCTGTAGAAGGAAGATGATCTTCAAATAGAAATTTTCTAGCATCTTGAACTATTATTGTTTCTTTTCTTTTCTCTACAGTAAAATTGTTTGTAAATTGATCATCTTCAAAGAAATCTGCATCAAAATCATTACTAATTAAATATTCAACAATACCTTCTCCTTCTCCTCTAACACCAATATCAAATTTGATCTCCTCTGAAATTTTCTGTTCAGATAAAATTGGTCCACCAATTATGATTTTGCTATGAGGATGATTTTTTGTTATTTTTCTAACAGCTTTTTGAGTAGCAATTTTATCGACTGACATTGCACTGATGAGAAATACATCAATAGAATCAGAAATTACATCTCTATCCTCTAGAAAATCTTCGACTCTTTTAATTCGAACAAATTGCTTGTGTTTTTCAAATATTCCAGCCAATAACCGCGGTCCCACACCTATAGCATCTCGAGAAAATTTCCTTCTGCCCTCATTAGCTGCTAAAGCATCTACGATTAGAGCTTTCATTAACTGCAAGCTTTATTTCCCCTATTTATTTCTTTTTTATGACTAATTTTCCCAAAATACTAAAAATTTAGTCAAAAAAATAAGTTTAGATGAAAAAATATAAATAACATCTTAACCTTTCAATATTTGTGCTTGAAGACGAATTATGTATGGTATGTGGCTTACCTCAGGATCTTTGCGTCTGTGAAGAGATAGCCAAGGAAGAACAAATTATTAGGGTGTTTTTGGAGAGAAGAAGGTATGGTAAGAATTATACTCTTATTACTGGAATTGATCCAAATGAAGTCGATCTTAGCGCTTTAGCTAAGAAATTGAAGACCAAACTTGCTTGCGGTGGAACTTATAAAGAAGGAAGAATAGAACTTCAAGGAGACCATAGGTACAAAATCAAAGGTATTCTCGAAGATTCTGGTTTTGCTGCAAATAACATAGAAGTACAATTCTAGTTAGGTGGACTCAATTAGACAGAAAAAAAAAGATACCCCTGAAGACAAAGCTTCAAAGGCTAAAGTAAAAAGAGGTTCAAGTGACGAAATTGTAAAAGTTTGTCCTGTTTGTTTTTTTCCAACAAAAATTGAAGCTGGTTTTTTTGTTCTGTATCATTTTACATGTACTAATGAAACCTGCAGCTGGCAAGGCCCAACTCCTATAGAAGTGTATCTTGAAGACTACAAAGAGTTCGTTGATGAACATCAAGAAGTTGCCCATATACTAGAATCCGATGATTAGAAATATTTATCAAACTATCATCAACTTTAGGAATAATTATGAATACTGCAATAGTTATAGATAGCTCCACTGAGATATCCCAGAAACTCTATTCTAAGTACAACATCTACCCTTTAGGTTATGTTGTAAGAGACTCTAATAATCAAACACACGTAGAGAGAACAAAAATTCAAACTCTAGAAACAAATAAACTCCTATCAATTATTGCTAAGGACAAACAAACAGATCTTTTTGCACCAAGTATAAAGGACTTTGTAGAAATCTATACTTTTCTTGCAGAAGAATTTGATTCTTTGATAAGTATTCATTCTTCATTAGCTACTCCAGTTGTATTTGAAAATGCATTAGTAGCAAAAAAGATGGTCTCAGAAATAAGCATTGATGTTATAGACACACATACTATGGGTTCTTCCTCAGGTTTGTTTGTTGAAGAATTGTCAAAATTCATTTCATCTGCTAAGAGTATCAATGAAATCCGAAAAGAAGCCATCAGTCTAGATAAACATATCAACTCATTTATAATTACTAGAAATGAGTTTTTGAATTCAGATGAACTGAAAAGAATTGAATGGAGAAAGAATCTAAATCTATCATTCAAATCGTATTATTTGTTCAATTATTTCCATACTACATGGAAATCCGTTTCCAATAGCAGATCAACTAAAAATCTCTTTAATAATATTCAGAAAAAACTAGAAGTAACAACTAGAACAAAGGATCTAAAAAACGTTTATTACACATCAAGTTCAAACTTCGCTTCTGATGCTAAAACTACTCTTAGCAAGATAAAGAAAATTCCAAAGACTGAATCAAATCCCTCTCTAGTAGCATCATTTCTATTGGGAAATAATTACTTCGATATTTCCTATGTTTGAATAAAAATACTAGATTCGATAAAAGGAACAAGTATTGTTGAAAGTTATATTAGCTAATAGTTTCTCATCAATTTCTAGAATTTCAGATGCTTTCTTACATAGAATAGGCACACTCGAAGGATCATTGTTAACTCCTTTTTCTAGTGAATGAAAGGGACTATCTGTTTCAAACATTAAACTATCTAACGAAGTTGCTCCTAGGATTTTTTGAAAATTCTTTCTATAAACCGTACTTGTTGGAACAGTAATATACCAGGAAAGTTTAGAAATCTCTCTTGCTTGTTCTTCTGACCCACCAAAGCAATGCATCAAGACGTCTTCTGCACCTTTTTCTTTGAGAATTTCTATGGCTTCCTTTTCAGCTCCTCTGGAATGAATAACTATAGGTTTGTCTTGTTCTTGAGCAAAATCGATTAACTTTCGAAAATATTTTTCTTGTTGTTTTCTTAAAGCAGATTCCTTGATCCAATGAAAATCAAGACCTATTTCTCCAATTGCTACTATCTTTTCTTGATTTTCATTATAGAATTCTACAAACTGATCATATCTCTCTTGAGATATCTTAGTAGTCTCAACACCAATTGAGAGATAGATTTCTTTGAACTCTGTGGTTTCTAGAGCAAATTCATATTTACCCTTCTCTAGAGCACTATTAACAATAACTTTGACATTGGCTTTTTGTGATTTTTCAACTATTATTTCAATATCTTCTTTTGAAAACCAATCTGGAATCAGGTGGCAATGTCCGTCTGCATAGACTAACCCTTCTTTCTCTTTCCTTATCAAAGATGAATCTGTTTGAAAAACCATTATTTTCACTCTAAAGTAATTTTTCTTTAAAAACTTGAAGCATTTTCAAACCTCTTATCTCACTATCTAAAGCTTCAATTTCTGTGATAATAGTATCTGGAAATGCTGATTTGATATATTTGATGTTTTTCCTATGCTCTTTATTCCTATGCATGCAGTAAGAACATTGATCATTTGGTGGATTTATTTGATTTACAACAGCAAACTTATGAGGAATAAGATGTTGATCCAATTCCTCTACTAGTCTTTCTGTTTCAAAAATACTCATCATGGTAGGAATTAGAACCTTAACAAACTGTGTCTGTTCTGGATCCATTAATTTATCTCTTGCAACTAACACTTTTTCCTTCATAGCTTCGAGTGTTTCAACAGTACGATCCTTTTCTTGACCTCCGCCGAACAATGATTTCATCATAGTCATTGCATTAGAAAGGAATGTTTTCATTTTCAGCATTCTACCTAAGAATGAATCAAGAAATTCAGGTATATTTAATAGACGCAAAGTGTGACCTGTCGGAGCAGTATCAAGGACTACTGTATCATATATTTCATCTTCAGCATATTCAAGGATTTTTGCAAAAGATAGAGCTTCATCCATACCAGGAGGAGGGATAGATTGTAAGTCCTGCCCTAATCCTTGTTGTAATTCTCCTAAACCAGGAATTGCCGCAAATTGCGAAAATTGATCTGTACCTATAGGTTGTCCAATGGATTTGGATATTTCATCACCAGCAGCAGCTGGATTAATTTCCAGTGCAAATAGATCACCAACTACTCCTTTAACTTTAGTAATTTCTCCTTTTGAGAAATCCTTATCAAACGAATCTGAAATACTGTGAGCGGGATCTGTAGAGATGATTAATACTCTTTTTCCTGCTTCTGCTAAAGCAATTGCTAAGGTTGAAGCAACGCTTGTTTTACCAACTCCACCTTTACCACCAACAAGGATGTATTTTAGATCCATATTCACAATTTCTTTTAAAGACATCAAAATCACTTGTTTATAGTGATATATAAAATATGAGATTTGTGGAATAATTGAGAAAGAAGTAGAAACTATCTTCTCTTCTTAGTTTTACGTTTGACTTGTTTTTTACTCTTCTGAGCAGTAGCACCAGTTTTTGTTTTCTCTTTTTCTTTTTTCTTTCTGACCTCTTGGGGTCTCTTAAAGAGAAGGTAATCCCCTAATACTAAGGCACCTATACCAGCAGCTATTGCAAGTGAATAATATAGAATATTCAACCATAACTTTTTGTCTAAAACTACTACATTTTGAGGTTTAATTGAGATAATTACAAATCTTTGTGATTGAGCATGAAACTCTTCCTCTGTTATATTGTAATATTCTATTGTAGTTGGTTCAAGTGTAAAATTTCCTTCTTCTATAGGTTTGAAGTAATAATTGTAATAGATGGTTGCATTGGGTTCAACAATAACATAATTCTGAGTAGTAAGATTTAAGCTTGAAATAGCCCAATCTGAAAAGCTTGGATCTACAGTAGTTAGATTATATGCAGTTAAATTACCAATATTCTTTATTGTAATGTTGACAAAAATCCACTCATTATTGTCAGGATTTATCTCTGTGTCATTAACATCCTTAGAAATGTCAAGAATAGGTCTATTAAGGAAAGAATCATTAACTTGGTTAAAAATTGGTGAGATATTGTTTTCAGTTGTGATAGTCGAAATTTCCACATTTTGAAGAGCTACTCCATTTGATGAAGCGCTTGAAATTGTTAAGCCTAGAATTAGTATAATAGTCAGATATACGGCTGTTGAATTGAAGATTCTCTTAAGCATCGATTTCTTATTCCTTAAACTTCTAAACATGCATGAATCAGCCAACTTAAATATTTTGCTCTTCTGTATTTTTCTTCACTTATATCTGCAAACAAAGTATCAGGAGTAGTAGATATTCTCTGTTCATATAAGTAGTAAATGTTTAAAAAAAAGCTAATTTTGATAGTAAAGCTATGACAGTTAAGATTATATGTGATTCTAGTGCAGATTTAAACTTGCCAAAAGACAAAACCTTATACGAAAAATATGACGTTGAATGGGTTCCTATGCAAGTTATGTTTGGTACAGAAGCCTATAAAGAAATGGTTGATATCAGCGTTTCAGAATTTTATAAGAAGCTTTCTCATACAAAAGAACATCCTACTACTTCTCAATCAACTCAAGCTGATTTACTTGCAGCTTATGAGAAATATTCAGACAAATTTGATGAAATTATCTCAATACATCTCTCTGGTGAACTTAGTGGTGCAGTTGCTAATGCTCGAATGGCTAAGAAGATGTATGATAGAAAAAATAAAGATGGAGCAAAAATACACATTTATGATACAAGATTTGCAAGTTCACCTTTTGGTGTGACAGTTTTGAAAGCAGCAAAACTTGTCAAAGAAGGTCTGAATGCTGAAGAGATCATATCAAAACTCGAAGAGTGGAGAACAAAAAATCTCTCGTTCTACTTTACTGTAAGTGACCTGAAATGGCTATATGATGGTGGAAGATTAAGTGCAACAAAATATAGATTAGGTTCCCTATTGAAGAAGAAACCAATTCTCACATTCGATGACGGTAAAATTGTACCTTACAAAAGCACAAAAGGTCTTGATAAAGCCGTACAAGCAATTTTTGCAAAACAACTTGAAGATTTACAAGCCAATCCTGATGAAGTAACCTTACATTTTGGTCACGCAGAATTTTACAACGAAGTAAAAGCTTATGCTAAAAAATTCAAAGAACAGTATCCTGGATTGAAAATTGGGGAAACCCTAACGATTGGTGCTGCAATAGGTTCCCATACCGGTCCAGGGACCATTGTTATGGTAATGACCAAAGACTTTGAGTATTAAGTAAAACAAGCAAAGTTTAAATTCATCTCCTTTTCTTTTCCTTTAGGTTTAAGAGATGACAGTTAAAATAATGACTGATAGTGCTGCTGATATTCCTCCTGAAATCGTTAAAAAATATGGTCTGTCTCTAGTTCCAACTGTTATTAGATTCGGAGATGAGATTTATTATGAAGGAGTAGATATTGATTTAAAGAAGTATTATGAGAAATTCTTCTCGTCAGAAGAATATCCTCAAACAGCCAACCCAACTCTCTATCATCAGTATGAACTATTCGAAAAATTAGGAAAAGAAGCTGATGAGGTGATCAATATAGTTATCTCTTCTGGGATTTCTGGTTCCTATAATACTGCAATAAACGCAAGACGAAGATATCAACAAAAAACTACTGATCCAGCTACAATCCACATTTATGATTCAAAACTTGCAACTTTTGGAATAGGGGTTATTGCAATAATGGCTGCCGAATTAGCTGAAGATGGTTTAAGTGCTGAGGAAATAATGCTCCAACTTGATGAATATAGAGATAAACTTGAAGTTGGTTTTACTGTACCTGATTTAAAATATCTGCATAAAGGAGGAAGACTTAGTAGATCGAAATACTGGGTAGCTAAACTTGCAGATATGAAACCTGTAATAGTTTTTGATGAAGGAAAGATGGAAGTTGCTAAGACTGTTAGAGGTCATGAAAATGCTGTCATTGAATCATTTGAATATGCTTATGAAAAAACTGGAAGACCAGATAGTTTTAATGCTTATATTATGCATGCAAGGAATTTAGATTCAGCCAATCGTCTGAAGGATTATATTAATGATGTAATTAAGCCTAAGGAGCATAACTTATCAATCGATGAATTAGGTATGACAATAGTAACTCACACAGGACCAGGATGTATCGGTATCTGTTTGGATACTCACTACAAATTTCTTAAATAACAATGGTAAGAATCATGAATTTCGAAGCGTTTCTTTTTGATCTAGATGGAACTTTACTGTACTTTGATCCTGATTTATTTGTTAAAACTTATTTAGGAACTGCAGCTAGATTTTTCAGTGATTTGATACCAGATTCTGAAACTTTTTACAAAGAATTACTAAGGTCAACAGATGTAATGGAAAACAATGATAATGACGAAAATACTACTCTAGTTGATTTTATAGAAGACTTTTGTCCAAAATTTGAAGTAGATTGTGAACAGATTTTGGATAGATTTTTAAAATTCTATCATTCAGATTACAAGGTTATCCAACCATTAATTTCTGAAATGAAAGGAGCACAAAAATTACTACAAGATTTGAAAAAATATTATCCAGAGAAAAAACTCATTCTTGCAACTAATCCAGTATTTCCATTTATTGCAGTTAGAAAACGTATGGAATGGGGAGGTGTTCCAGAAAATGTTTTTGATTTAATTACACATGCAGAAAATACCAATTATTGTAAGAACAATCAAAAATATTGGTTGGATATAGCTAAAAGAGTATCCATTGATCCCCAAAAAAGCTTAATGATTGGAAATGATGGTTATAGAGATATGGTCGCTAAAAAATATGGCTACAAAACCTTTCTTGTCGAAACTGCATTCGAAAATGGGGAAAACATGACTGATGATATTTTACCTGATTTTAGAGGAACTTTACAGGATCTTTATACACTAATTTTCTCTTAATATCTACTTTAAATGGTAATCTATTTAAACGTCTCATCTTCTTTCACTTGAGAAACATGTCTATTATACCACCAGAAGCTTCATTCATTTTTGCATATATCGCACTTCTCTATAATGCTGGAGTATCACTCAAGCTAGTTTATAATTCATTATCGAACCCTCTCTATCATAGAAAGGCTTGGAATTTAACTTCAGGAGGGCTTATTTTAGTAGGAACGGTTTTGTTATTCTTCTGGTTTAATTTTTCACTTTCCGTAAGCTTTGTATGGGGTGGTTTAGTTGGCAGTTTGCTTCTTTTTGCTAACAATTTGATAGCAACAATCTTAGCTTTCAGGAATTCGATAGAGGTAACTAAATTTGGTAAAGCTAATTACATTTTCTTTACAGTTCTAGCTTTACAATCGGTTATGTTCTTTCTCAACTTCATTGATGCTCAAACAATTTTCCGTTTACCCGGGTTTCTAGAATGGTTGATGATTATTCCAACTGTTGGTTATTCTGCATTCCAAGCATTTCTCTATGGACCTGTAGGTTATTTCTATCCTGCACTTATCTTAATTCCACTTGTAGCTCCAATTAAATTTATTAATTATCCAGAACCTGAACCAGAGCCAAAGAAAAAACCTTCAAAGAAATCAAAAGAGAGTGTATTCACAGAAGAAATAATAGAAAAACCAGAAGAAAAGAAACCATCTATGTGGAAATCACTCCTATCTTTCCTAGATAACGGATCAAAAGGAATATTCGCAGTTTTATTTATTCTGTTATTTGTATTTAGTTTACTGAACATTGGAACATTTACATCATTTAGTGATTTCAAGAGTGCAAAATATAATCCTGTTTATCCTGAAAGAAGTGATTTTGAATTTAGTGTCTCTTTGAAAACAATCTATCAACAGACTCTTCTTACGGATTATCAAGAACAATTTCAGGAAGAGTTAGCCATGATTACAGAACTAAATGTTTCAACAGTAAGAATAGATGTTAAAGCTGAAATTGTTGAAAATAATCTTACTGAACTAGTGGATATCACGAATCAACTACACTCAAATGGTTTTAAGATCATGATGGCAACGTATGGATACGGTTTTCCTACTTGGAGTTACCAAATGGTGAACTTAACAGATTTCATAGAAACTATGGAGCAACAGGCTGAAACACTTATTCTGAATTGTACTCCTGAATATTTACTAATTTATCCCGAACCGTTTGGTTTCTCTTCTGCATTTCTAGATGAAATACCTACTCCAGCTCAATGGGGTTCAACAATAAATGACACAGTAACATATCTAAATACCTTAACAAATGATACAGAAATTGGTGTTAATCTTTCTTTCAATGATTTTGAGAAATATCCAAATTATGAAACCACAGTATTTGAAGAATTAATGGCAAACACTTCTCTTGATTTCCTTGGATTGGACTTCTATATTATACATGGTAGAGATCTTGAACTATCAACGTACCTAAATGGAGTTTCAACTTCAACTAAGGATATCTGGATTTGTGAATTTGGTGTATCAGCTGTGATGTACGGAGAAAGAATACAAGCAGCAGCTTTAGCAAGATTACTTGAGATATGCACTAATGATGTTTTAGCTGCAGGTAATAATACCCAGATCACTGGATTTCAAGGAACAATAAAGGGACTAAACTACTTCTCATTAATAGATGACTTATCAACTGGAAATTCTTTAGGTTTAGTTGGGGAATCTGGTCACAAAAGGCTTTCATACTACAAATATCAAGAGATTATAGCAACGGTTTATGCTTAGAAGTAATGAAGAATCACCTCAGTCCGCCCATCAGCGATCACAATGTATCACACGACCGTTGTTTCCTCATTGATGATTCCTCAAAAGAAAATAACTAGTTTCAGTTTAAAGGTTTCGATGACTAACTATATTGTCATTGCTTGTGCCATTGAGATATAACCTTCAACTTCACTTTTTGCAGTTCTTACGAATTCCAATAGTTGTTCTAAATTCCCTTCAGAAGCACTCATGTGAGTCTCTTCAAGTCTTTTCATTGCTTCTTCAAATTTAGCTAGAGCCTCTTTGAATTTCTCCTGATCAAATAATGCAATTCCTTCTGTTTCAGATGCAAGTGCTTCATAAAATGAACGTTGAGCAGTCATGTTTTTGATTAGTGATTCACTCTTAATACTGGAAAGTAATCCTAAAGCAATATCTACTGATTCAACTGCTGCTTTAAACTTAGTACTTGCATCTATTGGATTATCTCTTCTTTTATAGAGTTCATTTGCTTCCGATTCAAGTTGACTCGCTTGAGTAATTCTAGATAGAGCTAAGTATAATCGCTGTTCCATAAAATTTGCACATATAACACTTGCTCGTGCATAATATCTTGAAGCTATTGCAAATAGTCTTAGGGCTTCATTGAAATTACTTATGGCAATATTTTGAGATCCTTGATCCCAAAACCATTCAGCTCTGCCTACAATATGTAACTTAGTTATTTCATCAACCTTGTTTTGCAAATCTTCCATTTCATCATCCAAAGATTTAAACAGAAAATTCGCCTTCATCAATTCAGTTCTTGCATTTAAAAGATGTTTCTTAGACATTCTAGTGTTATCTGTTCTAGATTCTGATAACTTCAATTCATGAACATACTTGGCATAACTGATTCTAGCTTTTGAAACACTTAAATCAATTATATTTTCATCATGTTTTCGATTTTCAGCAAATTCCTCAAAGAATCCAATTGCTTCTTTTGCTGCTTGGATTTGTTTTTCAGTTTCGCTTTCGAGATATGATGAACAGATTCTAAACATTCCTTCAGAATAATTAATCCATTTGACCATTTCGTTGAAAATCTTATCTCCTTCTCTCCCTCTTGAAGCTCTAGCTCTTACAAGCAATTTCAAAGCTTCCTCATAATTCTTCTGAGCATCTTCTTTTTTATCCTTTCCGAACACTTCATCTCCTTTGACAACATAGAGCATTCCCGCATAGAAGTACGATAAAACTTTGAATGCAACGTTATCATCTCCAGCTTTCTTAAATTCATTATAGAGGTCGGAATATCCATTGTAAGATGATTTTAGATTGGAGTAGATAGGTTCATAATGTAGGAATTGAAATTCGAGACTCTTTGAACTCAAATAAACACCAAAATAATATTAAAAAACAAAAATAAAAGATTAACTATAGTTTTGTTCATGCAAAAAGAAATAAAAACAACAAATGAAAAGAAAACCTAACTTCCCCTGTGATGAGTATGACACACCACTTACCTTTAATTGTCTTTGACATGGATGGAACAGTTATTCAATCTAACATAGATTACTTCGGTATTAGGCAAAAAATGTGGGATATCTTGAAAGAAACTGTTTCAGAGGATGCCTACAAAGATATTGTAGGATCTCCTAAGTCAATTATTGAACTTGTTAGTCTAATAGATTTGAATGACACAACAAATACAAAGGAAATGCTAGCTTGGGAAATAATAGAAAGAAGTGAAAGAGAAGGATATGAGGAGGCAACAGTTGAGAAAGATGTTTATGAGACTCTTGATTTTCTAAAGAACAAGAGCTATACTTTAATCATTTACACAAATAATTCTAGAAAATTAACTGATTTTGGACTAGAAAAGTATGGTCTCATAGAATATTTTGATTTTGTTCTAACTAGGGATGAAGTTTTGAACCCCAAACCTCATCCTGAAGGATTGGAAGTAATTATGGAGAAATATTTGACTCCAAATACAGAAGTTATATTCATAGGAGATAGCTGGATCGATGCTGAAACAGCTGTAAGTGCAAGAGTTAAATTTGTATATTTTGGCTCAGAAGGTGCTCCTGGGACAAGGAGAAAGGTAATAGAACCAGATTTTACCATAGAGAATATGAAAGATTTAATTCCGATTATTCAGAGTCTATGATTATACTTTTTAAATTTCTGCGAAAGAAATATATTCTCCCAATCAGAGTCTTAAGTGACTCATATGAAAATGAAAAAAATACTATTTATATCTATTATTCTTCTCTTTTTATCATCAATTTCTACTGTATCGATAACCTATGCGGTTGAAGAGACTACAGTAATTCCTGAAATTGATGAAATTAACACAGTTAGTAGAGTAATAGTTTTCAGTATAGATGCATTTAGATATGATTACCTATCTAGAACAGGAGATGCTCCAACTTTTGAATGGTTTAAAACTGAAGGAACCGTAGCTTCAAGCTGTCAACCTTCGAACCCAACTATAACTGCTGTAAATCATGTGTCAATGATAACAGGAAACCATCCAGACAAACATGGAATAATGGGGAATACATTTTTCGATTGGGATGATACAAAAACCTATTCATTATTTGATGATCCCTATGATCCCTATAGAGATACAAATACTGGGCTTCATCTTCTAAAAACTAAGCCTTCAATAATTCATGCTGAGGAACTAGGTGTTAAAACAGCTGCTTTTGGATGGCCTTATGTTGATTACGGAACAGAGTACTTGGGTTCAGCTCCAACTTATGTTTGGGATTATGATTGGTTTCAATCAAATAGCCTATATAGTGATTATGGAATATCAAATAAATTGGCTGATACCCTAATAGACGATCCTTCTATTAAATTAGCTTTTGCCAGATTACCTGGAGTTGATTGGCCTGGACATTATGATGGAGTTAACTCACCAGAACTTCAGGATGCTATAGATACTTCTCTAGATCCAGCTTTTCGAAATTTCTTTGAAAGACTTGAGGCATCTGGTTTATTAGAAGAAACCATCGTTATTTTAACTTCTGACCATGGAATGGCAACAGTAACAGATAGCAATTATTTCTTAGAAGACAAATCCTTTTTCCAAGATGCAGAAACAGCAACAGGGCTTACAGCTTACTTAGCTCATGATGCACCTATAGAATATATCTATTTTCTAGGAGAAACAAATGAAACTAAGGCTGAGGTATTTGCCTCTTATTTAGAAGGTCAACCAGGAATACAAGCAGTATATGTTAATGAAGAAAATAATGACATAGACTTACACAACGCTCCACGAGGAATTAATATCTCTGTATGGCTACAACCAGGAAGATCAAGGAATTTTGGTACACAGTTTGTAGGAATGCATGGATATCTGAATACCAATCCTTCAATGGATGCATTTTTCATGATTGCAGGTCCTGGAATAGAGGAAGGTAAAACTATTGGAGAGATTGACATAATAGATATTGCACCAACTGCTCTGAACTTTATAGGACTCGCAGCTGGATTCGAAACTGAGGGAACTATACTGACTTCTGTTATGGGAACTAGAACAACTGCATTTACTTATCCTGATATGTATGCACCAGACATTCAATCAGTTGTATTGAATCCTACTGAACCTAGACAAGGTGTTGCTACAGAGATAACTGTAAACAACTATGACTCTTTTACAGCAGTTCAGTCAACAGAAGTTGAGATTTCAATAGATAATGGTACTGTTACAACTGTGAATTTACAACCTATTCCTCTTACAAACAATTACGAAGGTACTTTAGGAAATTTTGAGAAAGATCAAGTAGTATCTCTCAATATAACAATAGAAGATGGAGGAGGAAATCTAGCTTTCAAAGATGATATTAGTTTTATAGTAGAACCTAAGAAAGCGAGTTTCAGTATGATATCATTACTTGCATCTATTTTGGTTATACCGTTTATTTATAGACGAAAGAGAAACAGATAGTTTCTCTCCTACTATTTTTTTCTTTGAAAATGAAAGCAATATATACTAGTATGTTCACCTTTGTCTTGATACTATGAAGTTCAGGATAATTTTCAGGGGAATGCTAACACTAGCTTTCCTTTGGGGTTTAGTTTATGCTGTAGTGATTGGAGCAATGTTAATAGCCGTCTATGTTGGAGGTGCTACTCTAGTATCTGAAACATTCTCGATAATTGTTTTTCCAATTCTAATAGCAGTAGGAATAGTCATTTTACAATTCTTAATCTCACCATGGCTTCTTGATTTAAATTTCAGATGGTTACATAAGATGAGCTGGATTGATCCAATGCAATTACCACCTCATTTAGCACAGTTAATCTCTGATCAAAGTCAATTACATGGAATCTCAATTAAGAAAGTTGGAATGATTCACGATCAAATGCCAACTGCATTAACATACGGTCGATTCAAGAAAAATGCTCGGATAGTTATATCTGATGGAATACTGAATTTATTAACTCCTGAAGAACAAATTGGAGTTGTAAGCCATGAAATAGGTCACATTGTTCACAGGGATTTTCTATTCATGACTATAGCAGCAGCTGTACCTATGATTCTCTACACTTTCTACATCTTCTCAAGAGGATTTATGAGATCTGGAGCATTGTCTGGAGGTAGTGATAACAAAGGAGCCGCAGCTATTGCAGCAGCTGCAGTTGTAACAATGGTTGTCTCTTATATATTCTACATAGTAAGTCAATTTCTGGTAATGTTTCTTAGTAGAGTTAGGGAGTATTATGCCGACAGATTCGCAGGAGAAGAAACAAAAAATCCTGCTAGTTTATCCAGAGCACTTGTTAAGATAGCTTATGGAATGGTTCAATCACAAGCTCAATATGCTCAAACTATGAATAACAAAGATGCTGATAGAAGAGTAAGAACAAGAGCTTACAACAGATTTGGTTTTACTAATGCTACAAGATCATTGAACATCTTTGATATAAACGCTGCAAGAGGTTTAGTGATGACTGCTTATGCTCAATCACAAGTTGGAGACATTGATCCAGATATGGTTGTAAAAGCCGCTGCATGGGATCTGGAAAATCCTTGGGGTGGTTTCTTAGAACTCCAATCTACTCACCCTTTAGCTGCTAAAAGACTATTAGCTCTTGATGATTTAGCTGAAGAAATGAATATGAAACGAGCTTTTCCAGCTTTAGGTGAAGATCAAATCAAGGAATCTCTATGGGGTGAGTTTTTAGTAGATCTTTTCCTATTATATGCTGTTCCTTTCTTGGTTATCGCTCTACCAGCAACAATTGGTCTTCTCTACGGATTTGCTCTACCAGCTTATAATTCGATATGGATGTGGATAGGTGTAGGTTCAGGATTTGGTCTTGCAGGTCTTCTTTGGATTTGGAGAACAAGAATTAGATATCCTAAAATCGATCAAGATTTACCGCAGATACTGATAATGAATGCAGTAACCGATGTTTCAGATGATGGATATGCAGAAGCATCACCATTCAGGGGTAAACCCATTCGACTACAAGGAACAATTATAGGTAGAGGACAACCGGGATATTACTTCAGTGAAGATGTAGTTTTACAGGATCCTTCAGGTATAATCACTTTGGATTATCATCCTGCAATAGGAATTTTCCGATTCTTTACAGCTTTGTTCAAAGTTCCTAGAATGGTTGGCACTCAAGTAACCATAGAAGGATGGTATAAACGAACTCCAAGACCAATGGTAATGATCAAGAGGTTATACACTCTTGATGGTAGAGACAAAATGGGATCTAATAGAGATATTTTCAGTTGGATCATGGTTGTGTTACTATTTGTAGCAGCTTTAGTATGTATATTCTACGGAATTCCAATCTAATAACTGGAAAACTAATCTCTTCTTTTTTTCTTTTCTTTTCAATAAAGTGAATAAAGCGTCAAGGTTATAAATACAGAATTGAAGTAGTTTTCAATTCTGGTGAAATTAATGGCTAGTGAAGAAAAGAAGACTAAAGAGGAAGTCAAAAAAGAAACTCCTGAAAAAGTCGAAGAAGAAACAGAAGAAGTTATTGAAGAAACTCCACTAGATAAATACAAAAAGGCTGGAGAAGTCGCTAAAAGTATTTTAGCAAAGCTTAATGAAATGGTTAAACCTGGAATAAAAGCTTTAGATTTATGTGAAACAGCAGATCAAATGATAGCTGATGCTGGAATGAAGCCAGCTTTCCCACTCAATGTAGCTGTTAACAATCATGCTGCTCATTATACATGTACATGGGAAGATGAGCTTGTTCTTAAGAAAGGAGATGTTGTTAAGCTAGATGTTGGAGTCCAATATGATGGATTTATTGCTGATACAGCTTTCACTGTGGCATTTGATGATGTTCATAGCGATCTCATCAAAGCTAGTAAAGAAGCTACAGAAACAGCTGTAAAGGTAATTCGTGTTGGTGGATATACAGGAAAACTTGGTGATCTTATAGAAAATATCATTGAAGGTTATGGATTTACTACTGTAAAAGATCTTTCTGGTCATTTACTAATGCCTTATAGGGTTCATGGACCCAAAGCAATTCCTAATGTTTCAGGAAGAAAAGGTAGTTTAGTATTGCAAGATGAAGCATTTGCTATTGAAACATTTGCAACCACAGGAGCTGGAGAATCTGGTCAAGATCGAACCAAGCTTAATATCGTTAGATTAGCCGATGGAAGATTTCCATTAAGAACAGATTCTGCTAAACAAGTTAGAAGGTTGTTGGACAAAGAATATCACAGATTACCTGTGGCAATTAGATGGATCTACAAAGCACTTGGTCCAGCAAAAGCTAAAATGGGTATAAGAGAATTAATCCAAGCTGGTGCTCTTTATCAGTATCATGTTCTCTCAGATACAGCAGGTTCATTTGTGAGTCAACATGAACATACAGTGTATATGACTCCAGAAGGTCCAATACAAACAACCTAATTCTTTTTTGCTTTTCTATTTCCATTCTATTGAAATTCTAATTACAATAGATTATTGTTTTTCATTTAATAATAATTATAAATAAGTGAAGTTTGTTCTTAAAACAGTGTCTATACATGGGTTTTGTCTTAGAATCACTTTACATATTTTTAGTAGTAACCTGTATAATATACTATGTAGTTCTAGTACAAAACAGTAAAAATGGAATGGAGACAATAGATCTTGAAGATGATGATCTTCCTTTAGTTAGCATTATAGTTCCAACATTAGACGAGGAAGATAACATCAAAAATTGCCTTGAAAGCTTGATAAGATTAGATTACCCAAAATATGAAATAATTTTATCTGATGGTGGTTCTAAAGATAGAACCGTAGAAATAGCAAAGAATATGGCAGATAAGGTAATAGTTGATTCACATCTTCCAAAAGGATGGATAGGTAAATCCTATGGATGTCAGATTGCATTCAAAGAAGCGGAAGGTTCTGTTCTCCTGTTTACAGATGCAGATACAACTCATACTCCTAATTCATTAAAAACAACAGTCTATCATTTGTTAGCTACCGAAAGTGATTTGGTTTCATTATTTCCCTACCAGAAGGCAAAACGATGGTATGAATACTTGCTTAGTTTCTTCTACTTCTTAAGCTTCTTAGGTGGGGGACCTCTTAACAATATCAATAATCCATATGCAAAGAATTCAGTAATGGCTAGTGGTCAATATATGTTATTCACTCGAGAAAGCTATAACAAAATTGGTGGTCATGCAGCAGTGAGTAAATCATTAGTTGAAGATTTAGCTTTAGCTCGATTATGTAAAGAGAAAAAAATGAAATTAAATTTTAACGATTCAACAAGCCTAGTTTCAACTAGAATGTATCCTAATAGATTTTCCGATTTCTTTGAAGGTTTCAGAAAAAACATCTATGAGGGTTTTTGGCTTCTAAGTAAATTCAGAATAATGTTCATTATTTTGTGGTTAATTTATATGATTGTTTCTCCCTATTTCTTAATACGTTATTTACTGATTCCTGATACTTGGTTGTGGTGGAATTATACTATTGGTATAATCAGTAATGTAATTTTGTATCTCTTATATCCCATAATTCTCTACCTTTATTGGAGAAAGAAAGGTAGGTGGAATTTCATTATTTTTCTATTTTATCCAATAACAATGTCCATTAATCTATTAATTATCTTAGTTTCATTTCTTTACGGTTTTTTGCGAATCAAATTCTCTTGGAAAAATAGATATTATGATGCTAAGAAGAGCTCTACCAAGTGAAAACTACTTCTACTCCTTTAGAGGTAATATTCTCTCCCAATAAAATATTTAAATAAGCTACTATGATTAATACTCAACTACTGATGTTGGAGTGTTTATTGTGCATTGGGTAATTGAATCGCTTTATTTGTTCTTAGTGATTGTCTGTTTTGTTTACTTCTTTGTACTTGTTCAAAACAGTAGAAATGGCTGGCAACTTCTTGAACTGAAGGATGATGAACTGCCAACTGTTTCAATAATCGTTCCAACATTAGAAGAAGAGAACAACATCCGTAAGTGTTTAGATAGTGTCACCAAACTTGATTATCCAAGCTATGAAGTAATTGTAGTAGATGGAGGATCAAAGGATAAAACTGTAGAGATTGCAGAATCTTATGGTGTTAAGGTGATTGTAGATGCTAATCTACCAACAGGATGGATAGGAAAATCCTATGGATGCCATGTTGGTTATACATATGCTTCTGGAGAAGTAATATTGTTCACTGATGCAGATACAAAACACAAACCTGAATCCTTGAGAATCACAGTTTCCCAATTGTTGGGTGCTGATGTTGCATTATTCTCAATGCTGCCATACTTGGAAGCTGTTAGATTCTATGAATACTTCCCAAGCTATTTATACTTCCTCAGTTTTCTGTGTGGAGGTCCAAGAGAAGATGTAAATAACAGATACAACAAGGATTCCTTTATTGCATCTGGGCAATATATGCTATTTACTAGAGATGGATATGATGCGTTAGGTGGTCACACTGCTATCAGTAGTTCATTGGTTGAAGATGTGGCTCTAGCAAAACTTACAAAAGAGAAAGAACTGGGACTAAGCTATTTTGATGGAACTAGATTAGTTCAGACTAGGATGTATCCAGATGGTTTTGGTCAATATTTTAGAGCCTTTAGAAGAGCTATTTGGGGTGGAATTGTTACTCTTACTCCTTGGAGAATCTTCTTTATGATACTATGGCTTGTTTACTTTGTTCTTGCTCCAACATTTATGATAACATCAATTATCAATAGAGGGCCTTATTTCATCTGGTTCAATTATACGATTGGAATTTTTATCAATACAGGTTTATACTTAGCTTATGCTGCAACAATATACTTCTACTGGCGAAAGAAAGGTGACTTAAAATGGTACATAGCATTATTCTTCCCAATTACTCAGATAATCAACTTCGTTGTGATTGGAGTTGCTATTTACTTTGGTTTACGAGGAAAAAGAGTCTCTTGGAAGGGAAGATATTACTCTACTCAAGGTACTGAGACTCTTAAGCAGCAAAGCAAAGTTGATCTATCAGAAAAGAAAATCCCTCATTCTAAACGAACTGAAACAATTAAATGAGCAATGTTTCACCTATAAAATTTTTAAACTGTCTTCATTCTTACATTCATGAAGTTCATTTTGAGTATTGATCAAGGAACAACTGGTACTCGCGCAATGGTTTTCAACAAAAACGGCAGTGAAATTTCAAAAGATTATATAGAGCATGAACAGATCTTTCCAAAGCCTGGTTGGGTGGAACATCATCCAACAGAGATTTGGGAAAAAACCAGAATTGTTGTGAAGAATACTCTAACCAAAGTAAAATTATCCTCAGAAGATATTGCATCAATTGGAATTACTAACCAAAGAGAAACAGTTGTAGCTTGGAATACGATTACTGGTTTGCCACTTCATAATGCAATTGTTTGGCAATGTAGAAGAACAGCTGATTTGTGTATAAGGTTGAAAGAAGATGGATACTCTGAACTTTTTACTAGTAAAACAGGATTAGTTCTTGATCCTTATTTCTCAGGAACAAAAATTAGATGGCTAATTGATAACTCTACAAAGGTACAAGAAGCATTACAACATGGGAATCTTGCTGTTGGAACTATTGATAGCTGGTTAATCTGGAACCTAACAGGTAGGAATATAACTGATTTTTCTAATGCTTCAAGAACACTATTGTTTGACATACATAAAGGAGTATGGGATGAAGAACTTCTTGAAATTCTGAAAATTCCTTTACATATATTGGCAGAGGTAAAACCAAGTAGTGATAAAGAGACTTATGGAACTACAAAAGAAGAACTTTTGGGGACAACAATTCCTGTAGCTGGCAATGCAGGAGATCAGCAAGCTGCTTTGTTTGGTCAAACTTGTTTTGAAGAAGGCTCAATAAAGAATACATATGGTACAGGTAATTTCATGCTAATGAACACTGGTATGAAACCAGTAAAGTCAGAAAATGGTTTGCTAACTACAATTGCATGGAAGATAGATGATGATATCAAGTATGCATTAGAAGGTAGTGTATTTATCACTGGGGCAGTTATTCAGTGGTTAGAAGAAGGTATTGCCATCCTAGATGACAAATCTGAGCTTGAAAGGATAATGGTTGAACAAAATGATACTGAGGGTGTGTTCTTTGTACCTGCATTTGTGGGTTTAGGTGCTCCCCATTGGGATCCTTATGCACGTGGGATGATTATCGGTTTAACAAGAGGCACTACCAGAGACCATTTGATACGCGCAGCTATGGAATCAATATGCTATCAATCTGAGGACATATTTGACTTGATGAAAAAAGACTCAGGGATACCTATTAACATGGTTCGTGTAGATGGAGGAGTTACAAACAATTCTCCTCTGTTGCAGTTTCAATCAGATATTTCTAATGTTATAGTACAAAAACCTGTAGTAAATGAAACAACTGCATTAGGTGCAGCTTATCTAGCTGGACTGGCAGTGGAATATTGGACTGATTTAGATGATATAAGAAGTAATTTTCAAGTTGAAGAGGAGTTCACTCCTAATATGGAGGAAAATTTGAGGGGATCTATACTAAAGGCTTGGAGAAGAGCTCTAGAAAGATCTAAAAATTGGAGTGATTTTTAGTTAAATATCTTTTCTTTTGGTGTGGCGTGTATCTAATTAAAATATCTGTTGTCTAAATTATGTGTTTTCCGACAAAAAAAAGTTATTTCAGTATTCCATTATTGGATTAACCTAGTTATCTCTTTAATCTACTAGGCACAATTACGTATCTTTCATATTTTAGTAAATTTGTCATAAATTAACAAAATGTTTAGCTTTATAATTTTTCTTTTAAAAGCTACAAACGTATAATTGAACGAACAATTATGAAACTATCATGAACTGTCGTTATGCGCCTTTAAATGTGTTGATACTATTCATTTATAGCTTCTTCTTATGCTGATTCTCTGATTTATCTTACCTTCACTTATTCTTTCTTAGGTAAATTTATACTAGTAACCTCTTGCTGAAATATAGAATCAAATGTATTAGTGACCAAGATACTTTTATCAGAATCAAAAACTTACTATACTTCAACAAATGTTTTTTTATACTAAATAATATTTCTTTCAATAAAACAACCATTTATTTAATAAACGTAATACAAAACATTTTTTAAGCGTATGAATATAACTCAGTAACGAGTCTTGCGAAAGGGGAAAAAATTGACAACTCTGTACGATTATATTGGGGAAAAAGATAAACAGATGGAAGAGGAAAGGGTGAAGGAAGAGCAATCACATAACGATTTTCTAGCAAAAATGAAAAAGCAGAAACGTTTAAACATCAATTTCACAGGATTTGATGGTAAATTATCAGAATTGATAGATGGAATAAGAACAATACCAAATTACAATAATCTAAAGGGGTATGTTCGTGAAAATATTCTTCAAGATAACCCAGAGATTTCTTATCAAAAACTATCAAATAAGACTGGAATACATGAAGGTGTTGCTTTAGTAATTCTTTATGATTTATACAATGATAAATTAGAGGAAGAACTCAAGGATCTTGATGATGAAGATATAGATTTTGACTTTCATTATGAATGAAATTTCTAAATACCACGGTTAAGTCTATCACTTAAAAACTTAGGAAGTTCTAATTTTTTCATTTCCTCTTGAACTGGTTTGTGGTTATATTTTAGGTGCACCATAGTTATACTCAATGGGCTTGTACTCACTATTGCATAGTATGCTCCAGGCTTACCATTACGAGGTTGTCCAACAGAGCCTGGATTCAAGAATTGATGCTTTTTATATTTGATCTTAAATGGTATATGCGTATGACCTACCATTAAAACGTCTGTTTTGGTTATTTCAAACGCTTCTTCAAGCATTTCTTTCCATTGTTTGTCAGTCTGATTATCCATGTAATCAAAAGTTTTGAAAGGTGATCCGTGAACTAAATAGATGCTTTTGTTATCTCTTTCGATTTCTTTTCTTCTAGAGAGAGTTGTTAACCATTTTTTGTTTTCAGAACTGATATTTTCCTGAGTCCATTGTATCATAATATATGCATTCGGATTAAAGTAAAAAGATGGTTCATCACCAAGCACTCCTGCATCATGATTTCCGAGCATACTAATTGAGCATTCATCTTTAACTAGTGCTATACACTCGTTTGGAAATGGATAATATCCAACTATATCTCCTAAACAAATTATCTCATCAATGTTTTTTCTTTTCTGGATGTCCTGTAAAACTGCCTCTAAAGCATAGATGTTCGAATGAATATCTGATATAACTGCTATTTTTGGCAACTTAAGACCTCCTAACAAGGTATGATTTCTTCGCTTTTTAAATACTACTTAAAGACTTTATCCAAATCTTCTGTAGTGTATCTCTGAATGGCATTAGTTAGTTACTTAATATAACTTATGTTGTTGAATGGAATATTTTTGATTAGTAGTAAACCTTTTCAAGAAAGATTACACTTTTTGGTCATGAGCTTGACCACCAAAATCGGGAGCTTAACTCTAAGAAATCCTATGATACTTGCATCAGGTGTATTAGGAACATCATATTCTACACTAAGAAGATTGTATGAAGCAGGTTTAGGAGCAGTAGTAACAAAAAGCATTGGGGTTCACCCTACCTCTGGAAATGCTAATCCAAGCATTTTTGCATTGAACGACATTCGGAGTGTTATTAGTTCTGTTGGATTTGCAAATCCAGGAATTCAGGTATTTCGGGAAGATTTAGAGATATTATTAGAGAGCTCAGTTCCAACAATTGTTTCAATTTATGGAAAGAACAAGGAAGAATTCAGCAAAGTTGTAAACGGATTGAAGGATCTTTCAATAAAAGCTTTTGAATTAAATTTTAGCTACTCAAGTACAAGAAAGGATGGAGCACAAATAGGAACTGATTCCGATTTAGTTTATGAAATAGTCAAAGAAGTACGTGCAAATACTACACTGCCTTTGTGGGTGAAATTAAGTCCCAATGTTAATGAAATAACTGAAATAGCTTCTGCTGCAGTTAAAGGGGGATGTGATGCGTTAGTAGCTGTAAATACTTTGAAAGCTATGGTTATAGATATTCAAGCTAAAATTCCTATCCTAGGGAATAAAAGAGGTGGTCTTTCAGGAGCAGCTCTAAAGCCAATAGGGGTGAGAGCTGTATATGATCTCTATGAGCAGTTTGAGAAGGAAATACCAATTATTGGAGTTGGAGGAATTTATAGAGGTGAAGATATCATAGAATACCTTCTGGCTGGTGCAACATCTGTGGAAATTGGAACATCGCTTGGGGTTGCTTATCCAGAAAATATGATCAAGTTTTTCCAAATGAAAGTCAAGAAGTATATGGAACAAAATGAATTTGTTTCCATTGATGAAATAACAGGGGGAGCTCACAAATGACAAAGCAGACAATTCCCAATGATAAACCGTTGATGTGCAAAATTATTGATAAAAAAGAGGAATGTTTTGAAACTTTAACATTTGAATTACAATTACCAATAAAGGTTCAAGGTGCAAAACCTGGACAATTTATAATGCTCTGGATTCCAGGAGAAGATGAATATCCTGTTGGTATAGCTGGATTAAAGGAAAGCATTCTTGAAGTAGGTATAGCTCGAATGGGTCCAGGAACAGAAGCTATGCACAAGAAAGAGATTGGTGATATAGTTGGAATAAGAGGATTCTATGGAAAACCTTTCACTCCTCCCGATGGGGTAAATCATTTATTAATAGGAGGAGGATTTGGAATGACTCCTCTGAAGTTACTAATTGAAACACTTCTAGCAAGTGATGAAAAGCAAGTAATTCATGTGTTTGAAGGAGCAAGATCTAAGGAGAGGTTAATGTATCTAGAATGGTTGGAGGAGTTAACTGAACAAGGAAAAATCACTTTTCATGTTTGCACTGATGATGGTTCCTATGGATATCAGGGTTTTCCAACTGTAGCTTTAGAGAAATTCTTGCAAGAAGTGAACACTCCATCTGTTATCTATGCTGCAGGTCCTGAAAAAATGATGAAATTCATATTTGGAATTGGAAAGAAATACCCTAAAGTAATAGATATGCAAATGAGCTTAGCTGATAGGTATATGAGATGTGGGTTTGGGGCTTGTGCAAACTGTGCTGTTGATCCAACTGGGTGGAGAATATGTGTAGACGGTCCTATATTCAACACTGAGCAACTTGAAAAAATAAGTGATTTTGGAGTCTATAAACGACTTGATACTGGAGAGAAGAAAAGGATATAAGAAAATTCATTTCAAATCCTTGAATAAACTCTTATTTGTAAACTTTCAAAATCTCAAGTTCAATATTATTCAACATTTTTTGTTGCTCCAGAGATGATCCAATCCCTGTGAGAACAATTATTTTTACAGGCTCAGCGATACATTTGATAGCAAGGTCAACAAGAGCTGAAAGAGTCGCTCCAGTTCTAATTACATCTTCAACAATTAGTATTTTTTCTTGCGGATGGATTGATTTCTCTGAAACTCCTATTGATTCTATCCTTCCTTGAATTGCATTTTGAATATCTGCTGTGATGAAATCATCTACACCTAGTGGTTTATGCTTTCTAGCAATTATGCAATCAATATTGAGAATATGTGCTAAAGTCATTGCAAAAGGTACAGCATCCCCTTCTGCAGTTAAAATTTTGCTTATTTCTTTTGGCACCATTTGATTGTAAATAACTAAAAATGAAATAGCTTTCAATATTCTTGAATCATCGAGTAAGGAAATAGTGGAAAGTCTTACCTTACCATGTACATCCTTTTCATGTTTTACAAATTTTCCAATGAGTTTCTTAAGTGATAAGTCGAATTCTGAATCTTGAGTGAGTGCTCTAAGAAGCTCGTCCTTAAGTTTAGATTTAGGGATAGCTTTACCATAGATATATCTAGAAAGATTAGCTATTGAAACATCTACACCATTTCGTTCAAGTGCTAATCGCATCCTATCATAGGTTTCAAATTGTTTAAATGCAATTTGAAGAAGGTTCAATGTCATCAGTTTTTCCTGTGCATCGATATAACTGTCTGCTGAGCTCATCTGAAACAATTCAGAGTTACTACTATATTTTTCTTGCTATTACATGTTTTCTGCTAAACAAATCGTTAAATATTGTCACAAGAATCAGATTTTATGGATACCTCTTCAAATTCCTTTCTTCAAAGATATCTGAAGATTGTTTCTCAGAAGAATAGTATCTTGTGTGTAGGTCTTGATCCTGCTTTACCTTCACAAAGAAGCAAGTTTACTATGAAAGATGATGATAGACTTGCTTTTATGAAGACTGTAATAAAAGATGTAGCCCCACATGCATCAGCAATTAAGATGAACAGACAATTCTTGATTGGTCTTACAGCAGATGAAATAAGATCTCTGAATATTCTTATTCATCAAAATGATATGCTATCCATAATAGATCACAAGTTAAGTGATATAGATACTTCAAATGAATCAGCTATTTTCTGGTTTAAAGAAGAAGGATTCGATGCTTTCACTTTTTCTCCTTTTGGTGTAAACATAGAACAAGCTGCTCTTCTTGCTCATCAGAAAAATTTAGGTATAATTGTTCTAACAATTCTCTCAAATCCAGAAGCAATCTTCTACAAAATTACACATCTCGAAGAAAATCCTATTTATCTCTACATTGCAGAGAGATGCAGAAAAGCCAAAGTTGATGGTTTTTGGATTGGAAATGCTGAGCACATTGATTCTAAAGACGTAGGTAGGATTAGAGAACGAATCGGAGATGATGTTATAGCAATGGTTCCATTATATGGAAAGCAACACATTATTGTAAAAAGTGCAATCTTTCATTATAATACTAAATCAATGATTACAGTTTCTGGACAAATTATCTATTCTGAGGATATTGTAGGTAAAGCAGAAGAATACAAACTGCTCCTAAATAGATTCAGAACTGAAATGGATCAAAGAAGAACAACTTAAATTGCTTTAACTTTGCTGCTCCCAACTTGTAAAAACCAGTTTTTCGTCCTTCTTTGTTAGAAACCCTCTCAACAATTTTTCCTTATCAAGTTCAGATCTACACATGGGACAGGATTTCTTCTTATCCAACCAGTCTATGAAATGTTTCACATGTCCTGCATAGTTGCAGTTTGGACATAAAATAACTTTTGTTCGTTCTTGGTCATTTGCTTTGAAGTCTTGTAAACATATAATACACTTTTCTCCAGAAATTGCTTCTTCAACATAGGTTGCCCATTCAGATATTTCAGAAGCTTCTTGAACAATTTCTGTTTGATCCTTATTCTGAAACTGATTTAAAATATTCAAAACTCGTTGTTTATTAACATAAGACATTGATTGTGAATTATCGACTTTTTGTTCAAGTTTTGATAAAAATTTAGATGTTTGTAACTTTAATCCACTGAGAGATTTTTGAATGCTGCTAACTACTCTTTCAGAGACATTGAGTTCATTTTGTTCTGTTTCTTCTCGTAAACGTTGTCCACAAAAAGAACAAAAGAAGCTAATATCGGGAATTTCCTTATTACAGAAAGGACAGCTTTTAATAAAAACACCTTCTAATTATTTTGGAATTTCTTTCTTTTGTTGACATTGAGGACAGTAGAACCAGCTTCCACCAGATGGAGGATAGTATCTGTACATGCCTAAACCACATGTATCACAAACTTCTGAATGATCTTCAAACTCAAGTGCTATTTGTAGGAAATCATGTGTTTCAAAGAAATATTTAGCAAATTTAACTGTTTCAAGGTTTGATTCCACATCTCCTATTTCGATTAAAGAGCCGTGAATTCTATGAGTTGTAATATAATCAAAAGCTTGACGTGATTTAATTCGACCTTGAGCTAATGGGTTCATAGTTATATAGACATTTTCTGAAGAATTAACAATCATTTCCAATAAGCTTCTATTCTGAACACCAAATCCTAACATATTGAAAGGAATGAGATAGACTTTGATATCAGGATTTGCTGTAATGAAAAATGAAACAGTCCCAATTGGTTCAATACTGAAAATACCTACATTTTGAGTAAATTTAGATACGACTTTGGAATACTTAAGTACAATCTCATTGTCTCTTTGATCTGAAATAGAATAATCTAGAAAAATCACAAAAGGTTTAAATTCCAGAGTTTCCAGTAAGGCAGTAATTTTTCCGATATCTTCGAATCGCACAATAAGCATTATAGGAAAATTAGCTATTTCTGAATGTAAAGTATTAAGAAAACTAACCATTTCTTCATCATACAGATAGAATAAGCATCCATTAGAACCAGCTTCTTTCAGTCTTTTTAGGAGGGGGAGAAGTATGTCTTTATTCTTTATAGGAAGTGTTTCAGGAATAGCTTTATACTCAGCATATCTAACGAATCCAGAGACAACATCAGGGATAGTATCTTTTAGTTTGTCCAAATCACTCATTAAACTCAAGAACAATTACGCATTCTTTATTTAAAATTTATCGCAAGGAAGTTACATTTTTTGATGAAAAATCATCATTTTTGAAAAAATATCTGAGAATTGTCTCCTTTTTTACGTAAATAGCTACTCTTTCCTGTTTGAAGAATTTCGATGATATGTCGAAAAACATGTTTTTCAAAAGGTAAAGATAGGATTTCATCCATAGACATAGAAGAAAGATCTCTTTGGTAGTTTTCCAATTCAATAGCAGTTTCTCGAAGTTCGTAAGCCTTCTTCCATGATTCTTCGTAGATTTCTCCCATAAGAAATGCAATCCTGGAGAGAATTGTAGAAATCTCAAGGTTTGATCTGATCGTTCCTTCTGGAATATATCTTGGTTCATAAAAGGATAATCCAAACTCTTTGCACATATGAAATCCTTTCTTAATAGGATTTTGTAGGTTATATTTTTCCCAAGCTTTGATGTCTGGTTGTCCATATTCAGAATCATTTGAATAAAGCTCATGAAACTGATCATAATATTCAGGATAGAAATGATTAATTGTATTCATGAAATCTTCTTTATTTCTACCAGGTTTGAGAGTTAATCCTCCAGTAATTACAAATTCGGCTTTAGCTTGTTTCAATCTGATGAAAAGTTTGTTAAGATTCTTATCAGTATCCCCAATCCAAGGAATAACTGGAGTTATATACACTCCCGCAGGAATTCCTTCTTCACGTAATTGGTTCAACGCTTCAAATCGTTCATCCGTTGAACTTGCTTTTGGCTCAAATATAAGCTGATCTTTCGGATTTGCAAGAGTTATTGTAAAAGCAACCCTAGCAAATGAATCTTGGTTGATCTTCTTAATCAGATCCAAATCTCGCATAACTAGTACATTTTTTGTGAGAATTCTTACAGGGAAACCATAATCATATGCAATCTGAAGTATTTGTCTTGTTATGTGTAATTCATCTTCTGCAGGTTGATATACATCGCATATGTTTCCAAAAATACTTATGATGAATTTAGGCTTAATGCTTCTCACAAAATCTCTTCTAGAACCCTTTACAAAGTCAATTAGAGTATTTGTTGTTTCTCTGTTAATAGGGAAGAATCCTTGATCAACCAAATATTTCTCAAGTAATGCAGGAGCATTAATTTTTGCTCTTATTGTTTCAGTATAATCATCATGCATGAAGTATTCTTCAGATTTTCCATCACAATATGAACAATTATGATAACACCCTTGGTATATATTCAGATGAATATGATGAGGACTTCTCTTAGAAGTTCTTACCAGTGATTTAGCTTCATATTTCTCTATTATCATATTCATTAACCAAGGAATTTCTGAGAAAATGGTTATTTTTGAATATTTAAGGAAGAAAAAGTGAAACAAAGGAAATGGATTTAGCTGTGCTTAAATTCTACTCCAAATCCACCTTTGGGATATTTCCAATCAACACTATCATGAGGACATACAATGCGACATGTTCCACATTCAAGGCAGGCTACATAATCAAAAACTACTGGCCCCTCTGCGTCTTCTCCTTCTGTAAATTTATAACAATTTGCAGGACAAGCATATACACAATCATGTGTTGAACACTTTGCTTTACATATCTCTGGATTGATTGAGATATGAGCATAATTATGATCAGTTGTGAATTTAGTTAGATCTAGTTTTTCTTCTAGTGTTTTAGTTTTGTTTGCTTTGCTCATAATGATCTCACTGCTCCTATTAGAAGTTTGAATAATCCAAACAGCTTACCTTTTTTCAAAACATACCAAATTAGTGACTTTACAATCCTCTTTCTTGGATGACCGTTATTCCTTAGAAGTTGTTCAAATACTCCAGTTAAAAGATCAGGAACATAGGTAAACATCATCTTATTTTCAAGAAAATGAGAAGCTCTTTTGAATGTTTTAAGATCCTTATATACGAAACTGTTTTTGAGTTTCTTCTTGTAAACTTTTGTTTGCTTCTTTGTATAATTTTCAGATTGTAGAATTTCTAAAGCTGCTTCACCTGCAATCTTACCAGATGCCAAAGCAAAGTTGATTCCTTCTATATACAGACCAGCGTTTAGAACCATACCAGCCGCGTCTCCTGCAACTAGTACTCCATTTCCATATAATTTAGGCATGTGTTTAAAACCACCTTCAGGAATAGTGTGTGCTGAATATTCTATCAACTCGGCATCCTTGAGAAGCTTTCTTATGTAGGAATGATTTTTGAATTCCTCAAAAACTTCAGGTGCTTTTAATTTCTTCTTTGTTAAGACATCCATATTTAGAATTAATCCGAAGGAAATTGTATCTTTGTTAGTGTAATAAAAACCTCCACCAGGAATACCTCTTGAATATCCGAGGATTTCATTGCTTATACCTTCGTTTTCTTCTAAGTGGAATCTTTCTTCTATTTGTTTCTTTGATAGTTTGTAACTTTCTTTCATTCCGAGTGCATGGTGACGAGGTTTGGGTTTTTTAGCAAGTTTAGCTTTTTCAACTAGCATATTATTAGATCCTTCTGCTAGAATTGTCAATTTAGCTTTAAGAACTTCATCTCCAGATTTTACACCTATAATTTGTTTATCATTCCATACTAAATCCTCTACCATTGTATCTGGTAAAATCATAGCCCCTGCTTCTTCCGCTTTTTCAGCTAACCATCTATCAAATTTTGGTCGTACAACTGTTACTCCATTATAGGGAACTTGATTGAAACTACGTAAATCTGCATCAATTGTGACACTTCTTGATTCAGAAAGTAATGTAATCTTCTTGGTTGTAAGAAATCTTTCAAATGAATTTTCATCTTCCCAGTAATTAGGAATTAGTTCGTTCAATATTGGACCATATAATGCTGCTCCACTAACGTTTTTTGCACCAGAATACTGTCCTCTTTCCAAAACAACTGTTTCGATCCCAGCTCGAGCAAGAGTTAAAGCAGCTGCAACACCAGCTGGTCCAGCTCCAACAATAACTACGTCGAAATCATATTCTTCTGACATTATGGTTTGATTTCAAAATATTTCTTTATAAACTATGCTAATTGTCAAACTTATTCAGAAGAGTTCAAACCATATCCCCAATTGCCATTCTCATCATAGTTAAAAGATTTAAACATTCCACAAGCTGTCCAAATATCATCAAACCATGATTGAAGTAATCCAGAAGTGTTCTCCAATTCAGCATAATCTTCTATATAGATTTCTTCTAATTTGATGATATCCTCGACTATAGGTATTGGAGTAGCCCCTAAGATTTCTTTATTTAATTTCATGAGATATCCTTCAACACCAACTAAGGAAAGATACATACTGAAGGGTGGTTTAACATTGATTCTCTTAAAAACCTCGATATATCCTGGAATTGCTAAAATAATCTCTTTTTCGAAATCAATGCTCGGAATTTCTTTTTTATCAACTAGTGGTTTAAGAAGACTTGCTTCCACAGCTTCAATTATACCTCTACGATAGAGATGTGCATAAGATCTTGCTCCCCCTGAAAGGTCAGTTGTATATGTAAGAAAACCATCAAAAGTATGACTAAGCTCCATCCCCATGTATTTAATTGGCTTTAGATACTTAGGGTTGCGAGAGATAATTTCAATGTTATAATTTTTATCAATTGTAGAAGATTCTTCAGCTATCAAGTGTAAAACTATCTTAGCTGTCTCCAGTATTTTGATTGGTGCTCTGTTGTTTTTCAGCTCTGTGATTCGTTCATTCCTGAATATGCCTTTCACAGAAATAACCAATGTATCTGTTTATTTAAATTTATTTAAAAAAGAAGAAAAATTATCCTTGAAGCTTTTGCTTCAGGATAGGAAGAATTGCGTGTAAATCTCCAACTATACCATAATCTGCATAATTGAAAATGGCTGCTCCTTCGTCTTTATTAATTGCAATCAATGTTTTGGCTTTGACACCACTAAGATGTTGAGGAGCTCCACTGATACCAGCTGCAATATAGAGATCTGGTGAAACAGATTGTCCAGTTTGACCGATTTCATAGGTCTCTTCAATCCAATTTACATCAGTACAAGCTCTAGTTGCACCAATTTCACCACCTAACAATTTTGCAAGGTCACGGATAATCTGGAATTGTTCTTTTCCACCTACACCACGTCCTCCAGCAACTATTACTTTGGCATCTTTTAGGTTAACAGTTCTCTCAGCTTTCTTGATTTCAATGTGTTTTACCAGTTTATCTTCTTCACTGAATGAGATATCAACAGTCTCAATATCTGGCAAACTACCTGATGGATTTTCATTTACAAAGAATGCACCCGACCGAGAAGTAGAGAATTTAATTGCACCCTCAATCTTGTAAACTTTCATTGCTTGATCATCTCTTACTGGAGTGTGGAAATGGAATTCATCACCTTCAATGGTCAAGTCTGTTATACGTTGAGCACAAGAAACTCCATGATGAACGGCTAATCTTGGGATTAAGTCCTCACCATAAACTGTGCCAGCTGCCATAACTAAACTTGGTTCAGATATTTCTATAACTTCTAGAATTGATTTAACATATGGTCTACTAAGATAGACTTCTAATTCAGGAGCTTTGACTGTATAGACTTTGTTGACGCCATGCTTTCCAAGTTCTTCAATTAGTTCATTGCTAACATCAGCACCTAAAAGCGCACTTTCTATTTCAGTTATTCCAGTCACACTTGTTAGTTTGTTGATAACCCCTAGAGTATTTTCCTCTATGTTACCTTCTCTAATCTGTCCAAAAACTAATACTTTCATCATAATCACGCTCCTAGTTTCACCTCATCTTCCTTCAGCTTTGCAAGAAGATTGTCTACTTTTTCTTCAGGTTCTCCTTCAGTAATCATGTAGCTCTCTTTATCTAGCACAATGTTTGAGAAAGACACTTCTATCAACGAAGCGGCTTCCTTTCCAACAACATTTGAGCTAAGTCCTAATTCAGATGCTGTCCATACAGGTACAACAGCTCGCTTTGCAGTAAGGATTCCTTTCATCGAAGTATATCTTGGAGTAAAATATTGGCTGTCACTGCAACTAATAACTCCTTTCTTAGGAATTGTTACAACCTGTCTTCCACCTTCCAAAACATGTTCAATTTTGTAACCTGTTTCAATTACCTCAAGCTCTTCTGCATAAAGAACACTTGGTAATCCAAGTTTTTCAGCTAACATTGCTCCAATAGCATAGGAACCTGTAGCTTGATCTTCAACTCCCAATAAAACTAAATCAAACTCTCCAATTTTTTCTAGAATTCCAACGTAAACTTTAGCTAAGAGAAGAGGATCATCAGTGTGAATGGTTTCATCAGCTATTTCAATAGCATCAGTACAACCCATAGCAATCGCTTCTTTCAAAGCTTTGTTAGGTTTCAAACCTTTAGCGCACACAGCTGTAACTCTTGCTCGATGTTCATCTGTCATTTCGTCACCAAGTTCAGCTTTCATTTTTTCATCAAAGTCATCTTTTAATTTAAGAGCTCCTTCAAGAGCATTCTTACTTGTAGGATTTATGACAAAATCATCTTCACTAACTTCTGAAGAATCGAAATAATCGACTCCTTGAAGCTTAACCTGTGTGCTTACTATTTGCTCTATAAACACTATAATCTTCATATTGCTCAACGATTCTGAAAAAGTGGTGTTAAATAAAGCTTACTACCTATCAAATATTTGGTATGAAACTAAAAGTACTGATTTCAGAGAGAAAATCTTAAGATAATGTAAAGTATCAAAGAATTTGAAATAATATGACTATAGATAAACAGAAAGTCATCGATACACAAATTGAGTTAAGTAATCTGATAGGATGCCCAGGACATGAGGATGAAGTTACAGAATACATCCTCATGAAATTAGAAAAACTTGCAGTAGATAAAGCGTGGATTGATCCTCTTGGTAATGTTCTAGCAATCAAAAAAGGTTCTGATCCTAACGGACTTAGAATTATGCTTGATGCTCATGTTGATGAAGTTGGATTCATGATCTCTCATATAAGTGATGATGGTTTCCTCACTATTGAGACACTTGGAGGGATTGATAAAAGACTGATGCTGGGAGCTCTTCTTCAATTTCAAACAGAAGAAGGTAAACGAATACTTGGTGTTGTAGGTGCGTCACCTCCTCACATAACTAAACCAGAAGAAAGAGAAAAGGTTCCAGCTATAAACGAGATGTTTGTTGATATTGGTTGTGCTTCATATCAAGAAGTTAGGTCGCTGAACTTAGATATTGGTTCTGTAGGAACTTTTTATACAGAGTGTAAACAGCTAAATGAAAATGTTCTACTCGGAAAAGCCTTTGATGATCGAACAGCGTGCAATGTTTTGCTACATGTTCTAGATCAGCTGAAGGAAGTAGAAATTCCAAATACTTTGTTAATTAATTTTGCAGTTCAGGAAGAAGTTGGGGGCAGAGGAGCTACTGTTGCGGGTTTTACACTGGAACCGAGTATTGCATTAGCTTTAGAAAACACAATAGCTAGTGACGTTCCTGGTGTTTCTTCTTCAAAGATGATAACAAAGCTAGGAAATGGTCCTGCAGTAACAGCTGCAGATAGATCTCTGATAGTTCCAAAAAAGATTCTTGATAGAATCAAGAAAGCTGCACATCTAGAAGCAATTTCTTGGCAATACAAGAAACCTACTTATGGAGGAACTGATGCAGGATATATCTCAAAAACAAGGTCAGGTGTTCCTTCTGGTGTAATCTCAGTTCCTTGCAGATACATTCATGCAAATGCAGGATTACTTCATGTAGATGATATCATAGAAACAATAAAACTTGTAGTTAATTTCTGCAAGATTTAATCCTTTTTCTTTTGGAACGGATCTGGTCCTCTGAACCAAGAGAAGACTGTAGAACCAATCATAAAAATTGCAAATACAGCAAAAAGAACTTTCATTGCAGGTACATAGTTAGTTGCATCAGTTAAAAGCCCACCATTTCTTTTTTGGAAGAAATTCTGACTATAAATAAAGACAGCTGTTGCTAAAGCAGTTCCTATACTAAAACCAACATTAGTGGAAAGACTGATCATACTGTTTGCAACACCCAATTTATCTTCAGGGGCAGCAGACATAACTGATGTATTATTAGGGGCAATGAATGAACCGAGTGCTATACCTATAATAACTGCAATAATTGCAAGTACCCAGTTTTTAACAACATCTGTTGTGAAAACAGCACCAAATATTAAAGAAAGCGCCATTACACCAATTCCAAAAGTTGTGATGTACTTAGCATCGTATCGATCTGCTAAATATCCAGAAATAACAGCTGTTGCAGCCATTGCAATTGGAGTTCCTAGTATTATTAATCCCGTTTCAAGTTGAGTTAGTCCCAATATAATTTGGACAAAAAGAGGTAATTGATAAACGATAACACACAACCCAATATAAGCTAATACACTTGAAAACACACCAACCATAAATCTTCGATTTTTGAACATTTTCAAATCAACTATAGGATGTTCCGTTTTCTTTTCCCACCAAATGAATCCTATTAAACATAAAATGCTTACTCCGAAGAATACGCCAGCTAATATCTTTGTAATGCCATTTCCAAAGATAGGTTCATCTTCAAAAATACTTGCAAAAACACTGAAGCAAAATACAAGCAAAAACAAGAATCCAGCTAGTAATACGGAACCAAGAATGTCAGCTTTTCTTCGTTGGTTGCTAATTGGAGGTGTTGCAGGTATAATGAATTGAACCCAAAATAATCCTGCTATTCCAACTGGAACATTTATCATAAATATCCAGCCCCACCTCAAGTATTGGGTTATAACACCACCTAATATTGGTCCTAGGGATACAGCAACAGCTATAATTAAGGAGTTTAAACCAATCGCAAATCCTCTTCTCTTTTGAGTAGTGAAGCGCGTTATAATTGCCATTCCATTTGCTACTAAACCTGTAGCTCCTATTCCTTGTAAAATTCTGAAAAGAATTAATGCAAGCAATGATTGCGCAAAGAAACAGAGACCTGAAGCTAGTGTAAAAATCCCCATCCCTATCTGGAAAATTAACTTGTTAGAAATTCTATCACCTAAATCTCCGGCAATTGTCGTGAATGCAATCATTGTTAAAAGATAACTTAAGATTACCCATTGAATTTGATTCTGTGTAGCACCAAGATCATCTTGAATAGTTTTTAATCCCAGATTGACTATTGTACCATCTAAAGAGGCTAGAAATGCTCCTAAACCAGTAGCTGAAACCAATACCCAGATCTTAATTGGTGGCTTAGACGTTTCATTATTCTCTGTAGATATAATATTCATCTGAATAAGGGGAATTCTTTTTACTTGAATAAAAAACTTGTGCAATAGGTATCGAAAACTAACTATTTCTCATATAATTCTTTGAATTCACTAGCCAAAATATCCATTACATAGATATCATGGAATTGACCTTGAAGAAAATAAGCCTCTCTTTTCTGACCAATTTTCTTGAAACCAACCTTTTCATAAACATGAATAGCTCTCTTGTTGTAAGCAAACACCCATAATTCCATTCTATGCAAATTGAGTACTTGGAAACCAACCTTTAACAAACATATCGTTGCATCAGTTCCATACCCTTTGTTGTGATTTTCAGGATTGTGAATTGCCATTCCGATTTCGCAAGATTTGTGTGGTTGCCAGATACTATCAATACCACATGTTCCAAGAAACTCTTTGTTTTCCAGAGTTTCAATTGCGAAATTGTAACCTCTACCAGCTTTGGCTTGTTCATGAGATCTCTGGATGAAATCTTCTTCCATCATTGAGGACATAGGAATAACATTTGCTAAACCTATACGACTCTCGTAGGTGTTCCAATGTTTCATTATCTCATCTAGATCACTCTTTTCTAGAGCTCTCAATCGAACTTTTTCTCCTTCAAAAGGTGATTTTGATTGATAGATATCTGTCATAAATTTTTGTTACATGTGAGATTTTAAGAACATTTGGTTCTTTTATTTAAAGTAGAGGTCTATTTTCTTTTAGAAAATAACAATTTATATACTATATAGGGTATATGACGTCTAATTAAACATATAATGCAACACAAGGATGAATCATGAACTACATTAATAATCTACTACAAAAAACATTCAAAAGAAGGCTTGGAAAGAACATTGGTACTTTGATAGCAATTGCTCTAGGTGTTTCTTTAATGGTGGGAGTACAAATTACAATTACAAGTTTTACATCAACAGCTATTGATTTCTTTACAGATGCAATTGGGGAAAATGACATCGTAATCAGTGGTTTGGGTTTACCAATTACTGGATATGAAACAATTCTCGATACAATAGAATCTTCTGATATTGAAATTGCTGCGATTAACGCGAGAATATCGCAAACAGTAGCTGTTTATAATCTTGAATCAGGAGAATTAGAGAAAGATGTAACCTTCACGGGTGTAGATATACGGGAGGATCCAGTTTTTGGTCTATTCTATGATGAAAATGGAACAAAGATGAGGAGATTAGACTTAATAAATTACTTTGAAAATGAATCACATGTTCTAATGGGTTCAGAACTAAGAAAAGAGCTGAATGTTACCGTTGGTTCTGATATCAAAATAAGAATTGGAGAGTTTAATCCTCTAGAACTTAAATTTGATTATATAACATATGACCTAAAAGTCGTTGCTTTCCTCAATGATGAAGGTAAAGGGAAAGAATTTGGCGGTTGGACAATGTGGACAGATATTGATAACCTCCGTTCAATTGCAGGATTTGCTCCAGATCAAGTTACAGATATAAACATTGCACTCAGTGCTAATCATGATGAAGATCCTGTAGATAATGATTATGCCACACAAGTTGAAGAACAATTGAAAGTGCTTCTAAATGCTGAAGCAAATGGGTTGATAATTCTAGCTTTTCGAGCTTTACTTCTAGAGACAGCTGATGAGGTGTTAGCTGATGTTCTTCTTGCATTCAATCTTTTTGGTGCACTAATTATTTTTTCAGGTATCTTACTACTAGTAAATATTCAGCTTATACAAGTTGAAGACAGAATTCAACAGTTAGGAATATTAAGAGCAGTTGGAGCTAGAAGAAGAGAAATTGTCAGATTGTTCATGGTTGAATCAGTAATTTTAGGATTTATAGGTTCATTTCTTGGGGTTGCTGGAGGATATGGGATGTCTGTATTTCTAGTAGATAGAATAGGAAAAACATTCTTTGATACATCATTAGGATTAACACCTACAGTAACTGGAGGAGCTATAGGATATTCAATTGCTCTAGGTTTGATATTGTCAGTAGGAGCGGGAGTATTTCCTGCAATAAGAGCTGCAAGAATTGATGTAATTGAAGTTATTAGAGGAATTAAGAAGGTAGGAAGAAAAAGGACTGGTAAGGTAACTTTGGGTCTAGGTTTAGCCTTCCTATTAGGTGGAATAGGAATCTTAGCAGCTCAATATGTTATGTTTGATTCATTTTTCACAAAGGCAGGTTGGGATCAATCTTTAGAACAATGGATGTTTATGGGAGCAGCTGCAGCGATTCTAATAGGGATTAGCTTATTACTTGGTTATCTATTCTCAAAAAAATTTGTAGGGAATGGTATAGGTCTTACTTTTATAGGAATTGCAATAGCCATGTTAATTTTCAGTGTTCCTCAACTTAAAGAAGTTCGACAAAATATGCAAATTCTTGTTACACTTGCTGTAGTATTGGCACTAGGTTCAATAATTTGGGTAGGAGTGAACTTGAAATCAGTAACCAATTTCATAAGAACAGTCCTATACAGAACTAGATTGAAGAAAGGTGTTTCTTTAGTTTCAAGCAAATATATGACTTCTAAAACCATGAGAAGTTCTTTGACATTTGGAATTTTTGCACTTGTTTTGACTATGAATATTTTCGCTGCTGTCTATCAATCAACTTATGCTTACAATACATTAGAATCAGTTGAATTCTTAAGCGGGGGTGCTCCAATATTTATTGAATTAGACACACCTATTGCAAATGAAACACTCGTCAATGTAGAACAAGATCTTTACAGTGTTGATTCTGCAATAACCAACGTTAAGGGGATCAATTCAACTATTGTAATTATACAAACGGATAAGGAAATAGATCTTGAAATCCCCACGGATATTTTTCCCTCATATGTTCATTTGATTTACAATGACACATTCAAAGATGGGAATGACTATCAGTTCGATTTCATGCTAGATGCATCCATTCCATTCTTTTTCGATGATTATAAACCAGGAGGGTCAGAAAATTATCAAAGAGAATATAGTCATAAAATCTGGGATTTCTATTATAACAGAACAAGATTCAATAGAGAAGGTACAGGAATAAACAACACTCATGGATTACCTACAGTATTAACAACAAGTCCATTTCTATTACCAGGAGATATATTCAATATTACTAGCTTTATTGGAACTCCAGAGGAGGTAATAGTCTTAGCTAATGTTAGACAGTACCCCTTCAGTCAAACAGGAATGTTACCGTCACTTCTAATTACTCCTGATTTGTATCCTAAGCTTATTCCTAACTTTGCTCTCTATCCAAAGCACACTAGATATCTAGTCAGCACAAGTGAAGATTTCAAAGAAGGAAGAAACACAGAAATTGCTAGTGAAATTGAAGAATTCTTCAATGGAAATGATTCCCTACTTGTTCAAAGCGAGGATTTTGTAGCAGCATCAGCATTCAATGTTTGGGAAGTGATGATTGAGTTAGTAGATTTTCAAGTAAAAACATTTGATTTCCTTCAATATTTTGTAGGTTTCGGGTTGATAGTTGGAGCTTTAGGAATGATAATTATTGCAGTGAGAAATGTTGCTGAAAGAAGAAGAGAAATAGGAATGATGCGAGCTATAGGTTTCACGAAAAGACAAATCCTAGGAACGATAATGATAGAAATATTCATTCTTGCAATTTTAGGATTGGTTATGGGATTCCTTAATAGCTTGATGCTAGGATGGGCGTTTGCGAATATTTATGATTGGATATTAATTCTTCCAGGAATTAGAATTTTGATTTACACGGGAATAATGATTGGAATAGCATTAGTGGCGTCCATTGTGCCGGGCATAAGAGCGAGTCAAATAACTCCAGCAGAAGCAATAAGGTATGTAGGGTGATAAAATGAGTGATGAAATAATACTAAAAACAGAAAACTTGCATAAGAAGTATGCAGAAGGTACTCCGATGGAAGTTCATGCACTTAGGGGAGTAAATATAGAGATTAAAAAAGGAGAAATGGTCGCAATAATGGGACCAAGCGGTTGTGGAAAAACAACTCTTCTCAATCTATTAGGAGGTATTGATCAGCCTACAGAAGGAATAATATATATCAACAATCAAGATATAAATGAATTATCAGATATTGAAGTAACTGATTTCAGATTGCACAATATCGGATATATCTTTCAATTGTTTAATCTATTTGAGTTCCTCCCAGCTTTAGATAATACTGTACTACCATTATTACTTACAAAAACTACTCGCTTGGAAGCTGAAGAAGAAGCTAAAATGATGTTACGTCAGATGGGTTTGGGTGACAAAATCTTTCACCTACCAAATGAACTGAGTGGTGGAGAACAGCAGAGAGTTGCCGTATCTCGTGCTCTATTGATGAACCCAGCAATTATCCTTGGCGATGAGCCTACCGGTGATTTGGATAGAGATACTTCAACAGATATAATGAATCTATTTGTATCAATCAACGAAAATTACAATCAAACATTTCTTGTTGTAACTCATTCTGAGTATATAGCACAGTTTTGTCATAGAATTATTAGAATTGTTGATGGGGAGATAGTAGATGATGGGAAAGAGGTGTCAAAATGAGTGAAACTGTATTAACAATGAAAACCTTTGAAAAAGTTGAATTAACACTTGGAGTTCTGATTAACAAATTGAACAGAGACTCACTTGAAGTATTAACCAAAAGAGTCAGCAGGTTTCTCAAATTTAGATTAAAAGCTTTATCAGTTGATGTTCTAGAAGTAAATACATTTCTATTCTTTACTTGTAGTTTTCCACTTACAGAAGTTGAAAATGAAGAACAAAGAAAATTGGTTGTTAACAAAGTTGAGCAGATAATACAAGAATACTGTAAGAACGAATGCGGTATGTATGCGAGACAAATCAGGAAGAATGTGGAAATTAGAGATATAACAAAAATGATAATACAGCTAGTTAAAAGCTCATCATCTGAAAAAGATAAATCTCTGATTGAAAATATAGTCAAAACAGCAGAAGATATAGATGATAGAGTCATACATCATGTAAGTGATGTACTCCAAAACAGCTTTATTGCTATCTGGGACTTTCCTGATGATTCACCCGATATCATTATGTTTCCTGACCTAATCTTGAAAAGAGAAGTTAGTGATAAGAAACAAAACTATCCTCTTAGGTTAATAGCTGAAAACTTACTTATTATGCAATTTGGAAAAGCATGTTCTAACAATCTTTCGCCTATATTGAAATCTCTGGAAGAAGCCATACAAATGCTAGAAACTATGCTTCAAGATTCTGAAAAGATTAATTATATTGAAGACATGATGAGTAATAAGCTATGGAGAACACTAAGAGTGATTTTTGGCTTGCTATCTTCAACTCAACAAGTTGTTTCAGTGCAGTTGAAACAAATAACTAGAATAGCTCAAGTAAGAGATGATCTAGTTGATGAGGTTAAAGAACTTGATTACCCCCCATTGTTGGACTATTTGATGCTTTTGGATACAATAATGAACTGTTCAGACCATATTGAGCGTTTGAACTATCTTCAGAACAAAGTCAAACAGAACTATCAAACATTGTTGAATATTATAAACAAGTTCAAAGATGTACCAGACAAGGAGATTGAAGATGTAGAAGACATTTCTTTGATTTTCATCAAAGTATTATCAGAAATACAACTTATGAAATTCTTCTCAGATAAATTTAGAGATTTAGCTTATTTCCAAACAATTCCTACAGAAGTGTCTTTAGAAAAAGTTGAACAGATTGACATAGATAAGAACATCATTCTCAAGGGAGTAGCACTGTTCAAAACTTATCGTTTAGTTGGATCAACAGTTTATGCTCTGAGAGGAATAGATATAGAAATCAAAGAGGGAGAAATGGCTGCATTAGTTGGTCCGTCTGGAAGTGGCAAAACAACATTGCTAAACCTTCTATCAGGACTTGATACACCTAACAGAGGTGCAGTATTTCTTTTAGGTAAAAACATAGATACAATGACAGATGCTGAAGTTTCTATGTTCAGAAGAAAAAACATGGGTTTCATTTTCCAATATTATAATTTGATACCTCAGCTAACAGTACTTGAAAATGTTATGTTACCAGCTTTAATGATAAAGCGTCCTAGGAAAGAAGCGAAAGAAGAAGCAATAAAACTTATTAAAGAAGTAGGTTTGGATAGATTTCAAAATCAGTTTCCAATTAAACTATCTGGTGGACAAATGCAACGAGTTACAATTGCAAGAGCCATGATAAATGATCCAGCAGTACTTTTCGCTGACGAACCGACTGGAGACTTAGACTCACAGACAGGTGAAGTAGTAATAGACTTAATCAAAAGATTTGCTAAAGAGAAAAACACAGCTGTAATCTTAGTGACTCATGATCCAGATGTTGCAAAAATCTGTGATAGAGTAATCACAATGGGAGATGGAAGAGTAGTTGAAGCTTAAATTCTCTTCTTCTCAATTTTCTTTATTTTTTTAACCCACTTTTCGAATTTATCTGGTGTTTCTGGATACTTTTGTGATAACCTTTTGATTCTTTCAGCAAGTAATAATCCCTTAGCAACTTTGAAGAGTAATTTAGGTTTTCTCATCCCTTTGATAATTTTCTTAAATATTGGTAATTTCACAGAATAGTCATACATTATAGCATCTACATCATCTTGAGAGATTATGCCTTTTTCAAACAGAAAAGAAAAATCACTGAAGGGAACGGAATTGAGTAATTTATGAACTGCAATTCCCAATCCTCCGTCGTACCCATATTCTTTCCAGATCCTGATATTATATCTCCATAGAAAACTTTCACTTACATCTTCATTCCTGATAGCTAACTCAATTGTTTCTGCAGCAAAATAAGCACTAATTAGTGCGGGACCATGTCCTTCGCCACTTATTGGATTAACAAGAGTTGCTGCATCTCCACATGTAACAAAACCATCACAGACCATTGAATACTGAGGTAAGCGTCCAGATAAAGTATCTCCAGCTCCATCTAAAACTTTAGAATCTGGAAAGATTTTATTTCTAAGTTGAGCCAAAATGAGTTTTGTATTTGAATCTTTATTCGTTTCATTAAGCAACCATCCAACACCAATATTAAGAGTATGTTCTCCTTTAGAGAATATCCAGAAGTAACCTGGTGGAGGCATCTCATCATGATATTCTATTCTCATTTGTTTTTGATAGTTGTGAGGAGATGGAGTTTCAATTATTTCTCGATAAGAAACTATAGTCTCATATTTTGGTAATTTTGTTTGGAACTTGTTACTTACTGATTCTGGTATTGTCCTTCTGACTATTCCAGTTACTCCTGAACAATCTGCAACAATCTTTGCATAGATATTAATGATTTTACCATCATACTGACGGACTTTACATCCAACAACTTTGTTATTTTCAACTATTGTTTCTACAGCTTTATGTTTGGATTTGAAAGAAACACTTGCATAATCTGTTAAGGATTCTAATAGTCTTTGACCATATTCTAATCTGTCTACAGTTTGTGATTTGAAGTCGATTGAAAGTTCAAAATCACTTACAGGACGAAAATGTGCTGTAGCAAGATTCTCAGAAATTTCTTTACCTCTTGGTTGTTTTATTCCTGAGAGTTCGAATAGCCTTCTGGTAGAATTTGGACTTAAAGCATCTCCACAAGGTTTGTAACCAACATTCTTCTTAGGTTTCTGATCAATTAGTATTGTAGAGATATTCTTTTTACCAAGATTAATAGCTAAACAAATTCCAGCTGGACCAGCTCCAACAACTAGTACATCAGTTTCCATATCTTGTTTCAGCATTGAAGTATCAATGAATTTAATGGATTAAAAATCTTTCATACGGATATAATTTCAACTAATGATATATCTTAAATATACAAATTGATACACATCCTCAAATGGAATCAAATTCAAAAATGCAGTTCTACCAAGACATTATTAAAAAAGCTCATGACGCTTTTCGAGAATTTCTTACACATCTACCTGAAGATATTCTGGATTGGACTATACATGAATCATTGAATTCTGTTAGATGGATAGTTGAGCATGTGATTCATGATCAAATGTGGATAGCCAATGTGATAATGGATAATTCAGAAGAAGGTTATCATTTTGAGAAAAGTATTAAACAGTATACCTTGGATGAACTCATTGAGAAATATGATGATGTATTTATCGAAATTGAAGAGAAATTTACAGATCTCAAACGAGAGCATTTACTCGAAGCAAGAATGTATAAAGACTTCAGCATGACAGTAGAAGATTGGCTCTATGAATATATCCATCATCTAAATCAACATAGTGGTGAGTTAGGACTGATTCTTTCTGCATGGAAAAGAAAGAAGAGATCACTAAAATAAGTTATTTCTATTTCTCAAGAAACTCTTCTGGTAATGCAGGTTCAATGTGAATTATTAAGTCACGAAAATCATCATCTTCTTCCAATTCAGCTTTAACTTCTTCAGAGATTTCATGGGCTTTGATTATTGACAATTCTGGATTAACTAAAATATGGAAATCTCCTGTATAAGCACCTAAACTTAATCTTAATCTAATGATATGAACTTCTTCAACATGTTCAAACTTAAGTGCAGTTTTCTTTAGCTTTTCAACAACTTCCTGAGGAGGACCTTTGTCTAGTAACTCTGGTAGAGAGCTTTTTGTTATCTCAAAACCCGTATATAAAATCAGAACTACTATAACTAATGCAAAAGCTGGATCTAGCCACCATACATTAAGTTTAACTCCTAGATATGCAAATCCAACAAACACTGAAGATATTGCGTCTGTTCTATAGTTTTTTGCATTTGCAATAAAAACAGGAGAATTCAACTTTTTTCCAATAGTCATCAATCCAAGATATAGTAGAATCTTTCCAGCAAAAGAAATAATAGCAGCAACTAAAATTAGAATGTCTAAATCATAAGATACTCCGGTAATTAGCTTCGAAATGGCATCATCAGCAATGAAATATGAAGAAAGCAACATTGTCGTTACTATAGCTAAACTCGAAATTGTTTGAAATTTGTGATGACCAAATGGGTGGTCAAAATCCGCTGGTTTCCTGCTTTTGCGTTCTCCAAAACCAGCAACAGTTGCAGAAACAAGGTCTAGTACAGAATCGAATCCATCAGCTATTAAACTGATTGAACCAAAAATGAAACCTATGACTAATTTAAGAGTCATGAGAATTAGGTTTCCACCAATTGAAAGAATATTGGCCACTGCAGCTAAACTAAGTTTTACCATTAGAAACCAAATTTCACTATTAAGCAATAAACGTTTTGCTTGAACTGTAAGTTAGCGGTATTTAAAAATAATAAGAGAAGAAAAGAAAATTATTTTCCTCCACTTATTCGAAGTGGAGAAAGCAACATCCATGGAGCTTCATGACCGCTACGACTTTCTGTTTCCTTACTCATATTCTCTATTTTATTAAAGAGTTCAAATATAGTACATCCAATTACAGCATTCTTGATAGGATACTTTAATTCTCCATCTTTCACATAAAATCCTTGATTTATTTGTGCTGAAACTTGAGGATTGTCTCCACTTGAATGAATTGATGAAGACATCAAATATATGCCTTCTTTCATATCTGCAAGAAGTTCATCTTTTGACACTGCACCAGCTTTAATTTTCATTGTATATGGAGCTGGACGAGGTCTAGACGCAAATGAACCTCTTGATGCATGACCTGTGTTCTCTAATCCTACTAAAGGAGCAGAATATGAGTCTGTAATGTAGGTTTGAAGAATACCATTCTCTACAAGTGTAAGCTTCTTTGGTACAACTCCTTCGTCGTCAAAACCTGCTGAATCTGTTCCTTCTGGTATAAAGGGGTCATCAATTATAGTAAGCTTGTTTGAAGCTATTGAATCACCTATCTTATCAACAAAGAAAGCTGTTCGGTTAAACACACTAAAAGCACTAATTCCGCTTGAAAGAATCGGATCAATAGTTCCATAAGTACTATCAGGATCAAGCAGAATCGGTAATGAAGTTGTGTCGATTTTTTGAGAACCTAACATCTTTTTAGCCCTACTTCCTGCTTCTTTTCCAATTTTCTTGTGTTTAAAATTCTTCATCAAAGTTGCTGCATCATAATAATAAGCATTACCAATGTCTTCTCCATTTTGGATTTTGACTCCTAGATATCCACTTACTGATGTTTGAGAAGCAAATCTGTCAATACCTTCTGAATTAACGATATATCTCTCTCCAATACCTGCAGTAAAACTTCCACTTACAATAGCATCATCGGTTATTGTTGCTTCTTGTATAGCTTCAAGAATAAGTTCTGTAAACTCTTCAACGGAGATTTCTTCAATCGTACTATCATATCGTCCAATAATTGTAGGAGCTTCTCTAGTGTCAATTGGTAACGATTTGAAATTTGGATCTGGAGGGCTGACCTTTGCTAAAGCATAAGCATCTTTAACTGTTTTTTCGATGGAATCTTCTGTAAAAATTGTAGTAGATGCCATACCAATAGCCTTATTCTTAACGACTCGAATTCCTAAACCTGAATTACTTGTATCTGTAAAACGTCTAATTGAACCTCTTTCAATCTGAACACTTTTTGCAGATCCAAAAATAGTATAAGCTTCAACTTGATCAGCGCCAAGTGATTTACCTGAATTTATAACATGTTCTGCTAATGTATGAAGATCATCTTTTGAACTCATTATTTTGTCCCTCCTACAACAAGATTAGAAACACCGAGATCAGGACCACCTGCAGAAACAGGAACCCATTGTCCGCCTTTACCACATGTACCAAGAAATTCCGGTTTCCATGGTTTACCAATTGCAAAGGTATTTTGTAAAACTTCCAAAGTCATTCCTGACATTCCAACATTTCCCATCATGTCTGTAATCTCTCCTTTTTCAATGAAATAGCCCATTTGACAAGAGAAGTAAAATTGACCTTTAGCTGGAATAACATAGCCACCATAAGATTTCTTCAAATATACCCCTTCTTTAGCAACTTCAGCAATTTCATCAATATTCATGTCTCCTCCATCAACATAGGTGTTAGCCATTCTTGCTTGTGGAGTAACGTTGAAGTTCATCGCCCGACCAGAACCATTTGGTTCCATACCCAAAGCAGTTGCAGTCTCCAAAGTGTGGAAGAATTCCTTTTGAATACCATCTTCAACAAGAACACGTTTTCGAGCTTTAGTTCCTTCGGAATCAAAATCAAAGGACCCTCTTAGACCTTTGAGTGTGGGATCATCATATACATTTACTCCCTCTACACCAACTCTTTCCCCAATTTTATCTTCAAGTATCGAGGTTTTGGCAATAACACCATCAGCTTCACAAGCATGTCCAAAAGCTTCATGAATGAAAACGCCAGTAAGTGAGGGGTCCATAATAACATTCATTTTGCCAGAAGGAGGTTCCTTTGCAATCAATAGTTTTTCAGCCATAATTGCAGCTTTTAATCCTTCTTCTTCTGGATCCCAATGCTCAACTAATTCCCATCCTCCAGCTCCTCCTGTTGAATCAAAAACACTCTGCATTTTTGTACCGTCTCTTCCAACTACATTTTTCATAAGCCGAATAACATGTGTTTCATTCTCAACTTTAGTTCCTTTGTTATTGATGATTATTTCTTTACCATGAGATTCTTGATAAGTGGAAGAGGACTCAGCAATTGAATCAGAATATTCTCTTGCTGATTTTTCTGTATTAACAACCTTTTCGAATTTTGTTTCTTTATCAATTTCTCTTGGATCAATTTCAACTGTTGTGGTTCCTTTTCCTTCAAAAACCCAACCATCTCCAATAGTTCTTTCCTGCTTTGCGTATTTTGAGCCAGCTTGTGCCATTTTAATTGCTTTATTAACAGCCTGCAAAACAGAGTCCTTATCAGTTTTGACTATTGTTGTAAATCCCCAAGCATTATCAATTAAAGCTCTAATAGCTATGCCACCTGTAGTTTGATTACTCACACTATCAAACCTACCATTTCTAACAGTGAAAGATTCTCCCATAGCATAAGCATATCGAACATCAAGAAAATCTTTAGATGAGATTGACACTTTGTTGATTACTTGTTCTAAAATGTCTAACATATGAATTTTTCGTTTAAATTTGATATTATAAAGTTAATTGTAAAACAATAAACAAATCATCTTGTTAAGTTACTGCTTAATAGGAGCTTGAATCCCGCAATTTTTACATTTACCAATCTTTGAAAGCTGCTTGATTTTAACATTATAATATACTCTCTCAATTAGAGTTTGACCACAGTTCAAACAGAAAGTTGTGTTTATTTCTGAGTACGGAAGATTACCTGTGAAAACGTAGTTTAATCCCTCCTCTTCTGCAATTCTTCTAGCTTCAATTACAGTATCCACAGGTGTTGGTTTTACATGCTGCATTTTGTAATGGGGATAAAATCTGCTAAAATGAATAGGAACGTTTTCATCCAATTCGTTAAGAACCCACTGTGAAAACTGTTTAATTTCATCAGGAGAATCATTATAATCAGGAATGAGTAACATTGTTAATTCTATATGAACGCCTTCAGACCACATCTTAATAACATTCTGCAGAATATATTTCAGTCCAGGAAATCCTGCTACTTCTTTGTAGAAATCATCTGTAAAAGCCTTGATATCAACATTTGCAGCATCAATAATCGGCAATAACTCTTCAAGAGGTTTTGAATTAATCAAACCATTAGAAACAAGAATATTACCAATATTATTTTCATGAGCTAATTTACCTGTGTCTCGAATCCATTCCCAGTTTATGAGTGGCTCATTATATGTGTAAGCAATTGTATCACATCTGTTTTTTCGAGTCATTTCAATTGCATTCTGAGGTGTAACCTGAATCAAATTATTGCTTTCTGCTGAGATTTGACTGATGTTCCAGTTTTGACAATGAGCACAATGAAGATTGCATCCTGCTGTCCCAAAACTCATTGTAGATGTTCCAGGTTTATAATGATATACTGGCTTCTTCTCTATTGGATCAGCATGAACTGAAGTAAATCTGTTGTATCCAAGAGCGTAAAGTTTTCCATCAATATTTTTCCTAGCTTGACAATTTCCTAAGCTATTTGGTTGAATAACACAATTTCGTGGACAAAGCACACATTGAACTTTCTTTCCCTCTTTTTTATCGTAATATTCTGCTTCAAATAATGACAAATGAATCACTTAACACCCAATATGCCGATAGGTGAATAACGAGAGGTAAATTTGACTTTAAATCTGTCGATGATTGATGTTTTCTAAAATCTATATTTTTGGTAAAAGATTAGTCTTAAAAAGATAAAGCACTCTATTTACAATTAAGATTAATTTGCTTTTAATCATTTTAAAATACAGAGGTATGAAAATGGCAAAGACTAAAGAAATAAAGAAACGAAAATATTGGATTAATCCACATGTTCATTGTGGATGTGATTGTGGAACTAAAACCGAAGAACACGAAGAAGGATGTGCTGATATTGAAGATGAATATCGTCTGATATATGAGTTACCTGGAGTGAAGAAAGATAATATCTCAATCAAGGTAGTTAAGAACGGTCTAAGGTTAAATGCTATAAGAGACGAACATTTCGAATTCGTCAATGAATATCCTTTCTTGACAGAAGCTGATCCTGATGGAACTGTTGCACATTATAATGAAGGATTACTAGTTATTCATGTTCCTATTATTGGTGATGATCCGTTCAAAAAAGTAGAATCAATTGATATAGGTTAATCAATTTCTACTCATCTTTTTCTATTTTTCTTGTTACTCTAATTTGAAGAACTGTAACCAAAAACTACAAAAGGCAGAGAATTGAGTAAACCATGGTTACGGGTAGCATGACTGAGGATAAATCAGAAGCAAAAGATTTGAATATTATTAAACTGAAGAAAGGGGAGACTGTAAATATCAGTAAAGCTTTAGGTTCAAATAAAAGGCTTGCTATTCTAAGAATCCTTTCTGAAAGTGAATTCAATTTATCTGAAATTGCACAAAAAATTGATAGTACTCCTCAAGCTGTATACCACCATTTGCAGATACTTGAGAAATCAAAACTAATCTATGTAGTTAGAGAAGAGAGCATCAAAAATATGGCTAAGACTATCAAGTATTACCGCGCAAGTTACCAACCTGATTCAATTAATCTTCTTCTTTGGGCTCCTCTTGATGAATTAGAAACTACAGAACTTGAAGAAAGAGTGCCAATACCAGAAAGACCTGTTCAACGTATTGTTAGAAAGATGGCAGATAAGGTTTTCAAAGATGTAAATGATTTCAAGATTGAACTACTTACAACTGTAGTTAAAGATATGATTGATTTGACCCATCACTCAATGAACACTTTAAAAGATGACTATGGATTAGAAGTAGATGAAAAACTTTGGAATTTAATGTTACTATTTTCAAATCTTTCAGTTCTAAATTCCGCAAAGAAAATGGCAGAAGATGGAGAATACAGAAGTAAAGTTAACGATTTACTATCTCTATTATATGAGGAAATAGAAGATATGTAAAAAATTTATTACTCTTGTTTTTCGTCTTTATTCTTGTTATTTGTCAAAGATAATGAGAAATCTAAGGTTTTTTGACTAGATGTTTGAATATCTTTGAGTTCTACCTTGACTCCTATTCGTTTCACATCTCTTATTGCTTCTTCCAAATAATGTTCTCTGTCAATTTTTTGAACATCAACAATTGAAGGATGTTTAGCTCTTTTGTATAATGATGAACTTCCTTCTAAAATTATGAATGGAAATCGTTCATACTCTTTCCAAATCTCGTTTAAGTTTAGATCCATTCTCATAGAATAATCTTCAAGCGCCCCTATTGCAGGAGTTTTTGACTTGTAATCTTTTGGATTCCTTCTGACTGGACCAAGAATAGTTGTTTTCTGAATAAGTTCTTCTCCAGAAATTTTTTTGAATTCAAGACAGAGCTCTATAACTTTCTTTCTAGCTTTTTCAAGATCTCCATCTTCAAGAACACAATGTAATGCAGCTGTTTGAACTTCTTTCGCAAAAGGTGAAGTGTCACTCCTAATTGCCTCAAAACCAACTATTGAAAGGTCATTTGTGACAACACTGATGTAACTATACCGTTTCTTAGTTTCAGGAGCAAAAACAATTCTTAATGCTAAATCTACAAATTCTAGTTCCATTTCTTTTGGTAGTTTAGATTCATAAAACTCAAGTAATTCTTGGACTTCTGGAACTTCGGATAATGAGAACGTTTGTCCTTCCTTTATTTTTTCAAATAATTCAAACACAGAGTTTTTATCAGAAAGTTTGACGAAAATACTATCAGTATCTCCATATATCACCTGACATTTGTTCTCAGATATTTCTTGAGTCCATTTATCAATTTTCTTGATATAATCCTTTGCTATACTTGTGATGGCATTTGAAATTTCAGTATTGTAAAAACGGCTTCCAACATAGTTGTGACTGCCATAAAGGGAATTAGCTGTTACTTTTAATGCACTGGATTTTATTTTAAATTTATGAAGGTCTTTCTTGAGTTCACTTATCGTCTTTTGATCTGTATCTGTCCTTAAATAAGTTTCAAGGTCAGAAATCTTCTTTTTAACTTCCTTTCTCTCATCTAGAAGACCTTTCATCATGATTCTGAGGCCACTGTCAGGTTCATTAAGGAATTTTTTCTCAGGTAATGCCATAGACCCATCATAACTTTCACCTCCAATGTTGAAAGCTACCATAATAGAAGGGAACATAGATCTAAAATCAGCTATTAAAACAGCTTCATGGAGAGTTCCTTTAGGAACCAGAACAAATCCACCAATCGCAAGAGATCGAGTGCTTTTTCTATAGGCTAACTCTTCTCTAGATGGCTCTGGTGGAACTAATGTATCTTTGTCTTTTAAAACTCTAAAGAGCTGAAATTCTCCAATGTGTCTTGGTGTCGAATAAATACCTTCTGATGGACGAATTCCTACAAATTTAATTACTTCAACCCATTCTTCCATTCCCATTTCAAAGAATAAATTATAGATTATCTTAGCATCCAGAGAACAAGCTGTTGTGAGTTTTTTCTTGTGATTTTTCTCATTATGTTTGTATGTTTTATTCCATAATTGATTGATTGACCCATAATCATCTTTTCTCTCAATTTTGAGAAGTTCTTTAGAGAACTCGGTTAGATTTTTCTTTCCAGATTTAGTTCTTAACCATCGAGTGCTTTTAACAAGATCATATGTTATGTAACCTGGAATTCTAAAACCAAGATATCCAATAGGAGGTTTTATTCTAGCATCTTGAAATGGTCCTAGTTTTTCAGGATCTAGACCTAGATTTTCCATCCGAGCAAAAAGATAGGGGAGTGTAACCAGATTTCCGTTAAAGGTAACTAGAATGTCAGGAGAGACAGAATGAATTTGAGCAATTAAATCTTTGATTAATGTTCTCTCACTATCATTATCTTCTTTCTCAAGAAAGAAGTTTCTTGTTTCCAAATCACTTCCATCTTTGCTCCAGCATACTGATGCAGTAACAATTCTTTGTGTCTTATCTTCTAGAATGCTCGAGAAATTCTTAATTTTCTTACCTTCATCAGTAAGAGAGTTTATAACTAGATTTAAGCTGAGTATGGTAAATTGAAATGAATTTTTCTTTTCTATGTTTTTGATATCGTGAAAATCAACTTCAATTACTTTTCCAAACTCGTGAGATTCTTTTTCTTCATAGTTTGCTATTTCAATCCAATTTAAACATCTTAAATTATTATCTATCAGAAAACGAGAGACATAAGAAATATCATTTTCATAACTTTGTATGCCTTTTTCTTTCAGATTATTACTATATTTCTGAATACGCCAGGGATTTCTCCCAAGTATTTTGTAGAGAAAAATTGGTTTGTTCTGATAATATCTGTATTTAGTTACTTGATAATGATCTTTTATCCAATCTCCAAACTCTTTGTCTGTATAAAGAAGGCTTTGAATAGCGTTAGTAGTCTCCGCAAGGTCGTCAATATAGAAATAGGGATAAAATCCAGTTACATGAATAATTAGTGTTTGATTTTCAGAAGTCTTTCCTCTAATTCGAATTACTGGTTCCTCAACTTCATTCTTCTTTTCTCGTATGAAAAAATCTAAATCAATCAATACGCATTCTAATGGAGTGGGAGTGTCATTCATCTCTCAAACACTTTCACGAACTGTATATAGTACCTCTTTCCACCCGTATTATTTAAACCCTTTTTAAATACTGGGGGGAATTTTAGTGACTATTTAGAAAAACAACAAGATTTCAGTATTTAAACAGCCTTTCTATACGTTAAATTTTTAATCTATAAGATACAGTTTTATTATGTTGTTATATGTCTTCTAGAAGAATACCTCCAGATGTATATAAAAATAAGAAGAAATTAGAGCTATCAGCTGAAACTAAAAGTGGAACAATTGAAGAAACAATTACACTTACAAAACCATCAGATGATGATGATCCTAGACCACATTATTGGTTTGTTCTGATGCTGTCTTTCGGGCAAAGATCAGGTTATGTGTATGATAGAAGCGGATTACATATCCCTGAACCAGATGCCTATGTATATAGTGTTGAACTTTGGAAATTCAAGGGATCATTACTAAAGGGTGTGGAAACTGTTTCAAATAAAGTTGATTTTGATACTGCAGTTAAGACCTTTCAGAGTCTACAAGACGATTTAGTAAAACAAACATTCAAAATAATTAATTGAGCTATTTAAATAAAACTCGCAAGAATTGTAGCTGCTGCGGGAATTAAAAAACTTAATGTAATAAAGAGTATTTTTTTAGGCTGGTAGAACGGTTTCTTAAGATCAGCAAGTCTTGCTTCATCTTTCTTCATTGTAAAGATATTGAAGTAGAGTAATGCAGCAAACATAACCAAAACAACTACAGTTACTATCAAAATCTTCCAAAAAGCTAATGATTTTTCAAAATAGACAATGGCAAAACCATAGACTGGAAGAAAACCTATATAAAAATACATAATTTGTAAAGCAAATTGTGCTGAAATAGTTTTTGTAGGTTCAAGTTTGACCATGAACATTGATATTTTGGCCGATAGAGAAACAGCTGCTATCACGAATACAGTTGATAATACAAGTAGTATTATTCCTAGAGCTCCCAGTCCTACATGTAAGATATGTTTTGCGAAACTATTTAGTATCAATGCTTGACTTCCCCCAAGAAAGCCAGCAAAAAAAATCGCACCTAATGGATTTAGAGTTTTTGGTTTCTTTACAACAGGTTTGGATAGTAGATCCTTTTCAGATAATGCCACTTAGTTCCCCTCTAGAGGTTCTTTTGCGAGTTCATTCTCACGTAAATACCTTTCTGCTGCTCTTATAACTTTTCTTGTGTTTTCAAAAGTTAATGTCTTTAATGCATCTTCATATGTACACCATAAGTAACCTACATGTTCTTTGGAGATGTGTACTTCAGTTACTGCCGATATTCCTATCAGATAAACAACAGTCTTCTTAATTTTCTGGGAACCTCTTTTGAAGTAATATGTAATCTTATGTTGAAATTCTTCTAAAATAGAAATGTCTTTGATTCCTGTTTCCTCGTATGCTTCTCTTAATGCGGCTTGCATTATTGTTTCATTATTTTCAATTCTACCCTTTGTCAGTCCATACCTGTTTTCAGTGATTCTGCTTCGTCCATAGTTAAGCAGCAAATATCGGCCAGAATTATATATCACAATACCTGCAGAAGTTTCAAGTTGCATACAATCATCGACGTTTTTATTAAAGATTTACAATATTATTATTAAGCTTATTGTATTCGTCCAACAAGGGATAATTTTATCAAGAATCAATTAGATAAGGAATCAATGATACATCTCGTGGCCTTCATGGATATAGAGACAGGTTTAGGAAGAACTATCTATCAGGATAACACACTCAAAGTAAGCGAAATACTCATCTGGCCTATGATAAGCGCTCTGAATAACTTTGTTATTGAGTGTACAGCTAGTGAAAGAGGATTAGTAAATGCTGCTCTTGAAGACATCAAAATCTATTTGTACTCACCTTTAGGAGAATCTAATCCACTTAGAGTTGTCTTTTTCACTGATCTTTTTGATAATAACGAGTATTTAGAGAAAAAAGGACAAGCAATCTTTAGTGTTCTCTCACAGCATATCAGTTTTGAGACTTTTGAACCACCTATCGATATGCTTGGTAAAGCAGTTGAAATAGCGAAGTATACTCAGATTTTTCCATCAGATTCTCTTGATTCCAATTTTCTTGACATCTTGAGAAAGAAATTGATTAACTTAGAAAGATCAGGTAGTATTTACGTTGCAGATTTATTTATTGGAGATATAGATCAAGGGAAGGTCTTCACTTTTCTAGAAAGTGCTGAACTACAGGAAAAAGACAGTGTGTTGCTATTCTCTGAATTACTAACTGCTTTTTCTATTGATAGCGAAATATTTGTCAAATCCTCATTATCTGAAAAAGAAATGGCTAGTTTGAAAAAACTTGAAATTCAAACTGAGAATCTGATTGAAGGATGGTTTTTAAAGCAATTATCTGACGTTGAAAGCGATTTTTGGTTAGTAGGGTATTTCTATTTTACTAAGCAAAAGGAAGAAGAAATTGTTCAGTATCTTAATTGGGCAGCAGAAGGAATTAAGGCACGCTTAGGTGATTTCAATCAGGGAAGACCTTTTTGATTGTTTCAATCACTCTGCTTCTTCATTTACATCTTCTTCCTCTTCTTTCTGAACAGGAAACTTCCAAGCCATAAGAAGATTAAATGGAAAGAGGATCATACTGATTACAAAAACGGTTAAGAAATTAACTCGAGAGATGATAAGTCCAGCAAGGAAGGAAGTTGGAAACCAACCTACTTGATGCAATCCTTGAACCATACCATAAGTTTCAGCTCTTCTTTTCTTATCAAAGTTTGTTAGTATAGACATTATTCCAGGCATCCAGAAAGCAACACTTGCACCTAACCCTATCCAACCTATCATGATGATGTATAATCTGAATTGTGGAAGTGTAAAATAAGCAATTATATTTGCAGTAAAAAATAAACCTCCTGTAAGTTGGCTTAGTAGAAGAAGTTCACTTTTCTTCAATTTATCAGATATTTTAGTTACTGGAATGAAGAATAATAATGTACTTACATTGAAAATTAGTTGAAGTATCGCAATGTTACCCTCATTGAAGTTATATTGAGTTACTAAACTTCCCCAAAAGATGCTTAAGCTTAACCCCCATGTTAATGCATCAAGTATAAAGAATACTATAGCATAGGGAACTCCAGGATTCCGGAATATCTCTTTGAATAAATTGAGATTTGTTTCAATTTCATTATAATAGTTGTTTTTTTCAGATTGTTGTCTTCTTCTTATGAAGTAATAGGGAATTGAAAGATAAAGAAGAATTGACTTAAACATCTGTAGGAACATCTGATATATAGCTTTGAGCGATTGAGTAAATTGTTTAAGGAAACTAGAAGAAAAATCCTTGACTACATGTGATTCTTTCAATGCGAATAACTGATATAAAAACATGAAAATTCTAAGAGCAGCTAGGATGTAGAAATATACCCATAACTCTATTTTATCTGTTAATACTCGAATGACTAATGGACCTATTAAACCTGTAGCATAAAATGCTAAGCTAATTATACTAAAAGATGAAGCTGTTTTCTTTTTTTCTGCGCTTTCAGCTACTAATGCACTATTTGCAGGATCACCAAAACCAAAGGCAAGAGACGTACATGACAAACCAAGGAAAGCAACAGCTAAAGCATAGGTGATTGGAAAACTACTCGCTACGCCTTCAGATAGTGATACTAACTCTAAAGGAAATTTAGCTCCAAAAGAATAATACTGAAGAGGAAAAACAACAGAAAGGAGTCCAGATGTTCCCAATAACACCATTGATATTGGTAGGAATATGAAACTACCTAGCATAACTCGTTTTCTACCTATTCTATCACTTATTTTTGAAGCAAAAATCATTGGTATGATTTGAACAACAGAAGCAACTGTCATGATCATTCCTAAAGTTTCTTCTGGCTTGACATGTTTTCCAGTTAATTCTATTAATTCAACTAAGAATGGTTGGATGATTACATTATAAAACCCATAAATCAAGCCAGAAAAGAGGTTAGCTATTGCTAGAACACGTATGTTTACCTTTCTTGAAGGATGAAGCTTAACCTCATGAAATGCCATATTTCTTGAGTAGATGAAGCAATTAAAAATTAATTGGTGTAATCCAGTTTTTTGTCCAAAGGATATATTTTATATACACTTTAAGTGTGAGAAGCTTATGACAGAATATTTGGATACACCAATATCTTGGGGTTCAGAGATATTGAATCACTTTGTACCAATTGAGTACAAAGATCAAACAAAATTCTTACATCCTCCTGAATTTTCCAAGCAACCAATGTTCGAGGGAACAGTCAAGGAAGCTTTAATGAGAAAGCTAGATGACCCAATTGGTTATAATCTCACTTTTGATGAATTAGTCAAAGAAAAATACGAAAGCGGAAAACCAATCGTATTCGTTATTGATGATTACACTAGGCCTAATATTCATACAAAGATTATCCTGCCAATGATGATTGAAAAGATTTTATCATTAGACGTTGCAGAAGATGATTTTAGAATTCTAATCGCAACTGGAACACATAGACAACCTAAGGAAGAAGAATATCCAAAAATGGTTGGAGATCAAGTCTATGAAAAATACAGATCACAGATTGTATCACATGATTGTGATGTAGAAGGTGTTTACGTTGGTGAAAGTGATGCAGGAACTCCTATGGAATTTGATAAATTGGCTTTTGAAGCATCAATTCTAGTTCCTATTACTGATAGTGAACTTCATTACTTCGCTGGTGTTGCTGGAACAATCAAAGAGATGTGTCCAGGAATTGCTAGTAGAAAAACAGTTCGACAAAATCATCCAAAAATGTTTAACAGAGAATTAGGATTTGATCCTGGCTGTAAATTGGGTGGAACAAAAGAAAACCCAGTAATTACAGATATTAAAAATATGGTAAATATACTAAAAACTAAAGTTTCAATTTTTGGAATAGATACAATTGTTACTGAAGGAGAAATAGTCCATATTAGCACTGGTGATTTAGTAGAATTACATGATGAAGCAAAGAGACATATTGTTGAAATGAGAACAGTAAGGCTTCCTAAGGCTGCAGGAATTGTAGTTAGTGGAATGCAAAGCTGGGGTATCAATCTATACCAAGCTGGTAAAGGCATTCACGCTGCTTGGAATGCAACTAAACAAGACGGGAAAGGTATAATTATTGCAGTTGCACCACTTCCAGATGGTGTTGGCAATGCTAATTATGAACAAGTTATGAAAGAAACTGGTGACATGCCTCTTCAAGAAGGACTTGAATACATCCTTGATAATTACTGTACTACTGAGACTTTCAAAATTGGAAATCAGAAGCCTGTAGATACAATGAGAATTGTTAAAACTATTGGTAAAGGAAATCTGAAGATGATTTCTGACTGGGATGCTGAACAATTAACAAAATATTACAGAGTTACACCAATAAAACAACCTGATGAATCTCCTGTAGACGCACTTCGAAAAGAAATCAAATCATATATGGCAGATAATCCAGATGAACTAATTTACATAATGGATGATCCTGGCTTATACGTAATAATTGAATAGATTTCTTACAATTCAAGGGCTTCTTCAGGCCACATTTTTTCTTCTACTTCATTATTACATTTCATACACAGATTCTTCTTTTGAATAATCCCATCTTTATCTGTTGTAAAATTTTGAATTAAACCACGATCACAGAGAATGTCTGATTTACAATCAGAACAATAAAAATATCTTCCTTTTTGTTTGGGTGACCACAAATATTTGCTGCAGGAGGCACATCTATCTCTGAAGTCACACTTTAAGTGCTGAGCAATGATTGTCATTACTTTTCCTCCTTCTTTAGATACCAGTCATGGTATGCTCTTTTTCGATCTCGTTCCTTCTTTTCAGTTTCTTCAGTGGATTCTCCAATGACTTTTTTCTGCTCCGCTCGAACTTCAGTTTTAACTCTATCGAGCTCTCCTCTCCTGAACGAAAGACCACAATCTAAACAAACCATAAAAGGAGCCTTATATTTCACTTCACCGCCACAATCTGGGCATCTTGCCATAAATACACCTTCTGTTAATGATTAATAAGTGATTGTATTTTAAAAGTTAGTCTATTGTGTCAAATAAGTGATTTTAGGTTAAAGAGAAGTCAAGAAGTTCTTGGTGCACGCACCGGGATTCGAACCCGGGTTGGAGGCGTGGGAGGCCTCAGTCCTACCACTAGACTATGCGTGCTGAGTTATACGAAGGTTAATTTTCCAATTTTTATCTCTTTCTTTACATTCTAATCATGTCTTTGAAATTACACATCTAAAATTGATGAAAGTGTTTCTAAGAAGATTAGTATCTCCTCTTCAGTGTTGTATATATGAGTAGAAACTCTAGCTATATCGTTGTATTTCAGTTCATACATATACAAATGGGAACACAAAGCTCCACTTCTAATCTGTATACTTCTAATATCATCTAAAACAAGAGCTAAGTCATGAGCTTCAATCTTGTCACACCCGAAGGAAAGTATTGGTCCATACTCAACCCCTTCTATTTCATTGATTTCTATGGAAGAGATATCTTTTAGATTCTTCCTTAATTCTTCATGTAACTTTTTCTCATGATCTTGAATCTTAGACAAACCAAAGTTTGACAATATTTCAAGACTATTAACCATAGCATCAATATTAGCTACATTGACTAAACCTGTTTCAAATTTGGAACCTGAGGAATTTAGAAAATATGAATATTCTTCAAGTGCTATAATTGAACCTCCTCCTACAATCAGAGGATCCATTGATTCATAGATCTCTTCACAAGTAATCTGAAACGCGGTCCCTAAGGGACCTAAAGCACCTATACAACCTGATGAAACAACAATATCTGGTTGAATAACATCAAAATTAGTAACTTCATGACCAACTGAATAACTGATATCAAGGATGAATGTAGCATTAACTTCTTTACAGATTTGTGCTATTTTACCCCAATCTCTCTTCACTCCATTAGTAGCGGTTAAAGAAGAAAGGAGAACAACGTCCTTAGATGTTTGAATCTTTTCACTTAATTTCTCAATTATATTCATTTCATCTTCTAAATTAAGATAATCTATATTTGTACCAAAAGAATTGTTTACTCGAATTGCAGGTGCAAGCACAGAGTGCTCTTCTAGAATACTTGTTGTTATTCTTCTTTCCTTAATATTGGGAATTGAGTGAAAAACATTTGTTAGAAGTGTTTCTCTTGTAGGAAAAAATGAAATCTGATTAGGAGATATTTTGAAAATATCAGCAAGAGATTTTCTATTCTTATTCAAAAGTTGATTACTTGCAGATATTTCACTATGGATTCCTCTAACTGGAACTCCTCCAGTGGAAGCATAATAATCGATCATCTTCTTAATGGAAGAGACTGGAAGTTTTCCTACTGTTGCAGAATCTAAGTAAATTTGTTCTTGTTTTAGGTTGAATTCAATTCCGAATCTTGTAGAAGTTGTCATAAATCCCATTTGTTTTACAATAAGGAGATATTAAAATTTTCCTTGTTCAGAAATCAAAAGGTTTGAATAGTATTGAAATAAATGTACATTAGGGAAAATCTAGAGGATGATCGTAAGGCATTTGGTAAAGCATTTGGTAAAGCATTTGCTAGGCCAGAAAGAAGCTAAGGTGACCTATGATTTTCTCTCTCATATTTCTGACATTATTGAATCAAGAGTTTCTAAAACAGTATTAATGTCATTTTCTGTGTTATACAAGTGAGTAGATATCTGTACTAAAGATTCTTTCTTTATTTCATCCATAAAGAGGTGTGAACATAACGCACCACTTCTAACATATATATTTGATAAATCTTCAAGAATTATTGCAATATCATGAGAATCAATTTCGTCACTGAAGAAGGATAAAATGGGTCCAAACTCAAGTCCTTCTTTTTCAATAATCTCTATATTCTTAATCTCTTTTAGACCATCATAGAGAATCTTTCTTAAATTTTGTTCATGTTTTTTTATTTTTTCGAATCCAACATTTGATAGCAATTGTAAACTATTGGCTAAACCTGAAATTGCTGCAAAATTAAGAGAACCTGGTTCAAATTTATAAGGTGAAGATGACAGTTTGTAATCTGATTTATTAACTGAAACTACTGCTCCTCCGCCAATCAATATAGGATGGAGATTATTGTTAGTTTTATCATTAACAATTTGGAATGATGCCCCATAAGGACCAAGCGCTCCGATATTCCCTGATGAAATCGTAATGTTAGGAGAAACATCACTAAAATCATAGTTTGTATGACCTATACTATTGGATAAATCCAAAACAAAGAACAATCCATTGTCTTCAGCAAGTTTAGTAATGGCTCTCCAATCTCGTAGAACACCTATACCTAAGGTTAATGAAGAAAGAACTATTGCCTTTGTTTTAGGGTTTATTCTTTCTTGTAGAGAAGCTACCAAATCAACTTCATCTTCAATTCCAGTGAAAATGATTTTGGATCCGAAATATTTGTTTACATTCAATAATGGAGTTATCACAGAATGATCATCTAGTGAACTCGAAATGATTTCATCATCGCTCTCAAAACGTTGAGAAAATAGAGTATTAATCATTGCAGTTTCTCTGGATGGAAGAAAAGATATTTGAGAATTTTCAACAAAAAATATTTTACTAATTATAGAACGAGATTGTTCCAGAGAGCGACTGGCATAAAGTGCTATTTTATGAGTACCTCTATTAATACCTCCACCATGTTTAGAGTAAAAATCACTCATTGCTTTAACAGAGGATTGTGGAAGCTTACCAGCAGTTGCTGAATCTAGATAGATTTCATTCTCTTCAATGATAAAATCTATGCCAAAGTGGTTTTTGACAGTCATTGACGATAGTGATAAAAATAAGATTGATTTAAACATTTGTTTCAGAACACCATTTTTTTATATATCTTCAAAATTTCAAGCATGCATGGACAATAATCTAGGTAAGTTAGAAGAAAACATAGAGAAGGAAATTAGGGCATATATTAGTAATTTCAACGAAATATTGGACAATTTAACAAGCTTATCTAGCAGTATCATCAATAATAAATTCTGGAAATTACGATCTGATTTAGAGTTACTTATAATCGAGATGAAATTATATCTAAAGAAGGAAGATCTAACCGAAAGATGGCAAGCTTCTTTTAAAAATGAACTTAAAGGAACGTCCTCTAGAAGTAAAGCTGGGATTATACTAAAGGAGTATAGGGTGAGTGTTGAAGATTCTATTAGTGTTTTCAAGAAAAAACCTGAGACAACTTATAAATATCTTTGGAAATTAAAAGAAACTATTTCCTCAGTGCTATCAGCATTTCCTGTTGAGAGAATAGAATTGTTTTATGGTGAGAAAAAACAGGTTTCAGAAGATGTGTTCGAAATCTAGTTACACCTAACACTAAATATAAATTGGACCAACACTCTGAATACTTGTATGAGTGCTCATTCAGCTGAGTTCCTTGAAGATAAAGATAAAATCAGGAAAGCTCTTAAGCTTGAACGATATGTCTGTCCACACAGGGAGATTAACTATCCTTGTGTTATTTGCAAAGACTGTAGGGAGATGGATTTGAAACAGTATCCATTAAAAAACGGTTTTATCGAAAAAACAAGAAACTCAAGCTTGATTTCATTGATTTTAGAACTTAGAGACCCTTTTGATGATATGTTACTCAGAAGGCTAAGTTTAGCACTCTATGAATCTACAGGAATAGTTCAAAAAGAACCAGAACCAGGTTTTTCGATAACGTTCTACATATCTGAAGCATTGTTAGACAAAATAACAGAAATTGAGAAACTAATTGACTTTATTGCAGATTTTCAACACAAATTCTTATCAGAAACAATAGCAGCAAGAAGTGCTTTGAATAAGTGGGAGCGGTCAACAACTAAGAGGTTATTGTGGGATATGAGTATTCAATAATTTACTAAGAAACACTTTTCCAGTAAAGACCTAGTTTATCTGCATGATTTCTGACTTCATACATTTCTGTAGTAGAAACCCTTTTGTTAATTTCTGGAAATCCACTAGTTTGAAGGACTTTATAATCTGGGTGATATTGAGCCATGATGTTTACTAAAGGTGTTTTCAGATTCTCACTCACCCAATTCAAGAGAGGTATTGAACAACAATTTGTGTGATTTGGCATAACTAAGTGTCGAATTATATACTCACCAGTTCCTCTCTCTTCAATCATTTTCATATTTCTTTGAAGAGCTTCCCAATAATGTGGAGCTTTGGAATATTTAGATGCACACTCTTTGTTTGCATATTTCATATCTGGTAACCAAATATCAAAAAGATCTGCAATCAATCTCATGCTAGTGTCTGTTAAGTACATATTACTATTCCATAACATAGGTACATCCACTTGAGAATGGTGAAAAGATTCAAGAATTACATGGAGATTCGGTGTAGGATCTCCCCCTACAAAATTGATATTTCGAGCATTTTGTTTAACAAGTGTATAGTAATGCTGAGCGAGTTGAGTCGGTGAAGACCCTCTTCCTTTTACTCTATCTAATTCAAATTCATGACTAATATCCCAATTTTGGCAGAATTGGCAATGCATAGTGCAACCAAGGAAGAAAATAGTTCCACTTGGAACGATTGGGCTTTCTTCTCCCATGTGGATAAATGCAGAACTGACATAAGCACTTCCATCAACTCCACATTTGCCAATTTGTCCTTCCTCTCGATTAGCCTTACATTTGTTTTCACAAAATTCACAAGAAGAGAGCATATCTTTCAAAATAGCTAACTTTAATGACAAATAATTATTTTTTTCTAAATCTTTATCCTTGAACAGATTTTCAACCTCTTTCTCAACTTCCTCTAAAGAAAGATGTTGTTTTTCAGAAACCCAATTCTTGAATTTTGAATGATTGTGTTCATGAATATTCAATAGTTCATCTTTATCTTTGAACTCATTGAAGGGTACATAGAATAATCGAGCTAGTTTATACCTAGGAATTCTCTTACCTTGGAATATTTCTCTATAGTGAACTAATCGTTCTTTAAATTCAACCTGCTGCCATACTGTCATAGCATCTCTTCTTAAAACCGCCCACATTAACTTATAGTTTGATTAGTATCTGAAATACTTTGTGTTGAAAACTAGATTAGAAGAATCAAATCAGTAATTTATTTCTTCAAAAAAACAAATCAAATATTTCCCTCAAAATAGATGTTAGTTTAATAAAATTTAATAATGAAGTTCAAAGAGTGTCATGAAGCCGATGTCACAGTCTACAATGCACGAAGCTGAATACTATGAAGTAATTGATGAAGGTAATAGAGTAATTCAATGTCAACTCTGTCCAATTAAATGTACATTATTGATAGGGGAAAGAGGTAAGTGTTTTTCACGTGTAAACGTTGAAGGAAAACTGTACTCCTTGACTTATGGATATACAGACATGAAAATTGATATGATTGAAAAGCAACATGTTTATCATTTTCATCCAAATTCAAGAGTTCAAACATTTTCTACTTTCAATTGCAATCTGGACTGTGATTACTGTATGATGCCTGAAAAAATCAGTGTTGATCCAGCAGATACTGGAGCCAAAAAATTAGCGCCAGATCAAGCTGCAATGTTTAGTATGGCTTCTGGATCTAAGGTTATTGCTTTTGGAGAAGCTGAACCTTTGATTTCTTTTGAATGGGTTCGAGATACAGCCAAGCTAGCTCAGCAAAGAAATCTCAAAGTGTTACTCAGAACAAATGCTTATTTCTGTGAAGAGCCTGTAACTGAAATACTAGAATTCGTTGATGCAGTTACAATTGATGTTAAATCGATGTCTGATTCTGGATACCAAGATAAGTGTCATGCAGGTACAATAAATGACATTAAGAAAATTATTAAGCTAATCTTCGACAAAGGAAAATTAGTAGAACTAAATCTAGTAATTCATGAAGCTCTTGGAAATACAGAAAATCAAACAAGAGAACTAGCTTCGTGGATTATGGAAGAACTCTCGTCATCAGTTCCGCTCCACTTAGCAAGGCTAATACCTTCTCATAGACTAAAAGAGCTACAACCAACATCTGTAGAATTACTGGAAAAATGTTATGATGTAGCTAAGGAAGTAGGTTTAGAATTTGTTTACCTTGATAATGTACCAGATCATGAAGCAACGCATACTTATTGTCCGAAGTGTAAAGAACTACTTATACACAGAGGAGCATCAAATACAGAAGTAAGGAGAGTTTCTCTACACGGTACTTGTAATAAGTGTGAAGCTCAGTTAAATATAGTTTTCAAATAGATTGACTTCAGACAATTGATTCAATATTGAAATCTACTATTGTTACATTTAGCTGACCTTGAATTTCTTCAGTAACTAAATCTATGAATCTGTGGATATCCTCAGTTCCATCCCTATAAGACGCCCTGAACATTAACTGAATTTCTATCCAATCCTCTCGAAAAAAGGTAGTTTCTAGTCTAGGTTGTCTTTTTGGTTCTTTTTCTTCAAGCTCTTTTTGAGTCATGTGTAAATGAAGATCAAAATCTCCCAGGTCTTCATACTGTTCTTCATCGTTTGGTTGAGCTGTAATCCCACAATAATAGTGGTAAAAACCTGAGGTAGTCATTTGGGATCATTTCTTTTGATTATTGTTCTCTAAAACTGTGTGTTCTAAAGCTAAATCTTCATACTTCTTAGCAACGTAGCTGTAATCTTTTGGAAGAGCATTGCGAAGAACCTCATGGAAGTTTGAGACTGGTATAATTTCTACTTTGTTTTGGTATCTCTCTTCAAGTTTTACATCATCTATATTCTGAATTGGAACAATAACTCTTTGTATTCCTGCTTCAGCAGCTGCTTCGATTTTTGCAGTAACTCCACCAACAGGAATAACTACTCCTCTAACAGTCAAACTTCCTGTCATTGCAGTATCCTGTCTGATAGGTGCTTTTTCCAGTGCAGAAATAATTGAAACAGCGATTGATATAGAAGCTGAATCACCTTCAACTCCAGCATATGCTCCTACAAATTGAATATGATAATCGAAATCAGAGATGTCTTTTCCAACATATTTTTTCACTATTGCAGAAACGTTTTGAACTGCTTCTCGTGCAATAATTCTTAGTTGTCCAGTAGCTATGATTTTACCTTCTCTTCTACTAAAAGCAGGAACAACTTCTGCTTCAATTGGCATAACTATTCCTGATCTTTGATTAATAACAGCAAGACCATTAACTCTACCAACTTTGGCATCATCTGTTTCAAATATTTTGTAGAGTTTTCTTGAATCAGCGTAAGAATCACTCATCTGATTTTCTAAGGTTCTTGCAATCACTTTTGCATTTCTGAGTGTTTCTGCAGATACTAAATTCTCACCTGTTTCCTTGGCTAAATCTCCTGCAGCTCTTATCAATCCACCTAATTCCCTTAATCGAAGAGTAAGATGACCTTTCTTGTCAGCTCTTCTTTGAGCTTCATAGATGATTTCTTCAACAGCTTCATGGGTGAAGTGAGGTATTTTTCTATCTTTCACAATTTCTTGAGCACAGAATCTAGCAAGTTTACGTCTGTTTTCTTGTGTATCTGGCATGGTGTCAGTCATATAAACTTCATATCCAGAACCTTGAATACGAGATCTAAGAGCAGGATGCATGTTTCGAGTAGTTTCAATATTACCAGCTGCAATTAAAACAAATTTACATGGAACCGGTTCACTTCTAACCATTGCACCACTACTGAGTTCTGATTGACCTGTAATTTGCAGCTTACCTTCTTGCATAGCAGTTAGTAATTTTTGTTGAGTTCTCATTTCAAGAGTACCGATTTCGTCACTATAAAGAACACCTAAATGTGATTTGTGGATTAACCCACTTTCTACTCTTTCATGTGGGGGTGTTCCCAATCCTCCCGATTGGAATGGATCATGTCTTACGTCCCCTAAAAGAGCACCAGCATGTGAACCTGTAGCATCATTAAATGGCGCTTTATCCCGTTTACTATTATCAACCAGTAATTTCGGCACCAAAGCTTCAGATTTTGATCTCGATTGATTTAGCATAAAGAATATGAAAAATCCTACAAACATAGCCATCAAAAGAGTTGTAGGCTGACTTGCTGGATTGCCAGCTGTAGCAATTAATGCATACCCAATTATAGCTAATAAAATAGCGATTGAAATAATAAAACGTTTGTTTCCACTCTTTCGAGCAACCTCTGCGTCCATTTCTACTTTTCTAGCTCCATGTCCAGCTGGAAGAGTAGCAACTCGAGGTTGATTTGGATATTTTGGATTAGCAATACACAGAACATCAACAAGTTCCTCTTTTGGAAGCAGCTCAGCCATAGCTTGTCCGAGCATACTCTTTCCTGTTCCAGGCTCTCCAATTAGAAGAACATGTCTTCTTTGCAAAGCTGCTTTCTTAATAATTTCTGTAGCATTTTCTTGACCAATAACTTGATCAATAAGTCTAGGGGGTACAGAGATTTCACTAGTATCATTGAAATCTATGTCTAGAAGAGTTTCTCTTTTAGCTCCCGATTTCGTCTTTTTCTTTCCCTTAGGTTGCGTTCCAGACCCCATAAATATCACAAATTGATATAGAAGTATTTTCAATTGATAGGGATTACTAACGTTAATAAACATATGTTTTTGGTCAAAAAATTAACTTCTTTTGATGTTTGAATATCTTTTACTAGAAATGAAAAGGCTTTAATTTCCATCTAATATTGTTTGCTTGAGATAGATGAAAATTCTTGCAGGTCCTAATTCTGAGCAAATGACTCAAAAATTAGTAGAGCATTTGAATCTGAATCAATTAGGTTTATCTTACAAATATTTTACTGATGGAGAAACGTATCTTCAAGTTGAAGGAATACTGGATAAAGATGATGTAATTATTGTTCAAACAACCTTTCCTCATCAAGAAAAAAGTTTGCTTGAGCTAATCTTTCTTGCTAAAACTGTAAAGGAAATGGGAGCTGACAAGGTTATTGCAGTAGTTCCATACCTAAGCTATGCGAGAGCTGATAGAAAAAGAGTAGAAGGAGAAGTTATTTCCCATAGTGTAATTATGGATTTACTTTCAGCTGTTGAAATCGATACTATGGTTACAATCAATGTACATAATCCTGAAGCTTTTCATAAAACTGCAGAAAAAATGGAAAAATACAATCTAAGTGCTATACCTGCAATAATTGATTATTTCAAAGAAAAAACAGATAAAAATTGGATTGTAGTAGGTCCTGATAAAGGAAGCAAAGAGGATATAGATGTTCTTGCCCGAGAATTATCTCTTCCAAGTTATATTTTAGAGAAATATAGAGATCCAATTAGTCATGAAGTCAATTTTGAAGAAGTAAAATTTGAGTGCAAATCAAAATCAATTATTCTTTTGGATGATATAATCACTTCAGGTGGAACAGCTCTAAAAGCAATTAAGATGTTACTTGAGAAGAATCCTTTGAGTATCCAATTTGTAGTTATACATCCACTTGCCGAAGGTAAGGTTTTCAATGAAATGAGAGAGATGGGAGTTAAGGATATTCTCACAGTTAATACAGTACCAAGAGAAGATATGGAGCAAATTGACATTAGCTATATGATAAGTAAATTCATTGAGGAAAAATTTCTATGAAAAAATATCTTGCACATATCTGTGGTCACTTTCAACCTCTAGGATATGAAGAATTATATGCAGTTCTGGAAGCAGAAAATATCTCCTATTCTATCTTAGAAGTTAATTCTCAAGTGGTTATATTTGAAACAGCAGATAACCCACTTTATGCGGTAAGTAGATGTGCATTTGTTCACTCATTAATTGAATTATTAGGTACTGGAGAAATTGAAGATGAAAAATTTACCTTTCTTCATTCCTATGATATTTCTGAATTGGATTCTGGATCAACTTTCTGTTCAAGAGTAACTAAAATTGGAGAGAAAGAAGTTAAAATTAGATTAATGGATTTAGAAAGAGAATTAGGTAATCATATTTTCAATAAATTTTCTTCTAAAAAATTTACTGTAAATTTAAAATCTCCAGATTATATATTTAGAACCATTCTAATAAAGAATCGTTTCTTCTTAGGTTTAGAAATATGGGCAATTAATCGTAAGAAATTTTCTATTCGAGAACCAGGAAAAAGAGATTTCTTCAGACCTGGAGCAATGAGAACTGATTATGCTAGAGCTCTTGTAAATTTATCTAGAATAAAGAAAGATGAAATTTTCTTTGATCCCTTCTGTGGAGGAGGAGGTTTTCTTCTAGAAGCATCTTATCTGGGAGCTTATGCAATTGGTTCAGATTTAGATTATACTGCTGTTAAAGGTTCCACCAAAAATATGAAGCAGTTTAAACAATATACTGCTGAATTACTTCATGGAGATTCTCGAAATATTCCTATAAGATCATTCCATGCAATTGCAACTGATCCTCCATATTCTCTACAATCATCTACACACGGCGAAAAGGTTTCTCAATTAACCTATGATTTTTTGATCGAATCAAGAGAACACTTGATGAAAAACAGATATCTTGTTTATTGTACTCCTTCTACAATTGAACCTGAGCACATTGTTGAAAGAACTGAATATAAGATAGTAACACTAATAGATACTTTCATACATAAATCGTTAACTAGAAGAATTCTTGTCTTAAAGTGATAGAATGGCAAATGAGATAACTGTAACTTTTCTTGGAACATCTTCAGCTCCTCCCCAATTATCTAGAAAACAAAGTGCAACAGTGGTGAAATACAAGAGTCATACCCTATTATATGATGTTGGAGAAGCAACGCAATACCAAATGATAAAACACAAAATCAAGTTTACAAAATTGACAATTATTCTAACTCATCTTCATTCTGACCATACATTGGGCTTGATGGGACTACTTACGACAAGGAATTTTAGAAATATTAAAACTCCGATAACAATAATAGGTCCCGAATGGACTTCCAAGTTCATTTCTCTCTTATTCTTTGCATATAGATTCAAACCTGATTTTGAGATTACCATCATTGAAACTTCTGGAGGAATAGTTCTAGAAAATAAGGATTTTACTTTGGAATCATTTCCATTAAGCCACTCAGATACTAGTTTTGGCTACAATCTTGTTACAAAACCCAAAATCGGCAGATTCAATATTAATAAAGCAGTTAAACTCGGTATACCAAAAGGAGAATTGTGGAAGAAACTTCAAAACGGAAATTCGATAGAAATTGATGAAAAAACAATCCACCCATCAGCTGTTCTAGATGAAGTTGAGGATGATAGTATGAAAATCACAATTACAGGAGATACACCATTCGATGAAACAACAATAGAGCATGCTCAAAATGCTAATCTGTTAATTCATGATGCGACTTACCCTTCCTATGAAGAAGAAAGAGCAAAAAAATATCTCCATTCTACTTGTGTAGATGCAGCAGAAGTTGCTAAAAAAGCTAAGGTTAAACGATTAATTATGACACATATTTCTGAACTTCACAAAGACTTAGATGAATCATTGAGAGATGCTCAAGAAATCTTTTCAAACTGTGAATTTGCTGAAGATGGACTAAAGATTAAATTGAAATTTAAAGACTAAAAATCTCTGAAAATTTCCTAGGTTGAATTTCTTTGCCATCCTCTGTTTTTGGTGCAAACCAATCCTTGAATTCATAAGAATTTTCTGCTTTTATTATCAATTGAACGTTTCCTAACGGGGATGAAGAATCTTCAGTAATGAAAGCAATTTTGTTTACAAAAAGTGCTTGTTTATGTAAGTTAATGACTAATGAATCTAAAGTAGTATCATAAGATATACATTTTCTAACAGAATCTAAAATTCCATTTCTTCGAATATAATTGAACAACCTTTCTAGAGTTTTCATTGGAATATTATCTGCAATAAGATAGGTTATATTGTCTTCCGCAATTTGCTTGATTTCAGGAAGTTCCTCAACTAAATTTTCAAAGCATACTAGTACTTTGTCTTCTTCTTCTGTAGGATAGAGAGGGACTCGCAAGCTTACTTTAAGTTGCATTACTTCACCTTGTTTCTAACTCTTCAAGAAGGCTTAATGATTGTTTTCTAAAAGATTCTATGGTACTGTTATTTGGAATAACATAATTTGAGAAAGCAATAGTCTCACCAAGACCAAGTTTTAGTTCACTATCATCTCTTAATCGAAAATCTTCCTCTGTCTGAGGAGCATCTTTTCTACCTCTTATCTTAAGACGTTCATATCTTAGGATTGGATCTACATGAATTGCTACAATAATAAAATCATTATTGAGATGTTCTTTGAAGTGAGATACTTCTGCTTGACTTCTAATTCCATCAATAATTATTTTGTAAAAACCTTGTTGCTTTAACTTCAATATAGCAGTACATGTTAAATGAGCTACAGCAGTTTCTCCGAGTTCTTCTCTTAATTTGAGCATATATTTTCTGCTCATTTCAGGAGTTGGTTCAAATCCTTCCTCTACTACTTTTGCTCTAACAACATCTCCCATAACAACAGTATGATAACCAAGTTCTTCTGCAAAATTTGCAAACTCACTTTTACCAGAACCTGGCATTCCAGTTACACCAATAATAGTTGTTTTAGGTTTTGTCATTAAGTTCATTGTGAGTAGATTTAATGTAATTAAAAATGTTGTTAAAGCAAATTAATTTGATAAATGCAACAAAACATATAAAATGATAGTAAACTACAACATGCAAATGGTTCGAGCTTTCATATCAATAGATTTCAAAGATGAGAAAATCTTGAAGGGAGTTCTAGAAATACAGCAGCAAATTAGGAATTCAAATGCAGCTATTAGGTTAGTAAATCCTGAGATATTACATATAACATTGGAATTCATTGGTGAAATTACTGATGAACAAGTTTCAGTATTATCTGACATGCTATCAAAAATCGAATTTAAAAGCTTAAAACTTGAAGTAAACGAACCAGGAGTGCTTCCAAATGAGAAGTACGTTAGAGTTGTATATTGCGAAGTCAACGGAGATATAGAAAGATTGAAAGAAATACAAAAAGAAATCAGAAATAACCTCAGAAAGCTAGGATTTAGAGTAGATTCAAGGACTTTCAAACCTCATCTTACGATAGGGCGAGTTAAATCTCCAAAGAATAAAGAAGAATTGATTAAGGTTATAAAGAACCTATCTGAATACAGATGTGGAGTGCAAGAAATTAGCTCAATTACTCTAAAAAAATCTGAACTAAAACCTGAAGGACCAGCGTATTCAGTTCTATATAAGGTAGATGCAATAGACAAAAGGTGATTTCATGAGCGAAGAAAATCCTAAGGATCTTTCGAAAGAAATTGAAACAAAAGTGCTAGAAGTAATTCAAGTTCAATGGGAACAACATGAGAGAGTTAGAGAAATTATTTCGATTCTCAGAGAAAAGATACAAATGGATTTAGGCTCCTTAGGTTATGTTGGAAGAGTTGAAACTCAAGGTTCTTTTGTTAGGAAAACTTACCTTAGTGAGGATGATACCTTCGATTTACTACTTATCTTACAGAGATCAGATAAACCAAAAGTGCATCAAATTCTTGATGCCTTAGAAAAGAGGTTAAAGAAAGATAGAATCAATAAAGATCCAATCACAATTACAAAGCATACAGGAAAAATACCTTATCTTAGAATAGTTGCTGGTGATGAGTTGGTCAATCTCTTTGTAGGGTTTGAGATAACTCCTGGTGAAGATAATATTTCAATTTTTGATTATTTACCCATGCACTCTCAATATCTAATTACACACATGAAAGAAGAAGATAGGAATGAAGTCCTTCTTTTGAAGAAATTTCTGAAAACTATAGGCGTGTATAGACATGAAGTTGGATCTATAGGTTTTAATGGATATCTCTGTGAATTGCTCATTTTGTTCTATGGAACTTTTCAGAAAACAATTGATGCAATAGGAAAATGGAGAGCAAGAACAATTATCGATTTAAAAAAGAACTTGGAAAAATCTGAGGATGTAGATCTTTTAACAAGCGAAATGCTGTTGAAATATTACCCGCTTTATGTGCCAGATCCACTAAATCCAAAAGATAATGTTGCTGCTGATGTGTCTATTGATCAGTTTACTTCAGTAATAGCTGCAGCAAATACATACAAATTTGATCCTAAAATCAGTTTCTTTGAAGATCTATTATGCGAGATTCCTACATATTCAGATCTTATGAGAAAAATTATTCATTCAGGGAGACAATTAGTAGTTTTAGCAACTAAACGAAACTTCCAAGAATCAGAAATATGCTGGCAAAAAGCAATGTCAATGAAGAATGCTTTCCAAGGTGAATTATTTAATAATAATTATATTTTGGAAAGGTCAAAAACATTTGTTTCTGATGAGTATTATGGTTTATTTCTATCATTAATGGATGTCAATCCGCAAATCTCAATAAGAAAAGAAGGTCCTTTAATCACCTCAGATGAATCAATAAAATTCTTACAACAATATACCAAACATGTTGATGTAGTTTCTGGACCGTTTATAGATAATGATAGATGGGTAATTCATTTTACAAAGAAAGGACAAAATGTATTCGAATTCCTAGAAAACTTAGTGAAAAAGAATACTTTCATGTTGAATGTTGATTCATTTCTAAAAATTGAGATTAAAGAAAAATTGAAGATTTTTGGTGCAGATGAAAAATTAAGAGAAATATATGAAACAGATGGTTCTTTTGCAGAATACATGTTTTTATTCATAGAGCGAAAACCACTATGGATTTGCAACCTAAAAGAAAATGAAGAAATATGAAAAAAAGTAAAAGAAATTATTTTTTGAATTTCTTTCTATAAATTACTGCAACAATTGGTGCAACTGCTAGAGTTATGAACAATGCATCTGATAAGCCAAATCCTAGAGTAAAAGTATTACTACCACCAGGGTTTGTTGTAGGTTCTTCACCTTGTATTAAGAGTTTTATAGCATGAACGATGAAATGTGGTTTGCCATCGATATCTTTTAGTTCAAAGTAGTTTGGACCATACATTGAATCATCAGAAGCTAAAGAAGTAATAAAGATTGTATCTCCAACACTGTAATCACTGTCTCGTCCAAGTGTGTCTCCCGAAGCTAAAGGTTTAGAAAATTCAACATGATGATAACCAGAAACATATGTGTAGTTTGCTTGACCATCATTAGTTCCACCTTCATCCACATCATTTGTAGGTTCTCCTTCATATAGGAAAGCATCAGTGTATCCATACTCGTTAATCATAATGAAGTCTGTACCATATGTGTCGTTAAGCATATCAAGTGATTTTCCTAAAACAAATCCTAAGAAATCTTCACTTGTAGCATAATCATCATACACTTTGAAATGTATGTAGAAATTCACTCCATCATGGAAGAGTTTTATTTGAGCATCTACAGTATTCATAGGATCGAAAGTTCCATCACTATAATTTTGGAATGAAAGTGTGATATCATATTGTGTAGCATCAGCCCATGCAGGTTCATCTGCAATTCCATCATAAACAATAGTTCCAGTCAAGAAAGGAGCTTGGTAAGTTTCACCTTCAACCCATAAGAATCCACGATCATCATCATTAGTACCAAAATCAAGTTCATCTCCACTGTCATGACCAATACTCAATCGAATATATCTGAAATCAACTTCAGTGATTGTTCCATAGTTTGCTGGATCAGAGGAAGGATACACATTTACCCATACAGTAAATTCTACAGCTATAGCTTCTCCATATTCTAAGTCAATGTCTTTCCCAGTTTCATCACCTGATTGAATATACTTTGCGAATTCAAAGTATGTGCCATTATCTCCTTGGTAATTCAAAGATGCAAATACATCATGTGTTCCAAAGATGTCTCCATCAACTTGAGGAGTAGTTACCATATCGTCAGGTTCAGGAAAAGCCATATCATAATATGCTGGACCACTATATGCATCCATAAGCACACCATCATTTTGTCCTTCTTGTCCGAAGAAATGAACTTGCATGGCTTTAACATGACCCACTTGATCTGGTATATATGCATAGAAGAACAGGTAAGAATTATTATATGCAAACTTGAAATTTACATTGACAAAACTAGAAGGATTTCCAAACTCATAAGCATCAATCATACTAAGTGTTGGATTTGTCCAGTCTGCTATACTTCCATCTAAAACAATACCATCATCATAAGGAGCTATTACAGCTAAAGCTGCAGGTGGTGTGTCTCCAGAGCCTGCATTCAGCATATTAACACCCATAAAGGTTAAACCAATAATTAATAATAGACCTAACATAGTTGTTTTCTTCAAATTTATGAACCCCCATAAATTTTCTTAGTATACTATAGTGATTCTTTCTTTAAATAGGATATGTTTGAGGAAACTAGAAAGAGAAGAGTTCGAAAAAACTAGAAGCATTAATTACATCCTCTGAAAATAGAGAATTCTTTTTTTGTGCTTATATATTAATTTCTGTTTCTTGAAATAGATGAGAATTGTTGCTACAGCTGATTCGCACTTTGGTTATGAATATGGAAGAAGTTCTGTAGCAAAAAAAGAATCAATTCAAAGAATGAATCAGGCTTTTGAGAATATCTTAAATGAAGCAATCTCTTTACAAGCAGATTTAGTGCTTCATGGGGGAGATGTATTCAATAGATCTTCCCCAAAAAAAGAAGTAATAGAACAAGCATATGATATTATAGATAGATTTGCAGAAGAAGATATTCCACTAGTGATAATACCAGGTAATCATGATAAATCTGTTCTTCCTGAGTCTCTAGTAAATCATCTCAATAAACATATACACTTTTTAAATAAATTTTCATTGCTTGACTTCTCTGAGATTTCAATCTTATCCTTTCCTTTTGTTTCAGGAGATCCTAAAATTATCTTTGAGAAAGCAATTAGGAAAGCTAAAGAAGAACCAAGTAAGAAGATAATTATTCTGTGTCATCAACTTTTTGATGGAGCTTCGTTTGGACCACATAATTATGTTTTCACAAATAGGTTAGATACCCTCAAAACAGATAAGCTACCAGACAATGTTCTATTTGTAGTTTCGGGACATATTCACAGATTCCAAAATATTCAAAACGGGAGAGTATATTATACAGGATCAGTAGAAAGAACCAGCTTTATGGAGATAACAGAACCTAAAGGATACTTGTTAATTGAAATAGAAGGAGATTATCATTGTGTTAGATTTTGCAAAACAGAGAGTGTTCCTATGGATGTAATTGAGTATGATATAGGTGAAATGGGATTGATATCTTCAGTAATTAATGAAGATGAAATAAATAACAAATCAAGAACATTGCTTCGATTCACTGGGAGATCTTTAGATGCTAATGAGATTAAATTCTTATGGGCAAGATTTCCTGCAAAAGAGTATCCTCTTCTTAGATTTTCACCAAGAAATTCAGATATGGTTCTAAAAAAATTATATAATATTAAAAAAGAATGATACTATTTCTTCATTCTTTTGCCAATAAAAATTGGAATTACTAAAGCGATTAGTAGTATCCAGTAAGTTGGAAAACTTGTTTTAGTGAAGACAGCAGGATTCTTAAGAGGATAAGGGTCAACAGTATTAAATGGACCATCTAGAGGATATTCAGACATTCTTCCTAAATTATCCCAATAGTTCCCCTCATTAGTATCTATATCATACCAAGTTGTGTTTAATCCTTCGTCAAATGCTTGACTCGTACCCTTTTTGTTATTTTTTATGAAATCATTATGATGGATAGTGTGATTGTAAGCCCGATATTCTTGTGTTTCAAAAAGAATGGTTAAGTTTAGAAAAATCGCATATAGTGTATTTTCATTAAAAATATTGTAACTATAACTTACAAAATATCCTATGGCTTTGATTCCATAGAAATTCTCGCTTATCTCATTATAAGTGATGCTTATGTTACCTGTAGATTTATAGATCTCAATTCCATATATTGAATTATTAGTACAGGTGTTGTTTCTAAATGTAGAATTGTAACAGGAAATTCCGATTCCTATTTCATTATTCGTACAATAATTATTTGAAATCTCACTATTATCAGACATTAGGAGCATTCCAATATCATTACCAATGCAGTTATTATCGAAAACCACCAAATCTGAACCATATAAAACTATACCACCCGCATTATATTTGATGATATTCTCTTTAATCACGCTCCCTGAAATACCAACAAGATCAATCGCTCGGTGACTATTGAATTCACATGTATTTTTCTCAACTAAATAGGCAGAGAAATTACTATAATAGATATTTGCAATTGCTATACCATAAGTGTTATTTGACACAATATTTGATGAGATGATTGCAGTGTACTTATCTTCAAGTAAAGGTTCTTCCCCTGTGATATTCTCAGGAGCTGGGACCTGTGGATAATAATCTGTATAAACTATTCCAGTAGCGTTATTGTTTTTGACTATATTATTGACAATTTGTGCTGTACCCGGAACTATTCTGAGTATTCTAATACCTATCTTTTCAGCATCAACCTTGCAATTCCTTATTATGAAACTACTTGATGTAGAATTTATAGAAATTCCTACAGAAGATGATGTATTAATATCTAGATTTTCAATCAAATATGGCTCTTCAGGGGTTCCTAAACCCGAAAATCCATAATCTGAAAAGTTATCATCTGAACTAATCAGAATAGGTCCACTAGAAACTAAAGAATCAAGGTTGAATGTTTCAGTCTGATGGATTTGCCTAGCTTCTAATCCAATTTGTTCTAAAGAAAGAGTATAAGGAATAAAAACTGAGCTTAGGCAAATTACTAATACCAAAGAAATTGATTTGATTCTTGTATAGGTTCTAATCATCTCAAATAACTAATTGTGTATGAGAGTTAATAAGTATATCAGTTTAGAACTGCTGTCTATAGTTTCTTGAACACTTTTTTATAGTTTATTTCTTTTATGTTCTTGTGAGTTCAGATTCATTTCTTATTATAAATCCTAATTCTAAGTCTGGAAAGACAGGTAAGAAGATAAAGAAATACCTCAAAATTATCAATGAATATTTGGGGGATATAGAGTATGAGCTTACAACAAAACCAAGAGAAGAAACGTTAATTGCAGAAAGAGTAGTAAAGGAAGGGTACAAAACGATACTTTCTCTGGGGGGAGATGGAACAGCAACTAATATTGGAGATGTTCTAGTAAAACACCCTGATACAAAGCTTGGCTATCTTTCATCTGGCTCAATGAATGATTGGGGGAGAACACATTCTATACCTACTAAATTTGAAGATTGTTTAGAAGTTATAATTGAAGGGTATTCTGAAAGATTTCCTGGAATGAAATGCATAGGTGATAGAGAGCATTATGCTTTTGATCATGTAGATGGAGGTTTTGTAGCTGAAGCTGGGGCAGCAGCTTTAACAGAGGCAAAGTGGGTAAAAAATGGTTTTCTAAAATATGCTTATTTGGCTCTGAAATATGTAATTAAATTCAAGAACGTTCCTGTAGTTATGAAAATAGATGATAAAGAACCTCTTGAAATAGATGATCTTTCAGCATCAGTTTTTGCTTTCAGTGAGTCAATGGCAGGATTCAAGATGCTTCCAGGAAATGATTATTTGTCAAGAAAGAATAAAGACATAGGTATTGTCATAGCTCGAGGACTGAAAGGTTTGGGAAGAATAGGTTTGGTTCTTAAGACATCATCAGGAAAGCACAGCAAAATGGAGGGTGTTTGGTTCAGTCGAGGAAGAAGAATCGAAGTAGAATCAGAGAGACCATTATCATGGGAAGCTGAAGGTGAAGTATTCAATGAAGATGGTTTGAAAATAAGTGTTGAATATGTTGAAGACGCTCTGAATCTCATAGTTCCTAAGAACAGAAAATATAATGATACAGCTGAAGAGAAACTCTATAAGAGTAACTTTCCAAAATGAATTTTATGAAAAAAAATTCCTTTTAATTATTTTTGCCTAAAACTATATCACCAACAAACATGATTGATTTAGGAATAAAGATAGTTACAACAAACTGTAGAAAAATTATCACAACTGCACTAATTAAAATCCATTCCAAAGCCCCCATGTTCCAGTCATTACCAAATACAAAAACAGTAAAGAATCTAAAGATTAAATAGATTGGCAAATAAACTATGAAGAAGCTTCCATATATAGAAAAAAATTTTCTTTTTTCTACCATACAATATAAAAAACACTAAAAGCATTTATTTGATTTTCTGATGATTATTATTTTCCAATTTACGTTGTTTTCTATTTTCACTCCTTTTCATTCTTTTGTCAAGAAATCTGGGACTGAAAGTCCACAAATCATTCCAGATGAAGTTATTAACTAAACCTACGAAAAATGCAATACTAGTAACAAGATATTTGTTCCCACCAAGTTTAGTATGAAAACCAAAAATTATAGCTGTATACATAGCAAAACTAGTAATTCCTATACCTGCAAATTGGAGAAATTGCACAAATGCTGTGGGTTTGTAACCTTTCTCTTGATCTTTGAATGTCCAAAATTTATGTGAAAGAAAGGTAATTACCATAACAATTGTAATCGACATCAAAGATGATACTAACACCTTGTCTATTTCTAATGACCAGATTATGAAAAGTGGGTCATAACTGAAGAATCTATTGAACATCATTAGAAATAAGAAAATTAGAAGCTCATTTATTCCCCAACCAATAAGACCTATTATTACAAATTTTGCAAATCTTTTTCCTCTGTTAGTTGAGAAAAAGTTTTGTTTCTCCTCTGTCAATATATCAACCAGCTATGAAATAGAAATAAAGAAAAGAAAAGTTAGAAGATTTTTAATTCTCTTCCTAAGTCTTCGAATTTCATTAGAGCAAAATCAAGATCTTCTTTTGTCAAACCAGCATTCATCATGACACGAATTCTAGCAGTTCCTCTAGGAACCATTGGGAAGACTATTGGTAATGCAAAAATTCCTTCTTCCATGAGTCTATCGCTTAAATTCTTAGCAACATCATTTTCTCCACAAATGATAGGAACAATTGCTGTTGGACATTTTGCAGAAGCAGCTGTTATCTCATGTCCATACCCCATATCAACTATTTTACTCTTGAAGTAATCACAGTTATCTAGAAGTTTTTCTACAACTGGTTCGTGGAATGGTGATTTAGGATCTAATACTTCTAAGGAACCAAGTGCTGCACCAGCAACTGCTGGAGGTTGTGATCCACTCAAAAGATAGGATCTTCCAGTATTTCTAAGATAATTGACTAAATCTTGAGAACCTACTATTGCACCACCGACTACACCCATAGCTTTAGAGTAAGTATTCATCTCAACTTGGACTTTACCTTGTAATCCGAAGTGATCAACGATACCTTTACCTTTCTTATTACGACCTAAAACACCGTCACCATGAGCATCGTCTACAAAAATCATTGCACCGTATTCTTCAGCTAGCTTTTGTATGTCGTCTAGAGGAGACATATCTCCATCCATAGAGAAAACACCATCAGTAATAACTAAAATTCTCTTTTCTCCATTTGGATCTGCAGCATCAGCTTCTTTCAATCTCTCTTCTAAACTACCCATATCACAGTGATCATAAATAGTTCGAACAGTTTTTGTCAAACGAACTCCATCAATAATTGAACCATGATTTAGTTGATCAGAAATAATGAAATCATCTCTTCTAACCAATGTTGGTATTGCTCCTTCATTTGCAATAAAACCTGACATCCATACAATTGATGCTTCTTGTTCTTTAAATTCTGCATGCTTTCTCTCCCATTCTTCATGAATGGCCATATTTCCAGCTATAGCTCTCACTGAACCAGAACCTGCACCGAATTTTTCTGTAGCTTCTATTGCTTTCTTTTTGAGATGAGGATGATTGCTCAAATTCAGATAGTTGTTTGAACAAAGCATTAGTAAATCTTTACCATCTACTTTTACTTTTGTCTCAGAAGGAGTTTCAAGTGACCTGTGCACCCATTCTCTACCTTCAGCTTGTATTTTTTGATATTCTTCTTTCAGAAATTTTGTTGGGTCTCTTTTTACCATATTCGACACCTATCATTCTCTAAAGTCTTATCAAACCATCCTTTTTTATATTTTATCCTTGATAGTTAAAACTAAATTATTATTTCTTCGGTTTTTTTAAGGGAAAAAGCTGTTTCGGAAAATCTTTTTATATTTATCTTATTAATTCATTCTCAAGTCATAATGTGTTGAGAACTATGGTTTCTGTAAAGTATGATAAAGTGAGTATTGCTTATGATGATTTTATTGCTATAGATAATGTAACACTAAACATTCCTGATGGAGAAATAACCACATTGTTAGGACCATCAGGATGTGGAAAATCTACTCTTCTAAGAGCACTTGCAGGTTTTGTTGAACCTTTTGAAGGACAAATATTTCTAGGAGACAGAGAAGTAACTCATCTTCCTCCACAAAAAAGAAATACTGCAATGATTTTCCAGAATTACGCCCTCTGGCCTCATTTAACAATATTCAAAAATGTTGAATATGGACTCAAGTTAAGACTGAAACAGAAAATTGTCTATATCGCTGATATCTCGCAAAAGGAAGTTATTGAAGGACTTACCCATAACAAATACGGATCTTCAGATGAATTAGCTAAAAATGCAGAAGAATTTAAAGATTTCATGATCGGGAAAAACGTAAAGGATGTTTGGAGTTATACTCTAGAAGATGTACTTCCGGCTTTCAAAATTCCTAATAATAAGAATGCTAAATTTCTGCTAGGCGCACTGCAGAAAACTATCAGAGCTTACTATGAATTAGTCATTAAGGAACTTCCAGAATGGATTCCTCCAAGGAAAACCAGCTTTGAAAAAACAAAGATAAGAAAGAATCCTGTTCTCTATTTCTTCTGGTTAACAAAACCTTACTACTGGGTAAATAGAAAAGTAAAATATATAGATGCTAAGGCAAGGATTGATCCTGCATTTAGTTTTAGAAAACAAAAAGTAGAAGAAGTTCTCGATATAGTTCATCTTGCTGATCAAGCAGAAAAGCATCCTACAGAACTCTCTGGAGGTCAACAACAACGTATTGCTTTGGCAAGAAGTATAGTAGTTGAACCTGATATCCTTCTGTGTGATGAACCATTGAGTAATCTAGATGCTAAGCTTAGAAAAGAGTTGAGAACTGAAATTCGCTCTATCATTAAGAAGATTGGAATTACCTCAGTTTATGTAACACACGATCAAGCAGAAGCTCTTGCCATAAGTGATAGAATAGCAGTGATGAACATTGGATTTATTGAACAATATGGTACTCCCTTAGAGGTTTTCACAGACCCGAGAACATTGTTTGTTGCACAGTTTATTGGAAGTTCAAGTACTATTTCAGGAAAAGTAGTCAAACCAAATGCTGTTGAACTTCCAGGAGGAGAGATAGTTAGTATAGCAACAAAGGAGAATCTTGCAGTAGATACTGAAGTTGATCTTGTTATCAGACCAGAAAATATTCTAGTCGCTGATAAGTCAGATTCTAGTGTTGAGATTGAGATAAATACAATAGAATATCTTGGAACCGAATTAAATATGACCGGTTTATTGAAAGATGGTTCAATACTTTTAGTAGATCTAGTTGAAGAAGCTGAGAAGTATGCTAAGATGGAAGTAGGAGAAAAAATCAACGTTAATTTAGTTCCTACAGAAATCTTCGTTTTTGTTGATAAAAAGAGAGTATACTAATACTCATTTTTCTTTTATTTTTGTAAAATCTTTATATATGTCTAATTTACGTTTTAATCGATTACTATGTTTGAATATGAAGGAATCAAAATTCATTGGTTAGGACACGATGCTTTTTTGATAGTAGCTAAAGGAAAACACATCTACCTTGATCCATATAAGTTAGGTAAATCTGGGTTGCCAAAAGCTGATATTATTATAAGTAGTCATGAACACTTTGACCATTGTAATCCTGAGGCAATCAATCTAGTTTCTTCAAATGATACTATGTTGATTGGACCATCGGTTGTTCAGGATATATTTGAAGAGAAAATCGATTCAAAGAAAGGAATGAAAGTATTAAATCCAGGAGATTCTATAGACTTAGAAGGATTTAAAATCTCTGCAATTGCTGCTTATAATATTCATAGATTCAGAGATCCTGAAACAAAAACACCATTCCATCCTAAAGAATCAGGACATATAGGTCCAATAGTAGATATTGATGGTGTCACAATATATCATGCTGGTGATGCAGATAAAATTCCAGAGATGGATGGTCTGAATCCAACTATAGCTCTAATACCTATTTCTGGAACCTATGTGATGGATGTTGATGAAGCTGTTGAAGCTGCAAAAGCAATAAACGCTAAAATTACCATTCCAATGCATGTAGGTAGAGGAATAGGAAAATTAGAATTCATTGAAGAATTTAAAAACAAACTTCCAGATTATGAAATAGTAACTATGGAATTAGAAGAAGATTAGAATATATCTAATTCTTTTTCTCCTCTTTTTTCTCATATTCCCAAGGCAAAACTAGTGGAATAGTATTATCTACTATGAAAACTCCAATTTCTTGATTAGGATAACATCTAATATCATCCCACATCCCCAAAATTGTTCCATATCCTGGAGCGAGTATTGTTTCTTTAACTTTACCAAAAATATCTCTAACTTCAAAAATAGGTGTATCTTTTTCAACAACTTTACCTGCTTTGATAAGAGGAACAAAGAAACCAGAATGGGTGGTTCTTATTGTAACTTCTCTCCACATTTTCTCATCTAATACTGGGAAGCTAGTAACTTTTTCTATTTCTCCTTCAAGATTTCCAGCATGTTTTAATGCATTGAAAACTCCGATTTTTGCACTACTCACAATATCAGTCTCAACATATCCAGAAGCTCCTAACTCAACAGTGAAACCTGGTTTTCTATATTTATTCACAAAGCTTCCTGTTGTTGATCTCTGAAGATTATTCTTAAAATAGTACTTTGGAGGTCCTTCTAAAACAAGCGTGAAACCAAAAGCTTCTACAAATTCTTTTGTTTTATCAAAGAGCTTTTGCGATTCTTCTTTCTGACCTTCAATTTTTTCATCATAATATACTCTATCTAAGTAAGAGAAAGGCAAAGAACGTATCGCATGACAATGCAGATCTATATAGAAATCTACTTTATCAAAAATTTCTGCAAATTTAGTGTAAAAGATTTCTTGAACATTTGGATAATTCTCAGAATCAAGATTTGCATCAAATGGATCTTCATATTTGAGTTCTGGTTTCTTCTTAGGTTTTGGATCTGGCCAAAGTCTATTTGGGTCTTTGCTAATATAGAGTGGTGTTCTGGTCATCACTAAAAGACCAGCTGGATTCAAAGAAGGGATTATTATAATAGTGCCTTTAACTTTGGATGGATTAATTTCTTGAATTAGTTCTTGAAGAGTAACTAAACCATGAAGCTCATCTCCATGGATATTTCCTGATAATAGGAATGTTGGACCTTCTTCAATACCCTCAATCAAGCAAATTGGTAATCTCTCTTTGGTTCCATGTGGGTATTCTAACATGTCAATATAACCAAATATTTTCTCGCCTTTTTTGCTCTGTATATCAAAAACTTGCATAATAACTCAATTTCAAAGAAACGAATAACTATATAGATTTTTCTAAAAAAATCTATTCAAATTCTTTCATTATTTGAAAAGTAATTACATCTTCAATCCAGGGGAGTTTTGCAATAGATTTCTCCACTAAGCTGAATGCTTTTCCAATACTTCTCATTTTAACATTGATTAGAAGGTCATAGGTTCCTGTGATGAAAGATACACTTTCAATTCCTTTCATCTTGGACAATTCTTCTACATCTATTGCAAATCCTTGCTTAGCTTTTGCTAAGAATATACTTTTGGTTTCAGATACTGCTAAAGCAATAACTCCAATCAATATAAGAACTGATCCTGAAAGTTTTAGAACTATATCAAGAATTACATTTTCTCCTCCGAAACCAAAGATATCTGATAACCATATACTTGCTATTCCTATTATCGGAAATGTTGTAACTACACTTACACTGTTCAAAGCTTTAACTATTGACATCTTACCCATTGTTAAAGCTCTGGAATAGAAGACTATAGATAAGAATGCTAACAGCATAGATACAATAACTGGAAAGAGAGCTGCTTGCCAGGAATTACTGACTTCTATAAAACCACCTTTGGTGAGAGCTGGTATTGCTGCAATTGTTTGACCAAAAGTAATAATCAACATTGTCCATATTCTAAGATTTATTGAATCATACAATTTACCATGTTTATCTTTTGTTGTTAGTGCTTTCTTTTGAAAGAAAATATAGAAAGCAGTAAAAATGGAAAAAGGTCCCATGATTAATAGCACATCAATAAGGAAATCTGTAAAAGAACCATCTCCCCCTACTCCTGAAATTGAAGCAATTATCACTCCAAAGGCTATCATTGCAATTGATTGAATTTCTACAATCACTGGTTTTTCTCTTTCAGAGATTGCATCTCCGATTAGCAGATAAATAAGTACGAATTGACTAAAAGGCATTATAACAGATGAACCTTTTCTATTCATTAAATAAAAGTACAAAATTGTTGATCCTGTAGCAAACAAACCTGCAAAGAGTGTGTATATTGCTATTTTTCCTGTAGGAAGTCTTAGTTTTTGGAAATTTCCATCCAATTTATAACCTAAATTGAACTTCTTACCTAGTTTCGTCTCTCCTTTTCCTGGGATATGAAGTAACAGAACAAGTAGAAAAGTAACAATGAAACCAACAATCATCTCAAAAGCTCCGAAAATGAATGGGTCTGTAATTAGTTTGAAATTTACGTAATCATCTAATACAACATAGATACTAGTGATTATTCCACTTGCTAATGCTAGCATATAGAACGTACTTTTCCTTCGAAACCTACTTACAGGTCTGTTTTCTGGAGTTGGCATATAATTCACTCTTTTAGTACTTCTTTTTCAATTACAGCTGTTTGAGTTTCTGTGATTCCCTCAATCATATGAACTTGTTCTGTGGTTACAGTGAAAAGTTCTTCTAAATCCTCAACAATAATTTTTGTTACAATATCATATTCTCCTGTTACAACTGCAACATTTACGATATTAGGAATTTTTCTTAAAGCATTGATTACATCTTGTGTTTTTCCTAAATCTACTGTAAAGAAAATGTATGCTGATATGGTCATAAGCTTTCAAATTCTAAGGGGGAAATAAAATTTTCCACATAAGTGAAATCTACTCAGAAGAAATAGTTATCAATAAGCAAATTTTTTTTAAGGATAAGGACAGATACAACTTAACATCGTTGTGAATCAAAAATGCGTTTTACTGGTCTAAATCCCGAAGATAAACTCATGGAAAAAATCCAACAATCTTACGATGAGGAAGATGAGGATATCGATGAGATACTAGGTCAGAAGAGTTTCACAGAGTCTGATGTTAAAGAACTTCAGGAAAGAAATAGAATTCTTCTTGAAGCACTGAGGAAAGTTAAGCTTCTTGTTGAGCGACTCTTAGTTCAAAATAGAGATCTTAAGAAAAGAGTTGAAGGTTTAGAGATCGAATTCAAAGAACAGAACAAAAAAGGAGTAAAACTGGTTTCTGCAGCAAGATATAATGAGATGCAGAATAATGCAACAGAACTTGCAAGAAGTTTGCCCAAATTGATTAAACTAATTAAGCTTCTAAATCAAGAAAACAAACTTGTAAAAGACAAGTATGCTGCTCTTGAGAATGAATTCGAAGATTTAATTGATGAGAGAGATGATTTGAAAGATAAAATCATTCTGCTTAACGAAGCCAATCAAGAACAGGTTTTAACTGAATTAACCGAACTTTTCCCAACAGAAGCGCTTGCTGCGAAAGCTGCCAAAGCAATGACTGCGTCACAAAAACGGAAAGCAGTCATTGAAAATGGAACTATTGGTCCAGAATCAAAAACTATAGCTGAAGCAACTAGTGAATCAGTTGTGAGTTTTGAAGACCAAGCTAAGACTGATCTTGAATCAGTATCTGGTTTCAGTAATGAACAGATTTCCAAATTAGTAAACCTTGTAATGGAGATTAATGATAAGATTGAGAATCTAAGCGGAACCATGGTGGTTTCTGCTCCAGTAAGAAGGAGAGGAAAAGTTGATCTTGATTTGAGTGATGCTATAACAGAAGGGGAGATTGAAAAACCTGATGAACCTCCAGATAGACCTGATTTGGAAGAAGTTCTTGATGATATCTTAATTTCAGGCTAATTTATCAAGTATGTTTTGGTGTTTAAATGTCTAACGAAGAGAGCTTTGAATATGAAATTTCTATGATTAGAAAGGACAAGTATAAATTTGAAATTGATTTTGGAAATGAAACAATTCCAAATCTTCTTACAGATGAATCAAAAGCAGTTCCTGGTGGAGAAGGTCTTGGACCAACACCTTCAATGCTTCTTGCAACTGCAGTAGGAAATTGCTTATCAGCATCCCTAACTTTCTGCATTACAAAAATGAAGCTAGAAGTAGTAAATTTGAAGACACTAGTTAAATTTACCCGAAAAAGAAATGAAGAAGGCTTCTGGAGAATCTCTCAAATTAGTGTTAATTTAGAACCTGAAGTTGAAGATAAAGATTCTTCCCAATATCTCAAATGCATCGATATTTTCAAGAAATACTGCATAGTTAGTGGAAGTGTAGAAGAAGGTATACCGGTTAATGTAACTATTGACGGAAACTAGAGCGAGTTTTTGCAATAAGACGATATACTTATATCAAGATCAAACATCCTTTTAGGAGAGATTAGAATGAGTAAGAATGATATTTTTGAATATGAAATTAGTATGAGCAGAAAAGACAATTACAAGTTTGAAGTTGATTTTGGAAAAGATTCAATTCATCCTCTCATAGTAGATGAGCCAGAACAAATTCCTGGTGGTGAAAATGCAGGACCTATGCCTTCAATGTTAGTTGCTACAGCTGTAGGACACTGTTTATCTGGTTCACTAATTTTATGTTTATCTAAAATGAAAACAGAAATTGCTAACATAAAGACAAAAGTTAAGGTTACTAGAACGTGTAATGATGAAGGAGTCTGGAGAATCTCGCAACTAACAATTAATATTGAACCTGAAATTGAAAATAAGAACTCTATAGAATATCTAAAATGCTTAGACGCTTTCAAAAGCTATGCTGATACTGCTAATAGTGTAGAAGCTGGAATCCCATTAAAAATAACAGTTGATGGAAAATAGAGAGAGTTTCAGCTCCCCGTTTTTCTTGCATTACTCTCGTTCAATGTAGTGCATGAACATCATTAACTCTCAAATGTATATTTTGGTAGCATCTAATATTATTTTTGTTCAATCAGTCGATTTTTCATATCTATAAATTTCTTGTTTAGGCAAAAACTTTATATTGAATCTTATAATACGCAAATAATACGGGTAAGGTGAGAATAATTCCACCAAAAACAAGCGGTAATAGAGCTTCTAATGTTTATACTATAAATGTTCCTGCAAATTTCAAGGATGCGGTTCTAGAACAATCTAGACAATTTGGAGGAGCAAGTCAAATAATTACTTTGTCTCTTGATGATTTAGCATTAAGAGTAAGAAAGATGAAAAGCCGAATTAACATAATTGAAGAACTTAATGATTATATTAAATTGGAAATTCTTTTGATGAAAAGATACGAAGAAGAATCGAAAAAGAAACAAGATACTAAACTATCATTTCGATTGAAGGATCAAGTAAGTGCTGAGAGCCTTATGTCTCTTAAGAAGAAGACAGGTTGGTCAACATCTAAGACAGTAAGAATCTCTCTACTTTGGTATCTTTACGCGAATTTTGATGAATTTGTTGCTTCAGAGAATTTTGTACCACTACTGAGATGTTCATTCTGTGGATTTGTGACGCATGATCAAAGAGCACTAGGAGTTCATGTTCAAACCCTACATGAAACAATATGTCCATACTGTGGAAAACATCATCCAATAACAGAAGAACATCACTGTAAACAGAAAGAGACAGCAGCACTACAATTCGATGAGACTCCAGTTCGTCCTGATCAGACTACAATAGATCAATTTACTACAGGTCCTATAGGTGAAATGGATTTAGATGAATCAAAATTATTGCAGGAACTTGGTTTAAATGATTTAGGTTCATTGCAGCCTTCAGCTGACGAGTCTCGAGTGTCTGAGTTAACTTCTAAAGTTTCAGAACTATCTGCTTTGCTTCCGGATAAAGAAGTCTTTGATGAATCAGAAGAACAATTAGAAACTATAAGTGACGAAATTTCAAGAGTTGGAGGAACACTTGTTGACCTCCCAGATGGAAGTACTTTGAGAGATCTAATTGATGAAAGAAGGAAGACACAGAAATCTAAGAAAGACAAAGATGAGAAAATTGACCAATTACAAGATGAAATCTCCGAAATCCTTGAATCTTTGAAAGAAGACGGACTTTTAGAGTAATTGATACAATGACAAATATAAAATAAAAGTAACTCTATGTAAGTATGGAAGTGTCTCATTGACAGGTAATCTAAAAATACTTCTTTGTGAGGATGATGATGATATTGCTTTTCTAATTAAAGTTAACATTTTGAAAGCATATCCTGATGCAGAAGTTGAGATTACTAAAACAAAAGAAGACACATTGAACCTTTTATCTGAGAAGAAATACGATATTGATGTTATTTTACTTGATTATTTATTGGTAAATACAACAGGTTTAGAGATACTTGAAGAAATACGACAAGTAACAGAGATTCCTGTCGTTGTAATAACAGGACAAGGTTCAGAAGAAGTTGCTGTTAGTGCTATGAAACTTGGTGCTTCTGATTATATTGTAAAACGAGGGAGATTCTTTAATCAAATTCCAAATGTAATTGACAAAGTGACTAAAGTTGAATCAAAATATGATTTAGATAAAATCTTTGTTTCCTTCTTTAGATTTGGTGATTCTGGAACCGATCCAATTTATATAGAGAAAATTCCAAGCGAGTATGAAAATGTAAGAGAAACAGTTATTCTAGCTTTAGGAGTTCTTTTATTTACAATTTTTGGAATGGGAGAACTAGATATGCTTGAAACTGGAACTATTTCTGGGCCAGTAAAAATACCAAAAATGAAACAGTATAATGCTACAAGTTTCCTCTATGTTGTGAGTGATAAGAACCAAAAAGATCCAAGATTCAGAGGTGTTGATTACTGCATTGTTGCCTTAGGTTATCCTGCTGAGTACTCTGATTTAGTTTATGGTATTGATAAGATTAAGAATATTCTTAACAAATTCTTTGAAGGAGTTAAAGACATTTCTGAAGTAGAAGAAAGCGCAAAAATAGTAGAAGAACAAATTTACAATGTTGTTCGCAGATTCTAATTTTATTCAAATTTCTGCAAGGTTTCTTTATACAACTTTTCTATTTTGATAATCTCTGATTCCCAATTGAAAGTACTTTTGTATAAATCAGCTGCCTTTTTCTTCATATTCTCTAATCTTTCTTTATCTTGTAGAAGTGTTTCAATTGCTTCAGCTATTTCTTCTGGTGAAGTTGGGTCAATGAGTATTCCTATGTCTTCAGTACCTAAAGTAGCTCTTCTCAGACCTTCAAAATTCGAACCTATGAAAGGTACTCCAGCAGAACAATATTCGTACAATCGATTAGGAATTCTTAGAAAATTATTCTTTCCAGGTTGGAATAAAATCATACCTACATCACAGCTTCTCATAATGGACAATGCATCAATGTAATACATCCATCCTGTGATTTTGAAGTAATCAGAAAGATTATACTCTTCAATTAGTTGCTTCATAGGTTCTAATGATGCTCCTTTTCCCATAATGAGGAATTCAAGTTCTGATGACTTGAATTTATTACTTAATATTTTAGCCGCTTCTACAGTCTTATCGTATCCGAGGTTATGGTACATAACACCAAAATGCACAACCCTAAATTTTTTATCTGAGACATATTCCTTTGGAATATCTTTTTTGTGTGCAGCTTCAACATCTGTTCTAGATGGGTAATTAGCTATCCATGAGCTTTCTGCTTTGTATTTTCTTTTTAGATTTTCAGAGTAGGTTATACCTGCTGTTACAATCCCACTGACTCTTTTGATATAATATCTTTCAACCCAAGTATATCCCCACAGACCTAAAAAACCGAATGTTTCAGACATCTGTTCAGGAAAATTTTCATGGCTATCATAGATGGTTATCTTTGTGTTTTTTCTCAGTCTTGTTGTAAGAGGAAGAACATTAAGATCATGAAGATGGATAATATCATACTGTTTTTTTCCTACTAATTTCTTCACATTTTTCCAGAATTCAAAATACTTGAAGAATAATCTCTTAGTACTTGGTACTCTAAGAATAGTGTATCCATCTCTTTCTTCTTCATTGTCTAATTCACTTGTAGGATTAGTTCCAATAACAGTAACTTTGTGACCTTTACTTGCTAAATATCTTGCTTCTTTTTCAACTCTCACATCAGGAGCAACTGTGCTTAGAACAACCATTAAAATATTCCAGTTATCTTGAGACATTGAATTTAGAAGAGTAATTCAATTTTTTAAAGTTTAGTTCTGCTACACATTTAAATACATTTTAGAATAATATCAGTTTCATGAGTGAAAGATTCAGGTTTCCAGATGAGTTTCTGTGGGGTTCAGCTCAATCAGCATATCAAGTTGAAGGAAATAACTATAACAATGATTGGTACGAATTTGAACAGATTCCTGGCGTTATCAAAAATGGAGATAGATGTGGTGAATCTTCTGACCATTACAACTTATTCGAATCTGATTTTAAGCTTCTAAGAGAACTAAATCAGAATGCTCTTAGAACTGGAATTGAATGGAGTAGAATAGTTCCAGAGGAGAACGTAGTAAATGAAGATGAGTTAGAACATTATCACAAAGTTATAGAATCATTGAGAAAAAATAATCTGACTGGATTCATTAATATCTTTCATTTTACAATTCCAATTTGGTTAGAAAGAAAAGGAGGATTTCTGAAAACTAAGAATCTGGAATACTTTCAACATTATTGTGAGGTTTTGGCAAAGAATTTTCCAGAAGTAGATTTTTGGAATACAATTAATGAACCTGGAGTAGTTCCTTTACTTGGTTATTTGTATGGAGATTTTCCTCCAAGAAAGAAATCCATCACTGCTTTTGCAAAAGTATATAGGAATATGATAAGAGCTCATGCTATTGCATATAGGAAAATCAAGGAATACAATCCAAGAAGTCAAGTTGGTATAGTCAAAACCATGCCTTATTTTTATCAAAAATACCATAGTCGGTTATGGAAAAAATGGATTGTTTCAGCTATGGATTTTGCATACAATCAAGTTATGTTTAATGCATTAAATAAAGGTAAGCTTCCTTTTGTTCCATTTTCGCACCACAAAATGATTAAGGATTCTTCTGACTTCTTTGGCTTGAATTATTATGATCCTGTATTTTTCAAGTTTAAATTTGGTATTCCTCTTGAAACTGATTTTAAATTACCAGAGCAATCAGAAACTACTCAAATGGGTTGGGGGATATACCCAAAGGGTCTTTATGAGGATATTATGAGAGTAAAAAAAGAATTCAAAGGACCTATATACATTACTGAGAATGGAATAGCTACACTTCAAGATGAACAGAGACAAAAATTCATCGTAGCTCATTTGGTAGAAGTCCACAAAGCAATCTCAGAAGGTGCAAACGTCAAAGGATTCTTTTATTGGTCTTCACTTGATAACTGGGAATGGGCAGAGGGATTTGAACCTAGATTCGGTTTGATTGGAATTGATTATAAAACTAAAAAACGAGAAGTAAGAGAATCAGCAAAGATGTATGGAAGTATTGCAAAAGAAAATGGGATATCAGAGGATTTGCTGAGCAAATATGAGATTGAAAATCCTTACAAAACTAATATAACAACTAAGAAAGATTTGGTTATTTAATATGTCATTCAGTCTTACTATCTTCTATGATCCAACAATTCAATATGATATTGTTGATCAAATAATAAAAGCTCTGAAAGATGTGTTTAACATAAATTTCGTGAGTATTATTTCAAAACCTCTTCTGAAGAACACATTTGATAAAGGACGAAATCAATATGATGGTCAAAAATTATTGAACTCATTAATTGACAAAGAGAAATTAACATACTTCCTTTGGTTAGTTGATAAAGATCTATATGTACCTGGTCGAAATTTTGTATTTGGATTAGCCTCTCAATATTTCGGAGCTATAGTCTCTTTTCATAGATTAGAAACAATGAAGATGAAAATCAAAGAGAGCATCCATGAATGTGGTCATATTCTTGGTTTAGGACACTGCAAAGAGAATTGTGTTATGCAATATTCAAAGAACATAGAAGAAGCAAATTACAAACCAAATACACTCTGTTTGGATTGTAAAAAATTGTTACTTGAAAACGAAAAAAAAATTGATGAAAACAAAGATTAAATAAGTGCGATACTTTTTTTAGAATTGTAGCAAGGTGCTATTTAGTTGTATCAGAAATATGTAGATTCAATAGTTGAGAGTTGCAAAAAGGACAATAGTTACGTTGTAATGCTAAAATGGGATGCAATTGATGAAGTCCATGAGAAACTTTCAAAGAATGGAAAACTGATACAAAAAATTGGTAACATGGTTGAGAAGTTTCAATTTGAGAATAACAGAGTATCATTCTACAGAACAGGAAAACTAATGCTTGTTGGAGTAGAAAACATTGAGCAATTTCTCGCGCAAATACTGGAGTAAAACTAATGTCAAACATAGAAGGATTGTTGAAACAACATGGAACCCCTGAGAAGGAAGTCTATCTTGATTGGGAAAATGGTTCTGTTGTTGATAAAGAAGTCTACAAGGAGATGAAACCTTTTTATCTAGAAAGGACTTTCGGGAATCCTGCAATAACACATCATATGGGATGGGAAACTCTAGACTTTTACATGAAAGCAAAAACCAAGATTGCAAAACCACTAAACGTTGATCCTCAAGCTTTAGCTCTAACACACAGTTTCTCAGAATCAAATAATCTTGCAGTTAGAGGACTTGCAAAAATGAATAAGAAAAGAAAAAAGATTATTGTTTCAGAAGTAGAACATCTTAGTGTTATTCACACAGCAAAAGCAATGTTTAATGACCAATATCAAGTTGAAATAATCCCAGTTTCTAATGATGGTACTGTTAACCTTGATATTCTCCAAGAAAAGATAGATAGTGATACTCTGCTAGTAAGTTTACAGACAATAAATCATGAAATCGGAACTATTCAACCTGTAAGAGAAGCTTTAGAGATTGTCAAAGATAAAGATGAAAGTATATTCTTCCATACAGATGCAACCTCAGCTTTTGGTAGAATACCATTAGATTATAATAAGGTTGAAGTTGATTTAGCCACATTCAATAGTAACAGAATTCTAGGTCCAAAAGGTATTGCAGGACTCTATATCAAAAAAGGAACTAAACTTAAAGCAATATATGAAGGACAACTAAGCGTTGAAGTTCTTGCTCCAGATGTAGAAAATCCAGCACTTCTAGCAGGTTTTGCAAAAGCAGTTGAGATACAGTTTGAAAAATTTGATGAGATTAACAATCAGACAAAGAAACTTAGAGACAAATTATTATATGGTCTCCAAACAAGTATCGAAAGAACTGAAATTAATGGACCTTCAGGAGATAGAAGAGCACCAGACAATGTTAATATAAGCTATATGGGTTGTGAAGGAGAAGCATTAACTGTTGAATGTAGTATGAACGGAATCTACGTTTCTAGCGGCTCTGCTTGCACTTCGAGAGTATTAATGCCAAGTCATATACTTACAGCTATCGGGAGAAAGCCTGAAGAAGCACACGGCAGTTTGCTCATGAAGTTGAATCGACTGAATACTGAAGAGCAAGTTGATTATGTTCTTGAAAGAATGCCAAAAGTCATTAAAAGAATTAGATCTATAACTGGAGGAATTGAACTTTAGAGGAGATTAAAAATGTCGAGTAGAATACCTTTACCTTACGCACCACGTGTTCTTGAATTATTTCAAAATCCACAAAATCTAGGACGAATGGAAGATGCAACAGTTTATGCATCAGCAGGTAGTCCTGCATGTGGAGATATGATTGCTTTTTATCTAAAATTAGATGAACCCAAAGGCCTCATTACTAAGTCTAGTTTTGAAAGCTATGGTTGTGCTTCAAATATTGCAGCTGCAAGTCAACTTACAATTATGATAGAAAATAAATCTCTTGAAGAAGCCTGGAATATTAGTTGGGCTGAGATTTCTGAAGCTCTAGGAGGATTACCTTCTGTGAAAACACATTGTGGTTCTTTAGCAGTAGGGGCTTTGAGAAGAGCAGTTAGGGTTTATTATGAACAAAAGGAAATTCCGTTACCTTCTTGGTTACCAGAAGAACTTACTAAGGATGAAAAACATGCTTTAGAAGAAGAAGCTTTAGCAGAAAAGCTAGCAAAGAAGTATAAGATTCTTGAAAAAAGTGATTAAGTACATAGATTATCTGAAAGTCCTCTAAGCTTGTTTCTAAAAAATAAACAAAGGTTTTTATATTTTATTTAACCAATTCTAAACATGGCTGGGTATCGAATAATCTCATTGTTTCAAGCAGTGTTTGGTTTATTTCTAGCTCTATCGGTTTTTGATTTTGCTGATGCTATAGGTTTAAACGTTGCATTGAATTTTGGTATTTCTCCCTATTGGTCTGTTTATGCTTTTTGGGGATACATAATAGCAGTAATTGCAATTTTACAAGTAGTTAAAGCTTTTATTGTTAGAGAAAGAGAATAGAATTCACAAACCTTTAATTCTCTTTATTTCTATTATTTTAACACTCACGAAAGCATTTCCGGTATTGCTAAAACAATTGATCCTGCAATAATTATTAAAACTCCGAGAATCTGAGGTATCGATATTTTTTCCTTCAGAAAAATTCCACCTAAAATCATAACGAACAAAGGTGAAATTGAAGATATTGGCGTTGTTATTCCTGCAGATTGAAGTAGTTGAACAGCTGTGAAGAATACAGCCCCACCTCCAATCCAAGATACAGCTCCTCCAGCCATCAATATCAAAGCTTCTTTTCTTGGAGCAAATGTTTTATCTCTGAATTTCTCTTTATTAACTAAGAATCTTGTTAATGCAAAAATAGCAACAAGCACTACCATCAATCCATTCCTAAGAGCCATTAATGGAATAACTTCTATTGTTAAATCCTCAAGTATTATTCTGTTGAAAACTATAGCTGTTCCCCAAAAAATAGCTGCAACAATTGATAATGAGATACCAACAGGAAGAACTTTCTTTTTCTGTTCATATTCTTTCACATCCATGGTATTCTCAATAGATCTCAAACTATTTCTGCTATCGCGTCTTGAGAAATAGGATATCATAATTACACCAGATGAGATGAGAAGAGTTCCCCCAATAATGAACCAAGTTATATTTTCGATTCTAGCTATTAAAAGTGTTAAAGTGGTGAAAATGGGATAGATTGAAGTTATAGGTTGAGCTATTGAGACATCAATTTTCTTCAAAGCACTCAGTGAAAGAAAATCACCTAAGGTTAGAGTTAAAACTCCTAAAAATAACCAGAGAAGATTTAATCCTGATGTAATTTTAGTATATGAATTTGTTCCATCAATTGCGAATCCAATGATAAGCAGAACAGGAATTGCAAATAATCCTTTGATATATGTTGCTGCTAATGGGCTAGTGTTTTTTACACCTACTTTGAAAATGACCATAGATGATCCCCAAGAAAAAGCAGCTGCAATCGACATTACAACTCCTACTGCAAAGCTAACCATCATCTTTGGATGAGAATCTTAATTCATAAACTTTTGTTTGAGGTGTTGAAATCTTTCATGAACAATATGTTTTTATTTTATTTCACTCGTTTTAGATTGATAATAATGAGTAGAAATATACCTATCAAAGTAGAGAGAAGAGAAGATGTTCCAAACTTCTATGCTGAAAGCATTCAAATGGTGCATTCCATATCGGGTTTTAAAATGATAATTTTCAAAGATCAAGCAGAATATGCAACAGAACCTAGTATAGGTCCAAATGCTCTAATTCCACGTACAATAATTAAAGAAATAGTTTCTGAGGTGAGTTTCTCTCCACAACAACTTAAGATTCTTCAAAAAGTTGTTGAAGAACAAATCAATGCTTATGAATCACGTTTTGGAGAAATAACTCTTCCTGAACAAACTAAGAAACAAGATAACACTACTGCAACTTTCATCTGAATTGAGAAAGTTACACTACTCTTTCTCATTTTCAATTGTATCAATAGTTGCTAGTAAATCATCCAAACTGAAAGGTTTTCTTAGAAAATATGGGATTCCTAAATCTGCAACTTGATCTCTAGAAATTGTATCATCTGCTGTAGCTATAATAATTTGTTTTTTGAGGGTTGGTGAAATCTCTATTAGTCTTTTCGCAACTTCTAATCCAGTTTTTTCAGGTATTCGGTTATCAATTAGAAAAACAATATCCTCAATTTTTTCTTTTAATTGTTCAATTTTCTCTAATGCAACTCGACCACTAGAGACAATATCTTCAATTTCTATACCCTCTCTCTCAAAAAGTAATCTATACAAATTGCTTATATCTTTCTCATCTTCTATGATATAGATTTTCTTCATAGGACCTCACTATTCGATAACGGATTTGAAGAGGACTATTAAATATTTCGAAATTTTGACTAACGTTGAAAAATTAACAAAAATCTTTTAAGACAAGTAAAGAACTATTTATCATGAAAAAGAACTCTTCTCTGGTTGCACTAGTTCTTATTGTAATAGTACTAGCATCTGTTACATCAGTTAAAGCTGAGAAATTCGAATGGGACTATAATGTTAATACAGGTGCATCAAGTAGCAGAGAATTCTTTGTAACAAAAGATAATCAATTTATCCAACTAACAGTTGAGGTTCATCAAGGAGGACCAATCAATATATTCGTATTTAATAATCAAACTTTTCTCGATTGGAATGATGGTTTCCCTGCAACTCCTGATGGTTTTGTTATTGCTTTATTTGGGGAAGCAAATATCACAGAGGGAACAAAAATTACTATAGATGGGTATCTTGGACCTGCATTTAATTATACTGTTGAATCAATTTCTATAGGTGAAGAAACCAATACATATAATGGAACTGAAACTCTAACTACCACACTATATAACGTACGTACTACATCAAATTATCAAGAAGCATATTATGTTATAGTGGATAACAGATCTGGAGATAGACCAGCTATAGTATCTGTAACAGCTGTTTCGACAGTTGATGCAGCAAATATTGTATCTGCTCTTGGGGGGATAATACTAGTAGCATTAGTATTCTCAAAGAGGAAGAAATGGAAAAAGTCCCCTTTTTAGTGTTGGAATAAGTAAGATTATTATACATCCTTTCTATTTGAAATTATCAAATACATTTGGTGTTATTATGGTTAATGTTCCACATGATGAAGCTGTTAACTTTAGATACGATATTGTAACTGTTATTCAGAACAAAGAAATAACTAAAGAAAATCTGAAGGAATTCTCAGCGAAAGTAAAAGAGAATATTGTTAGTAATTGCACAGGTGATAGTTTAGCAATAACAGGAATGAGAGGGATGCTCAAAGTTCATTGGCATGCTGACGATCCTGCAGAAGTATTAAAGGTTCTAGAACAATTTGGAACTGTCCTATCTCATGATGTTGAAGATATGAAGGAACAATACGAAATTTACAAAGCAAAACAACAACAAAATGAGTGAAAATGTCACAAATTTCCCAAATACATCTCTATTTTTCTTTATGTAAAGATTGTGGAGAATGTTGTTTCGAGTGTGGTTTTTTAGACAAATATACAGGATGTTCTAATGAAGACTTCAGAGTGAGATCTAGATGTTCCTCTTTTCCAATAGTTTATGGTAATCCAGAAAGTATGGGACATAAGGATTTGTGGGGAAATATCTCTTCTACAAGAACAGATTGTAATAATAAATGGTTCTTGATAGAATTCGAAAAATGCCTTCTTCTCCAAGATGAAGTTTTCTTTCACCACCTTAGATGGATTATTGAAGAAATAAATAATGGAAAAGATATTTCTGGTTTTGTTGTTAGTTCAAAAGATGCTATTTTGACAGTAAATCCAAAGTGAAGTATTTAAAATGTTAGCAAAAATTCAAAATACATCACAGAAAGAGTCAATTAATGTCTAAGAGAATGCGTTTGGCAAGGAGGTTGACCATATACATTGTTTTGGTTCTCTTCATTTTGATGTTTTTGATAAATGGAACCATCATTTTGGTAATGGAATTAAGGATAAAGAATATATCACAAGAAGCCTCAGAAGAATATTTGCAGGCCAAAATACAAAGTATGAATGTTTCTACTTACCAGTTTGTTCAGTCGTTCGATCATCTCGTAGGAGGACTGAAATTAGAATTAAATAACACTGTTATGACAATTAGAAATCAACTTTTTTCTAATGAAGCTAACAACATATATGAGCATAGTTCGATCATGTTCAATGATACAGACGAGTATGTTTATGTAAATGCATCACTAGAGATGGAAGTAGATAGAGAAGACAATCTAGGCTTTTATGACTATGATAACAATGGGATAAATGATTTTGAAACTACTGGAAGTTCTCTATACGGTGATGTTGATTCTCAACTTAATGTGTCTGGTGAATTCTATTTACAAGTAAACGCTTCTTTTGAAGGTGAACTCTCTAACCAAAGTTCAGTGCTAATTTATGCACATAGAGGTGATGAAGTTCTAACCATCAACATAACTGAATACTATATTAACGATTATTCAAACTCCTTCAATAATCAATTTCTGAATCTATGGAATCAAGATAATTACACCTTTCCCTTGGAGTTAGAGGAGGAACTAACATTACTTGATGTAGATTATCTAGATACATTTTTCTTGATAAAAGAACCTTATACAGATACTAATTGTTCAATAGTTTCTAGCGGTCTAAAATCCCGAATTGAGGGATGTATTAATGGAACTTTGTTTGGACAATATAATGGGCTAATTAGAGGAAACTTAAACGGTACAGCTTCTGGTTTCATCGATACCAGACCAAAAGATATGTATGATATGATGCTCCCTCTATTGAATCCAGTTTTACAGTGGGTTTACTTTGCAACTCCAAATTATATTCTTATTTTTCCATGGTTTCCTGATTATGGAAATTCATCTCCTTTAGGACTATCTGCTGACTTCGATTGGACTAGAAGACCTTGGTATAGTGAATTACATGCTGCCGAAGATGCATCTACAAATAAAGGATTAGAAAGTCATTTTTCAGATCTTGGTGTTGACTATGTACATCAAAATATCTTCATCTCTCTTGGACAAGCAGTTTACAATGAAACAAGTGATTTTCAAGGATTTTGGGTCTTAGACCTTAACCTCGATTACTTGATGAATACACTAGAGCTAAGAATAACTGATGATGATTATTCATTGATAATAAATGTAGACAAGGAAATACTATTATCTCCACAATATGCAGCGAATGTTTCAAGAAAACCAAAAGAAGAATTCCCAACTGAAAACATGGAAGATTATGAGAATCCTGATCTTCAAGAATGTGTAAATGATGTAATAAATTTCCAAACAGGATATAGAATATTTACACACAATGAGACTCTTTATTTGTTATTGTATCAGCCAATTTACTCAATACCCTGGTTCATGTTACATTTTTCACCTTTTGACTTAGTAATGGAAGACTTTGATCCAATTTTAGATACACTCCTGAAAAATATGAGATCCTTAGAAGTTGTGCTAATAATTGTTTCTATATCAATTATTGGTTTTGTTGGAACAGTATCATTATTCTTTGCTGTTAAGTTCACAAATTATGCTGTAACACTACTTAACGGAATGAAAGCCATTTCGGATGGAGATTTCAGTGTAAGTTTTGATGTTTCAGAAAAACGTCGGCTTAATGAAGTAAGTGAAGTGTATTTTGCTTTTGAGGAAATGGCTCTCAAACTTGATGAATCAATTAGAAAAGAGAGAGAGTCAGCTCATTTGGCTGAGCTTGCAATGGACTTGTTCACTCACGATTTGAGTAATTATCATCAAGCAATACTTGGATACTTAGAACTAGCAAAAATGAATGGTCTTGATTCTAAAGAAAATCTGAAACACATTGATCAATCTATACGAGTCTTGAAGAGAGCAGATGAAGTTAAGGATAGAATAAGAAAACTAAGTGGTCTGGAAAAATTCTCTGAACCTTTCATTCAAAGAACTCTAGGATCTTATATTGATAGTGCGATTACAACAATAGAAAAAACTTATCCTGATTATATTATAACTATTGTTCGAGACTTCGATTCTAAAATAGAGATTACTGCAAATGAATTCATTGAAGATGTTTTTACAAATATTTTTGAAAATTCTATCCATTCTGCAAAAAATCATCAGATAGACTTCAAGATAGCAGCTACAAGAACAAAGAAAAACCAAAAGAATTTCTGGGAGATTTCTATTGAAGATAATGGAAAAGGAATCTCTGACGAAAGAAAAGAACAAATTCTTAGCAGTTTTGAAACAGGACAGAGAATACGGGGGCTAGGAATGATGTTTATCTATCGAATTGTCAAAGCATATGAAGGTAGTATACGACTAGAAGATAGAATAGAGGGAGATTATTCACAAGGAGCAAAAATCATCTTCAGTATAAGAGATTACGAATAAGAAAACTATTCCTTGAGTTCTTCTTTTTCTTCCTCATTCTTCTCTTCCTGTCGTTTATTGTAGTCTCTTACGTCTTCTCTTAAACTTCTAAATAAAGGTATGACAACAAGAAAAATTATCACAGCTGTCAGAACAATGCTAAAAATAACCCAAGGTGTTTCAATAATCCCTTTCCCTATCCATAAATCTCTGATTCCCAAACCTGCAGAGACTGCCCACAGTATAGAAATTGCTGCTAAAGCTATATATTTTCCTGTTTTTGATAATTTGATCTCAACTTCAGTAGATTGAATGTCTTCAGCCTCATTGTCTTCAGTATCTGACATAAGTTGGAAAAATCAAAAGGTTTCTTAACTTTTTGGATGAATGATGATTTATCAAATTTAGATAAAGAATGTGATTTCATAAGTAAATATTTAAAAATTAATTAGAAAAGAAAAACTGAAGGTGTAAGCCATGAGTTACGAAATAAATGAAGAATTCTTAGAAAAACTAGTAACAACACCACGAGCTACAGGGTATGAATTCCCAGCTCAAGTTGTTATGAAAGAATACTTAGAGAATGATGTTGATAAAGTAAAGGTGGATAATGTAGGTAACTTGTATGCTATAATAAATCCAGAAAGTCCTTTCAAAATTATGCTGGCCGGTCATATTGACCAGATAGGTTTCCAAATCTCCCACATAGATGATAATGGGTATCTGTGGATACAGCCCTTGGGTGGATTTGATACTTCAACAATCCCAGGAAAAAGAGTTAGAGTTATTTCTGAAAAAGGAGAATTTCTTGGTGTTTTAGGAAAAAAAGCAATCCATTTAATGAAACCAGATGAAAGGAAAAAAGCTCCAGAAATGGAGAAACTTTTCATAGACATTGGTGCTAAGGATAAGGAGGAAGCTCTAACTAAAGTAGATGTTGGAGACTTTGCCGTTTGGGACTATGGATATCAGAGATTAGGTGATAATAACTTCGCAGTATCCTCAGGTTTTGATGATGCTATAGGTTCTTTTATTGTTGCAGAAATAATGAAAGAACTAGCGAAGGATAAAAGCTTCTATGCTGGAGTATATGGTGTATCTACAGTACAGGAAGAAATTGGTCTTAGAGGTGCTCATGTAGCAGCTGAAAAGATCAAACCAGATGTAGGTATTGCATTTGATGTAGGTTTTGCTGCAGATGCTCCAGAAATCGAGAAAAAGATGGTTGGAGATACAAAACTTGGAGGAGGACCTATTATTTCAATGGGACCAAATTTCAACCCAGTAGTTGTTAAAAAGTTCTTTAAACTAGCTGAAGAAACAGATATACCTTATCAGAAACATGCAGCAAATAGGGGAACTGGAACAGATGCAAATGCTATCCAATTATCAGGAGCTGCAACTGGTCTATTAGGGATTCCTAACAGATACATGCATACAGCTTCTGAAGTTATAAGCCTAGATGATATAAAAAATATCATTAATCTGGTTGTAGTATTCATTAAATCAATAAAAGAAGGAGATAATTTCTTACCTCTTTAATTTCCCTTTTTTTCTATTCTATTAACATTGTATAGTCAAAATTGGTAACTGAATGGGTTAATGCTCCAGAAGATATTAGGTCTACGCCTTCTAAAGCATATGAACTGAGATTTTCAAGATTTATATTACCTGATAGTTCAATTAATGAGTCGTTTTTGATTGACTTAACCTTAGGAATTGTTTTCCTTGCTAGTTCGGGTGAAAAATTATCTAACATAATTATATCTGCCCCAGCATTTGCTGCTTCCAAAGCTTGATCTTCATTTTGAACTTCAACTTCAATCTTTTTGCTAAAGCTTGTCTCACTTTTAGCTTTTTGAATAGCTTCTGTTAACGATCTAAAGCTTCTAAGATGGTTTTCTTTCAAAAGAACATTGTCCGATAAATTAAATCTGTGAGTATCCCCTCCTCCAATAACTACAGCATATTTATCGTATTTACCCAAACCAGGAACTACTTTTCTAGTAGCACAAATTCTAAGACTTGGATTGGTTTTTTGAGCAATTTCAGCCATCTTAGAAGTTTGAGTTGCAATTCCTGAAAGTCTTCCAAGTATATTAAGAGAAACTCTTTCAGCTTGTAGAAGACTGAGTATATCTCCTTTAACAATTGCAACAGCTGTTTTCGGTGAGACACTTTCTCCTTCATTTACTAGTATTTCACACTCTGCACCTAAGAATTCAAAAATGCGTTTAACAAAAAGGAGACCTGCAACAATACCTGCTTGTTTAGTATAGATTTTACCTTCAGCCTTTTTACTTGGCAACAAAGATGTTGTTACATCCCAATAAGGAATATCTTCCTCAATCCATTTTTTAATGTCTTCATCAACTAAAACTAAGGGGATCATCTGTTTTTGACTCTCTTCTTAATATTTTAGCATATTGTTTACTGCTCTAAAAGCCTTTTTACGAATTTCTTCATCTAGTTCGATAACATTATCATCAGTAGGTTTTTCCAGAGCTTTCCAGGTAGCAAAAAGATCATTTCTTTTCATACTTATACAGATCATTTTACTATCTTCAAACTGAACATCAGGAAATTCAATTTTCATACGATCTATGAAACCTTGTTCAGTTAGAAACAATACTTTATCACCCTTAGAAGCTTTGGCAGCATAACGATGCATGTCACCAGTTCCACCGGCATAATCAACAGTTTCTATGATTTCTGGTCTGCATTCAAAATGAGCAAAAGTTTTAGTTTCTTTATCTTGAATAAGTCTTTCTAATCTTTTCATAGTGAGTGCGTGATGAGTTCTACAAAAACCATGCCATGTGATAATGTTCTTTCCTGTCAATTTTGCTAGATTGTGTCCCATATTTTCATCAGGGATAAAGATAATTGTATCCTCTTCTAAGCTTTCAATGATTCTGCGAGCATTTGCTGATGTACAACAAATATCTGATTCAGCTTTAACATCTGCATTAGTGTTTACATAGCATACAACTGGAGCACCAGGATTTTCATCCTTTAGTTTCTTGACATCTTCTCCGGTAATTGAATCTGCTAAAGTACAATCTCTCCCTCTTGCTGGAACAAGAACTAACTTTTCTGGATTGAGTATCTTTACAGACTCAGCCATAAAATCAACACCACAGAACAAGATTCGTTTTTCTGGAATTTCAGTTGCTTTTTTAGCAAGAGCTAACGAATCACCTACAATATCAGCAATTCCGAAAACTATATCTGCTGTTTGATAAGAATGTGCTAAGATCTTGAATCCTTTCTCCTTCTTTAATTGGTTAATCCTGTAAGTAAATGGAGCAATTGATTCACAGGCACTTCTAGTCCAGCCTAGAGGATTCAATTTAACATATAATCTCTCAACTTCTTCCTCTAGTAAACCGAACTCCTCTCTTCGTATTTCAGGAGTTTCTTCTACAACTACCATCTCAACCGGACTACTCTTTTAAGAATCGCATTTAAAGACTGTTCGTTTAAGGACAAAATTGAACAATGATTTACACTATAAACCTTAAAACCTTTGAAAAATTGACTCTTAAGACATTTGCTAGTATACTATAAGCAAAAATTGCCTATTCTTTTCGGAGAAAACGACAAAGGAAGTAAGTTTGGATGTCTCTAAATACGATATGTAAAATTCATATGTAGGAGAAATTCTTCATTTTCACTGTTTTCTATGGTAAAACTATAAATAAATATGAGATATTATTATTAAGCTAAGTATATGTTGATGGAATAATGATAATAGCTCTATATATTGCAAATGAATCCCTCTCAAAAAAATTTGCAAATACTATAAAGGATACACTGGTAGAATTAGATGCAGAAGTAGAAATTATCGAATTTGAAGATGAGATTCTGAATGAAGAAAACTGGGAAAATCTGATGAATGATTTTTCTAATCAAAAAGCTAACTGCATTATTTCTGTAGGTGATACTGGAACATTTCTTAGAGCAATCTTTCTATCAAGATCTTCGATTCCAGTGGTAGCTGCATCATCTGAAAGTGTGAGTTTTTTCACTGAAATAAGTCCGATTAACATGAGTTATACTTTAGCTAGTATACTTAATCGGAAATATGATGTTGACAATTATCATAGAGTAGTCTTCCAAGATTCAGGAAACAATATTCCAATTCCAGCTTTAAATGAAATCGCAATTTTTCCAAAAGATTCTGCACTACTAATGAACTATACTTTGATTATTGATAAGAATCAACTCTATCGAGGAAGAGCAGATGGTCTTATTGTATCAACATCTTTGGGAAGCACAGGTTATGCTCTATCTAGTGGGGGACCGATTGCATTTGGAAATCCAGATGTGCTGATAATTGTTCCAGTTAACCCTCTAAATAAAGAACACATTCCATTAGTTGTTCCAATTGATTCGGAAATTAAATTGGTGAATTTGCGCTCTAGATCACCTCTTGAAGCTATTATTGATGGACAAATGAGGATAGGGATTGATGAAGAAATATTAGTTAGAAAATCAGCTTCTACAGCTAGAATTATTAGATTCCAAGCAAAGAAAAACATACTTGCTAAATTGAGAAACAGACTAGTTGAATTGGATCTTCGAACTTTGGAGCGTGTCCCTCCTTCAGCAAAATACATCTTTAAATTGCTTTTAACAGAAGGGGAAATGACTCAAAAGGACTTAATTGAGAGCACAGGATTACCAAATAGAACAGTTCGTAATGCACTTTCTATACTCAAGGAAAAAGGTGTGATTAATCAAAGACCTCACTTGAGAGATGCTAGACAATCAATCTACTTTGTTGAATGAAATTCTTCTTACGCTAGTACTATCAGTTTTCTTAAATATTCCACCTACATAATATTGTGAGAGAATACTCTACAATATCTAGGGGATAAAAGTTGAATATGCTTGAACCATTAGTTATGAAAAAGGTGACAATATTAGGAACTACTGGTTCAGGAAAAACTACATTCTTGGAAGCTCTGTTTGGGAATATAGAGAAGAATGATGTTGCTCGTAGAGTATTCAAAGAAGTTCAGAGTAACTTAGATTTCACACCTCTAAAATACAACAATTTTACTTCAAGTACTACAACAATTTCTCTTAATGTAGTTAACTCAGTTATAGTTCTAACAAGATTCAACAAGGTATTAATCAAAAAGTTTGAGGATAGAGAAACTATTGATTTTGAATCCATTGATTCAGCTTTTCAGGTAGTTTTATCTGATCCAGCTGGGCAAGAAAGGTTTAATTTCATGCAAGAAATTGCCTTAAAAGGCTCTGATTTAGTTATCATTATGGCTGATGGTACAAATATTTCTTCTATGGAGAAAATTCTCCATTATTTGGAAATGGTTCAAATGGAAGAATACAGAAAAAATAGACAAATTCCTGTACTAGTTTTCATCAACAAATCTGATCTTAGAGATAGAGGTATATATTTAGGAAAGGATGTTGCAGAGAGAATAGTTTTTTCTTCTATTATTGATCGTGAGATTGTTTTTTACGAAACTTCTAATCTTGATGCAAGGTGTTATGAACTTCCCTTAACTATTATCTTCAATTATTTAGCAATGCAGGCTTATTCCTAAAATCCTTTCAAACTAACTAAATCTTTATCTATTTTGGTTGATTGGTTCAGTTGAAGGCAATGAAACAGATTAAACAGCTTACTTTCAATATTACTCAAAGTAGGCGTATAAAGAACTATTCTCAAAAAAATAATATTCCTGAAAAAGAACTGTTAGCTCGTTATCAATCTGCTATGCATGTGATTTTTCTTGCCTGGAAAAAGAATCAAGAGCTTAATCCAGATTTACCATTCAGAACATTTTTTCTAGATATTATGAAATATGCAGAATTTGTCTTCAGATTAAAAGAGAGAAAAGTAGATCTAGTAAAAATTACTGAACATGTAGAGATTTTAGAAGATGCTATTGAGGAATATAAACAAGACTACAACAAACTGATTGGAATTGAGAAAGTAGTTAAAGAATATGAAGAGAGGAATGCTTGATGAAAATAGGTACAACACAATTCACTGTCAAATTCAAAGATAAGATTCCTTGTGACGATGAAGAGCTTCTTGCTAGTGATTTAGCATATTATCTTTATTACCTAGAACTAATTCCAGAAGAACTTAGTGATTGGAATATGGACGATCTTAATTCTAAAAGAAAAGATGATGAAGAAGTCTTTACTAAACTAAGTCGCGAATATTCAAACTTATTCAAAACCTATGCTCTGATTAGACTCAAAGCAAATGAATTATATGAAGGAAATAGGGTTATTGCATTAACTATGGGATTGCTAAGACAAAAATTACTACAGTTAAAAGAATCAGGTGTGGAACTCCCTCTTGACTATGTTGAATCTATAGAACATATCGAACATTTCATCTACAGATATCTTACCAAGAAACAAGACAAGAGACTAGTAGAACAAGTAGTTTTTGATGAAAGGTAAAAAAATATTTTGTCGGTATTACAGACCTTTTAGATAAGGTCGCGACCTTCTTAACAAGGTTAAAATGATTCGTTGTATTATTTATGTAAGAACTTCAACAGCTGATCAAGAATCAGGTCTGGAAACACAAATAGATGATGTCACTGCGAAAATCTATCAAGCTGGAGACAGGGAGATAGTCAGAATCATTAGAGATGAAGATGTTCCAGGAGACAGCGATCCAGAATATAGAGATGGATTCAAAGAAATTTTGCAAATGGTTGAAGATGATGAATTTGATGAGCTATGGAGTCAGTCAAGAGATAGACTATCAAGGGATGTTGATATTCTAGGTTATATCAGAGTCATGCTCAAAAAGAAAGACATTTCCATCATTTGTTTGGATGATGAAGATAACAAAGCTTTTGCTAGAATAAAAGATCTATTTGGTGAAATGGAACTTGAGAAATATAGGGAAAAGCGTTACAAAGGAATGTTGAGAAGGATAGAGAGTAAGAAGGTTATGTCACGCCCTCCTTTTGGTTATACAGTTAACGAAGAAGGAAGCTTAATTATTGATGAAAGTAAAATGGGTCTTATTAGACGTCTTTTTGGTGAGTTTGACAATCCATTTGCATCACTCAAAACACTGAGTATCAAATACAATATTCCTGTATCAACATTGAGGAATATTAGGTCAAACCCAATATACCGAACCGGTGAAGTACGTTGGGCAGGGAAAATTGCTTACTATGTTGACCCTATTGTTCCTGAAGATAAAGATCAAATGTTAAAAACTGAATGGGAAGCAAACTAATCTTCTCATTCATACATTTCTCTAATATACTCTTTTTCTAGTACTAATTTTACATCAGGTATGTTGGTACTGAAACCATGTTCTGTTACAAAACCTGCAATTAAGCTAGCTGGAATTATCTCAAAATAAGGATTATAGACTTTTACTTCTGCTGGTCTATCTTTAGCCCAAACCTCGCTAGATGGATAGCTTTGTATTGTAAATGGTATCGTTTTCAGAAGTAATTTGAGTGTTGTACTTACAACATAGAATGGTACCTTGCATTGAAAAGCAAAAATAGCCAAAGCATGACAACCAATTTTGTTTACAACATTACCATTTGGAAATATAGTATCTGCACCAATTAACACTAAATCAGGATTAAGAGCTTTTATCGCTCTACCAACAGCTGCATCAACAAGGTAGTTTACTTTGAAACCTAGGTTTACTACTTCTAAAGCTAATTTCTTTCCTTCTAAAGCTGGTCTTGATTCAAATATTGTAAGTTCTGGAAGGTTTTCTTTATCCTGTATTTCGCTAAGTTTTCTAAGAGCACTGAAAATTGTGCTAGACCTTGACATGGTTACAATGTTTTTACACTTTGAAATTATAGGTAATAGTTTTTCAATCAAATGATCCCTTTGATCATCCATCTTTTGAATCACTCTATCAGCTAAATCTTCAACTGCAACTCCATGTTGAAAGAAATCGATAAAATAAATCAGAACATTTCGAAGTGCAGACATTTCTTTCTTTATTTCTATTACCTCACGAAGCATCTCAGATAAATCCATTATCTTTCCATACTTAGAAGGATCTTTCTGTATCTCATTTTTTATGAGTAGAATTGCTTTTCTAACAATTTCTTCAGACCCACTAGTTTTGTCTGCTTTTAAATCGGAAATTCGCTCATGAAATTCTTCTGAATACACAAAGCTTCAATTGGAAATGCCTTTAAAAAGTTGTTTTTTAAACATATAAAGGAAAATCATATGCCAAAGAAGTCTTTTCTGCTATCTATAATCTCAATGTAAAGTCTATCTAACTTATGGGTTAGATGAATTATATGTTCAGGTAGAATTTCTTCATCCCATTTGTTAAAGAAGGATTTGACTGTAGCTAGATCTTCTTCATCAACCATCATATCTTTTTGAAGTCGAATTACAAGGAGTGGAATGTTTTTGTTTTCTTCAAGAATATTTTCAACATTTCTTCCAACTAATCTAACGCATTGATTGTACTCTTTTTTCATTTTGCTAGCACCATTTTCAATTAACCTCTCTAATCCCTCAAAGGATGCAGGGATAGCCTTCTTTAGGTTGAAACCAGTAACAATAAGGTTGAATGGAAAGAGAAGAGCAATAATACTAGCTAGGAAGTAAATTAATGGTACAGGAAGTTTGAATAGGAAATTGAGAAACCAGTGTGGTGTTAATATTCTTGCTGCTCCAACCAAAATAACTCCTTTACAATTAGGAAGAGCTTTACGACTTAGAAGTTCTATTAAATTGCATCCACCCATGCTATATCCAACAATCATATAGGATCGATTTTCAGGAATAACAGATTCCATTTCATCTAAATGATCTTCAATTGAATATCTTTTGTAATTGGTTGTATGTGCAAAATTCTCCTCCCCATACCTTTCTTCATAAGCTGGGTATTTCCTGTAATAATTACTGAAACCAGGAGCTAATACCATGAAAGGTTCTTTCTCAGACATAGTATTTGTGATAGTTAACTTGGTTTTAAGTTTTTTTCAAATAATGAGGTTTCAAAGCAAAATCTAAAAAGGAGTTGAAATATCAATCCAGTATGGTTAATTTCCTCTTCATCATTTCAGTGTTTTCTGGTTTAGCTTCTTTTGCTCTTTATAACATTGGTTTTGTTCTGGAGAAGAAAGCAATAAACAAAATGTCAGAGGAAATGAAAAAGACTACAAAAGCCATGTTGAAATCGATTTTAAAGAATAAACTTTGGTTATTTGGATTACTCCTAACTATACTAAGTATAGGTTTTTACTATGTAGCATTGTTATGGGCTCCACTAAGTGCTATTGCACCTTTAGCTGGTTTTGGAATCATAGTTTTGGTTATTTTTGCTCATGTAGATCTCAAAGAAACAGTTAGAAGAATTGAACTCATTGGTTTCCTTCTAATCCTTGGAGGAATAACAGCTTCTTCATATCTAACAAGCTTAGGTGAGTCTTCTCTTTCTTGGAGTCAATGGAAAACAGTTTCTCATTCATGGCAAAGTGTAATTATGATAGTTGGAAGTCTTATTATTGCAATATCATTTACCTTTGTACCTGTGATTTTTAAAAGAAAAATAAGACCTTTTGATATAGCAATTTTTGCTGGAATTATTGCTGGTCTTCAGGCAATAGTAATTAAAGGAGTCACAATATGGACTTCAGAAGGAAATTGGAATACAGACATAGTTATTGCTGTAGTGTATGTTTTTGGATTCTTATTAACTGCTCTTCTGTCTACAGGAAGTCTTCAATTCGCATTTAGAGAAGGGAAGGTTTCTAGTATCATGTCAATTTACAATGGAGTCATGACTATATTTCCAATATTCTTTGGAGGAATTCTTCTTGGAGAATGGAATTTGCTATCGGTTCTAGAGCAAACATTTCTAGGAATTTCAATTTTCGTAACTTTAGCTGGAGTAGTGATCATAAGTTTTCATCACACTCATTCTTTCACAGAAACTAGTCGATGAGTAATTTTTTCAATTTCATCTAATGACATATCAATATCTTGGTTCAATAAAATGGAATTTTCCACAATCAATTTTCCATTACTTATTACATTTGTAACATCATTTCCCTTCATTGAGTAGGCGAAGTGATTAAGAATATAATTTTCATCAAAGTTAGGTGTTAAATGTGGTTTCCTGAGGTTGATTGTTACAATATCTGCAAATGAACCTTTCTCTAAAGTTCCAATCCCTTCCCATCCAAGAGCTTTAGCTCCACCAATAGTAGCTAATTTCAATACTTCCTCTGCTTTTATTACAACAGGATTATGTTGAAGTCCCTTGTAGTATAATGCTAGAAATCTAATTGTATCAAAAAGATCCAATGTATTGTTACTAGAGGGGCCATCAGTACCTAAGCCTATCCTGTCTATTGATTGAATCATTTTGGGAATAGGTGGCATGTAATTTCCAAGTTTAGCATTTGAAAGTGGATTAATTGAGATTCTTGTTCCTCTTTCTTTTAATGTTTCAATGTCTTTATCGTTTACATGAATACAGTGAGCTGCAATTAGATTCTCATCTAAAACTCCAATTTTATCAAGAAATTCTACTGGTGTTTTCACATCTGGATAGGGAACATCAAATTTGTTGTTGAAACTCTTGCTATCTTCAATTTCAGTTTCAGATTCAGCTAAGTGAGTATGAATGTACACCTGAGGAATATCTGTGTTCTCAGAGTTATATTCATCTATGAATTGATGAGCAGCTTTGAAATCAGCAATATTAACAGTATAAGGAGAATGTAAAGCCAAGGAAACACGTATAGTTTCATCCATAGTATTATGATGTTCCTTAACAATTTCAATAGCCTCTTCTAAGGTAGTTATACCGGTGAGTAAAGGTGCAGCGACCATCCCTTTCAAACCTATATCAGTGATTGCTTTTGCTTCGAATTTTGGATACCAATACATTGAATTAACTGTTGTGACACCACTAAGTATTGATTCCATACTCCCAAGTAGAGCACCTTGATAAACGTCTTCACCAGTTAATTTAGCTTCTAAGGGCCAAATGTGATCCTCTAACCAAGTTTTTAGAGGAAGATTATCTGCAATTCCTCGAAAAATTGTCATAGCTATATGTGTGTGGCAATTTATTAAACCTGGAATAATAAGCTGATTTTTATCTCCAATCACATCATGGCCAGACAAGTACTGTTTCATCCTAACATAAGGACCAATTTCTACTATTCTATCTTCTTCAATAATCAGTAGGGGATGCTTAACAAATTTAAGATTTAAATCTTTATCAAAGTAAATTGCCACTCTACCTTCAACAGCAAGTTCCATAAGAGAGAAAAAGAAGAAAATTATTTGAGTGTTGTCTAAGTGATACAATTATATTTAGAAAACTAAGTCAAATAAACAGGCTTGTAAGGATAAATTGGAATAACTTGATTACACTTAGGGCATCTACCTTTTTCTGTTAGAGAATTGAAGATAACTGAAAAAATATTCCTCTTTATCAGTAATTCAGAGCAATTGGGGCAATATGTACTTTGGAAGGGATGACCAGGGATGTTCCCCAAGTAGACGAAATTTAACCCTTCATCTTTTGCAATGGTGTGAGCTTTTTGAAGTTGTGAGATTGAAGTTTTTTCTATCCTTGTTAAGTAGGATGGAAAGTATCTTATGAAATGAACAGGTGTGTTGACAGAAAGATTCTTTATAACATCTTGAGCGAAATCCCTAATAAACTCCTCATCATCATTGATTGTTGGAATTAATAAGTAAACGAGTTCGATATGGATGCTTCTTTGATAAGCCATCTGTAGATTTTCCCAAACATATTTGAGCTTCATATCTAGCAAACAATCCACAACATTTTCTGTTCCTTTAAAACTAACAGTCATCCCAGTCATTCCAGCTGAGATGAGATAATCTAAAGCTTCACCAGTCATGTAACCATTGGTAACAATCATTTTGTAATAATCATTTGTGACTAGTTGGAATACATCAACAGCAAATTCTAGAGAAAGAGTAGGCTCATTGAATGAGAAACAAACACCATTAATTGATGGATTAAAAGAAGCATTCTCTGCAACTTTTTCTGGTGTCATTAGACTTGCATCTGTATATTTTTCTGGAGGAGGATTTTTAGTTATATCCCAATTCAAGCACCAATCGCATTCAAAGTTACATCCCCATGAACCTAAAGTCAAAGCTGTTGAACCAGGAAAATAATGATATGCAGGTTTTTTCTCAATTGGGTTTAAACTGTAACTAGAAACATCCCCATATTGAAGAGTATACAACTTTCCTTCAAAATTCCTTCTTGTTTTACATTTGCCTATTTCTCCCTCTTGAATAACACACATTCTTCTGCATGTTAAACATTGAACACTGTCACCACTCATCTTTTTGAAGAGATATGATTGTTTAATTCGTGGATCATCTGTGTTCAATGTATTCATTTCTTATGTAGGATATTTCCTATAAAAGATTGTTGTAGTCTTTAACTCAATTCTATGATGTAATTAGAAACATTTTTTATTTTAGTGACAAATACATATTAGGTTTCGATCTTGAGTTATGTTCTAATGAAAGTTCTTGAATCTGCTCCCCATAGGTACGATAAAGGTATAAAGATTCTAACTTTAGGGAAAATTGACAAAGCATACGATAGGGTAATTGAAAACATAAAGAAACATGATAATGTTCTAGATATTGGTTGTGGAACTGGAATGTTATCTTTTAGAGCTGTTATTAAAGGTGCAACAGTAATAGGAATTGACATCAATCCAGAAATGCTAGAAATTGCAGAAAAAAGAACGGAAGAGCTCAAAGTAGAAGAGAAGATAAAATTTCTAGAAATGGGAGTTGCTGAATTAGATCGATTTGAAAATGAATCATTTGAAGTAGTTGTTAGTGGATTATGTTTTTCAGAGCTAAGTGATGATGAAATTTCTTATACATTACATCAAATTAAACGGATTTTGCATACTGAAGGTAAATTTCTCTTAGTTGATGAAACTAGGAGTAAATCAATTGTAAAGAGAATTGTAAACTTGTTTTTACGGGTACCTCTTATTATTCTAACGTACATTCTAACCCAAACCACTTCCAGAGCTTTAAAAAATATTGAGAAAGAAATAGAAGAAACTGGCTTAAAAATCCAATCTAGAAAATCGAATTTTCTAGATAATTTTGTTGAATTAGTAATTGTTAGGAAGGATATGAAATGAGATTATTCTACTACATTTATTATGGCTTTATTACCATTCTGGAGACATTGATGAGAATGTTTCCCTTTCCTGCTAAAACAGGATATCAGAAAGTTGGGAAGCCTGATGAAGATTCTCCGGTCCTTTTAACATGTAATTTTCATTTAACTATCTTGCGATTGAAAAAAGCTACAAGAGGACTGAATTATCATCTTCTGGTTGCTAATAGCAAAGGTATTAATGTCTGGTGTGCTGCGACAGGAGGTCATTTTAACGATCATTCTGTAATTTCAGTCATAAAGTTGAGTGGAATTGAAAATAAAGTAAATCACAAGAAAATTATTCTTCCACAACTAGCTGCACCAGGTGTAGAAGCAAAAGAAATTCAAAAAAGGATCGGTTGGAAGGTTCTATGGGGTCCAGTTGATTTAAAAGATATACCTGAGTTTTTTGAAACAAATTTTGAAAAAACAGATCCGATGAAAGAAGTGAAGTTTAAACTAATCCAAAGAATTGAGATGGCAATTATGTGGTCATTTCTTGCAAGTATAGTAGTAATGCCAATATGGGGACCATTGTTTAAACTTGAAGCAGCATTCATGTTAGCACAGATATTCTTCATTTACTTGCTATCACTAATTTCGTTTCCAATATTTGAAAAAATCTTTCAAAAAGAAGTTGAAAAGAAGAAGGCTTTTTTCACAGTTGGTAATCTTATAGTTGTTCTTATCAATCTCATTTATGCAACAATTGGCGTAGTATTGTATGTGATTGTTTATCAAAAAGATTATTCTTGGATTTTACTTAGGTGGTGTATTGTCTCGTTCCTATTGGTTCTATTAGCAAATATGGAACTTAAAGGATCAACTCCAACATACAAGAGTGATTCTCATGCTGACAAACTGTTTGATGTAGGGATAGATTTTGAGAGATGCAGGGGAACAGGAATCTGTATTGATGTTTGTCCAAGAAACTGTTATAAGATGGATACGGAGAAGAATAAAATTACCATGCCTAGGCAAAAATATTGTGTTCAGTGTGGGGCTTGTATTGTTCAATGTCCATTTGACGCTCTTTATTTCATTAATAGAAAAGGAGATACAATCAACCCTAGTACAGTAAGAAAATTCAAGCTAAATCTAATGGGTAAGAGAGTTGACTAATACACAATTACCTGTTTCTTCTGACTACCTGCTACCATAACTATTGGTAACCATTCAATGAAAGGAACCATTTTTTGTTCTTCCAGAACATAGTCTCTAAATTTAAGTGATAGTGGATTTGCTAGATTGAATGAAAATGGTGTCAAAGAATTGTAATCAACAATAGGAAGTGTAATCTTGGAACTGTTTGTAAATACAGTATTATTAGCTACGTAAGTTGTTGTATTTGCCCACAAAGGATCTCCAGTGTTAGGGTTTGGTTCAAATCTTGGGTAATTTGAACTAGATACATCTATTCTAAGCTTGTGACCTTCATTGAAGAGATATGCAGTACTATCTAATTCTAAGTTTATCTCATAAATTGAATCAGGAGTAAGAAATTCCCAATCAGTTAAACTATTTCTATTTCTTGCTCTGATAATTGTATCTGTTATAATCATAGATCTGTTATCTGGATAAACATCAATTAACTTGACTGTAAAATCAGTATCTGTACAATTAGAGCTTATGAAGAGAGAGACTTCAACTTGACCTGCAATAGTCAAAGGTTGTGCAAGAACAGGAGTGGAAAAGCGAAGAATATCATCTCGGTAATCTAAAGGTTGTTGATCATATATTCCAGCGTCAATCGCTAGATTACCTCCACCAATAGTGAGAACAGGATTATTTGGATCATAATGAAAAGTTATACTTTCTGTCAAGGAATTACTTATTGAGGGAGTACTAGCAATAGGTGAGTATACTGATGGAAGCAAACTTAGATTTGAATACAAATATAGATCATCAGGAACAGATGCAATTGGCCAGGAAGAAGCTTGGTACCAATTATTACCCAACAGACCTGGATTATGTTCTAGTGAACTCATAAGATAGTACATAACTGGGGGTAACATATCCCATGAACTAGAGTTACCCAATAACCATTTATCAAAAATGGCATCAGTTGCTTGGATTATAATCCCAGGATTTTGATAAGGAAAAGAAATGACACCTGTTGGAGCTCCAAACATCCCCCCATGTACCCAAGGACCCATGATTAGTTTTGCATTGCCTGCTGCTCCTAAACCTCCTTGAGTCTGGTATCCATTGAACCCATCAATTGAACCTTGAGCAAAAATATCATACCATCCTCCCAGATGAATAGATGCAGCATGAATATCTGAAAAATTATTTCTTATATCTCCTTGTGCCCAAAATTCACTGTATTTCTCATAAGTTTGCATCATATCAAAAGTACTTTCTGGAAAACCATTTGCTAGTGACCAAGGGATTATTAGCTCACTCCTTAATTGTCCTCCTCTAAAAACTGCCTCATAGACATTGGGAGTTGCAACTGTAGGAAATTGACATACTAAAGAATCTGGCGCTTTAGGCGCCATAAGATATTGAGCTATACCCAGCGCCGATAAACCCCATGTTCCAATTTTTCCGTTACACCAGGGTTGATCTGTTATCCACCATAAGGAATCTTGGCCATCATTTTGTTCTGAAAAAAATGGTAGTGTTAATTCACCTTCTGAACCAAAAAATCCTCTGAAGTCTTGTAAAACTACTATCATACCTTCTTCAGCATAGCCTGCAAGTGCAGTTAAAGCATCTTTATTATATGGTGTTCTCACAAAAATCACAGGTTTGGATTCATTGATGTAAAGAGGTAGATAAACATCAGTTGCCAGTCCTATGTCATCTCTCATAGGCACTAAATATGATACTTTAGCATAATGAGTATAGTAAGTTGTATTAGTTGGATAATCCCAGTCGAATAACTCATTAGGAGGAGTATTTTTTGGTACAAATATAACTAGTAAAGTAGTTGAAGCGGCTACGATAATAATAGAAACTATGATTAGAGTAATTAGTTTGGTCTTCACAATCACACTTTAAGCTAGTTGAATATATTTCTTTGGTTTTACTAGTTACTTGAGTTTCCAAATAAGTTGAAGAAAGGATACGTTTCAAAAGTATTATAAACGCATTCAGTTCATTCAAGATAATGCTGAAGAATAAGAAATTAGTATTTTACATTTTCCTAGTTTTAGTTCTGCTGCCATCTTCTTTATCTACAGCACAAACAACTGAAACAGAAGAACTAATCTATCTTACCAATATCATAGATAATGGTGGGATACTAGAATCTGTTCCTTTGATAGACAATGAAGGTAATCTACATGCATTTGTACATGTAAGAAATTCTGAAAAAGATAGCTTAATCCATTTATCATTCCTTGATGGTGAGATTGAGATGGAAACTATTGAAGAACAAGCTTCAGGTCTTACTATACATTATGCTTACACTTCTGATATTAATCTAGGTTTAGTTTACTCAATAGAAGATAATCTAGGTTCATTAACTTTTTATCATTTTATTGCTGGAAAATTTCTACATAACACATATGAATTCTTTTGGATATCAGGGAGTGATTATACTGGTGAATATGTAACATATTTTGAATTCCAATTCATAGATGGAATCCTTCATGGTTTTCATAACATGTGGGATCATATTGATAAGGTTAACATGACTATGTACCACTACTACGGCTTTTTGTCTTTTGACTCTGAAAGCTTCGAGTTAGATTATCCAGTACCATTTGTAACTGATACAATGGATATTACCTTAGATGAAACAGGTCAAATCTGGTATATTCATAGATTAGATCAATCTGCTTTTGGCATCGGTACATATATTTTAGATAACAATACCATGTACATTCAACAAGATAGAACCTTCAGTAATGTTTTATCACCTGTTGAAAAAATAGATGTAAGAGCAAATGCCAATGGTCTTTCTTATGTCTTTACGAATCCACTTTCCTTATACTGGGGTTCAATTAATAGTACAACAATTGAAGAAAATAAAATTACTACATTTTTTGATGATCCTATTGACTCATTTTATTTCAATAATGGTTTGGCACAATCAGTAATTATTGCTGATCAAGTTGATGATGATTACGTAAATCTTTACTTCTATCAATATGTAAGTGGGAATTGGAAATTCTCTTCAATAAACTCTCTGTATCAAATTACAGAAGAATCTTTTTCTATTTTTCTAACAGCAATAGACTATATTGTTCTTTATAACTTTGAAATCTCTACAGAGGATTTTAAACCTGGCCCCTCTCAAAAATATCGAGAAGAAGAAGCTTCTGGACTTTTCATACTTACATCTCTTTCATTTGATCTTGAAACGTATGCTGATGGATTAACTGCATATAATGTCATAAAAGAATTTTTCACTAAAAAATGGTATTTTCTATTAATTGCTATTATTGGTGTTGTACTGTTAGGTGTTATTATCTGGCTTTATTTAAGACGTAGAGGAGGAGATATTAAGGAGTTTTTAACCGATGAGCAGGTAGGACAACATCCAAAGATTATACTTGTTTTACTAAATATCTGGAGAAGAATTTCAAATGGTTTTAGTACAGTAACTACAATTTGGTTTTCAAACAAGAAGAGATCAATTCTTACTTTAGCAGGATTTGTTATAACCGGATATTTACTCTGTTCTGCAATAATTATAGCACAATCAGAAGAATCTGCAATGATTAAAGCTTATGATCGCGCATTTCCTCTTTTCTCAGATAAGCTTCCATCAGCTCAGCTAGAAACATCTTTTCAGTCAAGTTTTGTTGGAGGATTAAATGTATCTTCTTCTTATGGAACTGACGCAGAACAAGCAATACTGAATCTCTACGATGGATTAGTCATTGAGAAATATCTCTCCGGTGTTCAAACTAGTTATTGGACAAATACGAAAATTTATTCACCCTCATATCCCGTTTACCTATCATACCATTTTGTATCTCTACCAGATTCATGTGATGATTTTATTGATTCTATGTTAGTTGAAGGGAGAACACCAATAAATGATTCAGAAGTTATATTGGAACAGAGGCTTGCAGATTTAACTCATACAAGTGTCAATGATACATTGAGCATAGTTGCTTCTACTGATAGTCCAGGAGATGTACATAATTACCTCCTAAACACAACTGTTGTTGGAATTTATGCTCAAATAAATACAGCACAAGCAAAACGTACTGCAGCTTATTTTGGCGTCCCTTATGATATCTATACTCTTGCTTCAGATAATTCATACATTATTACTAAACAAAGTATCTTTTTTGATATCATTTCTAAAGGTGGAAAGATGAATCTTCTCCTAAGGGGATATTATCAACTGGAGATGAACTTCGATGAATTCAATGTTGCTGAAAGGAATGAAATATTAGCCGAGCAAGATATTTTAGCAGGAAGAGTGTTTTCATTTGCATTTGATGATTCATCAATTGTTAGAGTAAAAGATGAAATCGCGGATTTCTTTGAAGAGTTCAATACTTATTATCTTAATAATATGGCTCGATTATTGATTTTTGCAATACCTGCAGTGCTACTATCAATTTTCATGGTATTTGAATCTTCAGAACTATTTTCTACTAGTTATGAGCAAGAAATGGAAATTATGAGAAGCAGGGGTATAAAAACGAGGAAGATTTTTTCTACTTACCTCGCAATAAGAGTTATCGAAATTATAATCGCAAGTTTATTTAGTTTTGCAATTGCAGTAGCAACGGCAGTTCCCCTAATTAGAATTAATGGTTTTATAAGATTCACAAATACTGATACTAACTTAACTATAGGAAATGTTCCAGGAATACTAGGAATAGTGATTGCATTCTTATTCATAATTTCTATTCCAAGAATTATTATTCTAGTTAGGAGAAAGAAAAAGATCGAAAAAGCACCACCTGTGAAGAAGAAATCTCACAAGAGATTAGACAATAGAGGATTGGTAAAAGCTGCAGCAAAGACTACTAGCAAAGATATTGCAAAATCTTCTATTACAGGTGTAACAGAAATATCTGAAGAAACCGCACTAAATTCAGTTATTGCATTCTTCTCTATCATTATTAAGTACAAATTAATTTCTTGGAGAGATGTATTCTTCCTCATTTTGGGATCTGGAACAGTAGTCTTATTCTATAACCGTTCAGTTACTTCGTATTATGATGCAACTCAGGGGAGTTTTACTCTTAATCTCTTCTTAACAATAACTGGAGCAATAATTATCTTGATGGGGGCATTGCCTTTCATAATCAAAGTTCTTGGACTAATATTGAGAGCAGTGAGTAATGTAGTTTGGAGAGCTAAGAAAAGTAAATTCAATTTCTCAATAGCTGAAATTGGAAAAGATATCAGGTACTTCGAAAATATCACTCTGATTTTCCTATTAGTTGTTCTAATTATAATACCTGTACTCATCGTACCTTATTCAAAAGAATCAACTCTGACAGAACAAGCTTATTTCATCAATGGTTCAGATGTTAAAATTGAAAATTGGGCAGATTTAGATGGAATTACAGAGGAAGACATCAACGATTTGCCACAAGTGAAAGAGTATACTCACATTGAAGTTCATACTGTATACAATACGATGTTTAGGTATACGCGTTTAATTGTAGTAAATACGACGTCATTCTTGGATACAGTAGAGATTCCTCCAGAATATATGTCAAATGTAAGGTGGAACCAAATTAAACAGCTTAATGCAAATACAACAATGGTATCAGAAGCAATGTATACAGATTATTATTTAGGATTAGGAGATAGATACGAATTCGCTCATCCGGATATACTAGGGTTAAGGCACTCTTTAACTGTTATTGCTCAATTTGATATGTTTCCGATGCATTATTTCGAAGAAGATTCTGATGATAGGGAATATACAATGATTATGTCGACAGAAGCTTTTGAAATCTTAGAAGACATCATAGTCAGAAGATTAAAAACTAGTGATGAAATAATAATAAAAACCCAAAACAGCATAGCTGCACAAACAGTTAAAAATAAACTATTTGAAGAAGACCCAGATATCAAGGCTAAAACAATTGAAGATGTAAAAGATAGTCTGAAAACACCTTTGTATAACATCTTCATTATAGAAATGATTCTATCACTTTTTGTAGCCTTAGTTGTATTAATGTTTTCAACATTTACAACAGCAATAAAGATTCTTGAGAAACGTGTAATAAAACACGATATTATGAAAAAGATGGGAATAAACACAACGAAAATAATTAACATGACGACGATTCAAACGACAATAGCAGCAATCGTTCCTGCATTAATATTAGGAGCAGCAGGAGGAATAGTAGCTGTAAATCCAACATTGAAACAATTAGAATATGGAGCACAACAGTTCTCGATGCATGTGAATTATCCTGTAGTGATGTTAGTAGTTTTATTCGTAGGAATACCCTCACTGATATACATAAGTCTAAGGTTTATCCTGAAACGGGAATTTGCAAAATATGCACCAACTATGATGGAGTAGAAAAATGATAATAACAAAAGACCTGATAAAAGTGTACTATGACCCTTTAACAGAAGTAAAGGTTTCTGCTTTAAGGGGATTAGATCTTTATGTGAAGGAAGGCGAAGTAGCTAGTATCATTGGGCCATCAGGTGCAGGTAAAAGTACTCTAGTTAAGATTCTTTCAGGATTGGATAAACCTAGTGGAGGGACTATCTATGTCGATGATATCAATATAGCTGAACTGGGAGAAAAACAAATGAGGGAATTCAGGTACTATAGAATGGGGATAATAAACCAATTTGTAGGACAAAATCTACTTTCATCATTGACTTTAGAGAAAAATATTCTTCTCCCTATGAAAATGCGATATACAGCTAGAGAAAAAGCAAAGAGAGAGACTGATGAGCTCATAAAAATGCTTAATCTAGAAAAAATTAGAATGAACCCTATAACAAAAGTCTCAGGGGGAGAAGCTGTAAGAGCAAGCATAGGTGTAGCAATTGCTAAAAAACCAAGAATTTTACTGGCTGATGAACCCACAGGACAATTAGATACAGCTAACACAAATGACATCATCGAAACATTCCGTGATTTGAATGAAAATTATGGTACTACAATACTAGTTGTTACTCATGACCTTAGATTCAGAAACGCTTTCAAGAAAAGTTACATAATTCGAGATGGACGTCTTGTAGGAGTGAATACTGATCTAGACAGAAGTGAACTAGAGTTTATTGTTCGTCCCCAGGAATCATCACTTCAATCCATTATTGATAGTTCTCAATTTATACGTGTTCCTGATGAAGTATACATTACTGGAAATTACAAACATATCGCAGAATTTGACATTCATCCCTCGAAGAAATTTTCAATTATTTACAATCCTGATGAAATTAATGCTACTGAAATTTATGATATAATGAAGCAAACTGATGACGATAAAGTTAATGATCACATTCATGAAAATAACAATAGAACAAACATTCCTTTCAGTGAAGTCCAACCAATTTTAGAGCAACAATTCGAATATCCTAAAGCTTCTGAGGAGATTATCGAAGTAAAACATCTCAACAAGTCATTTCCTGCTGGAAGGATAAAGAACGATGTTCTGAAGGATTTATCATTCACTATTAATCAAGGGGATTTTGTAGTTTTTTCAGGAAAATCTGGAGCAGGTAAAACTACTCTAATGAATGTAGTTTCTGGTGTTGAAGACCCAGATGAAGGAAGTATTAAGATTAAGGATTTTGATATTGTGAATAACAATCAAAAAGAGATTGATGATTTCCGATTTCATGAAATCGCTATGATTAGTCAGGTTAATAATTTATTCACTCAATATACCGTTGAGGAAAATATGTTTATTCCTAGGTTGTTCAATGATAGGTCAAATGATCTTACTAGGGATATTTATGATATTGCTAAGAATGTTGAGATAGATCACAGAATTTCTGCTTATGCTGCAGAGTTATCTGCTGGAGAAAAGCAAAGGGCTGCATTATCTGTTGCCTTAGCTAGAAAAGCTCCAATTATCTTTGCTGATGAACCTAGTGCAAATCTTGACTCAAGGCTAGCTCGAAATATAGTTACTCTTCTTATGGAAACAGCTGTAAAATTTGGAACAACAGTAATAATGAGTACTCATGATTTATCTTTAATCCGACCTGGTTTTAGATTAATCCGTCTTGAGAATGGAAGAATAATCGAAGATATGAGAGTTACACCAGATAAACTAAGAGGGATAATAGAAGACTACTTGGGAGTTGAAATTGCAGATGACTAAAATCTTCTGCACTATTCTTTTCATTTAATTTTTATATCTGCAATAGAGTCAACTATGACATCAGCATGCTGGAAATCTTTTTCTTCAGCTTTTCCTGAAAGAACTCCAATACAAGCTAAAGCTCCGGCATTTCTCCCCATAAGTAAGTCACGATCATCATCTCCAACAACAATGGATTTTGTTATATCTACTTCAAGAATTTTGCATCCATATTGGAGCATATCTGGTGCAGGTTTAGCTTGATAAGGAGAGTCAATGTCTAATCCATATATTAAATTGAAATAGTCAAACAATCCTGCACTTGCTAGTTGTTTGGATGCCGGCTCAGTGCTATCATGTGTAGAAACCATCAACTTGACTCCTTTATCCCGTAGATTGTCCAGAAGAGAGCCAACACCTTCGAAAGCTTCAACATATTCAGTGAAATCTACTAGATGATCTACTTCATCAAAAAGTTCTGCTACTTCCTCAACAGAAGAATTAATGGAAAATGTGCGGAGATATTCTCGAGTTCTTTTGATTATTTCAACTCGTTCGATGTGAATAGGACCTTTTTGAATTATCTCTTTTGTTTCAGGATTTAGTCCCATTAGAGAAAGCAAATCATTATAATTCTCTTGTTTAAGCCTATATTTTTCCAACAACAACTCTGCTCTTTTCTTCATAACTGGCTTATACATATTGAGTGTTAGTAATGTGCCGTCTTTATCAAAACAGATAATTTCTACATCTTCAAACTTCTTATCTCCACAGATTATGGTGACCATATAAGTGAAGAAAACAATATGTGTTTAATAACTTTACGTAATCATGGTAAATGGAGAGATATTAGGATTCTTCTATTCTTTCTTTAAGCTCTTCAAGCTCTTTTGTTCTGTCACTTATTTCTTCTTTAAGAGATTTAATAGCAGCATCCAAATTCTCTATCTCTAAATTGATTTTACTTGCTTTCTTGTACTCTTCTTCTTGATCAATGCTTGATATTAGAGTTTTCTGTATATCAAGTTCAACATCTAGTTCTTTGTAAAGAATTTCCAACTGCTGATTCTTCAAATCAGATTCTTTTTGAGATCTTGTAAGAGCTCGTTTTTCGTTTTCCAAATCTTCAAGAAGTTCAGTTAATTCCAGTTTTGTTTTCTCAAGTTTCTCAAGATCTTTCTTCATACATTCTTGACAGTAATCAACATCTTTTTCGAGTTTCTCGATTTCTTTTTCAGTCTTCTTTCTTTTTTTCTCATCAGTTTCAGAAGTAAGTAGTTTCTTTAGCTCTGAAATCTTCTCTGTATCTTCAGCTACTTGTTTTTCAAGTTCAGAAATATCATTTTGAAGTTCTTGGATGTCTTTTTCGATCTTGCTAATTTGCTTATTTGTTTTTTCAATTCTATCCTTAAGATCATCCATTTCTTTATTCTTTTCCTCAGTTTTATCTTTGAGTTGATCAATTTGTTCTTTTAGATTATCAATTTCCTGTCTTATTTCTGCTAGTCTATTTGCATCCTTTTGGACATCAACTGTATCCTTGAGATTCTTTTCTTTCTCTAATTTTGCTTCTAGATCTTTGTATAAACCTTGGATAAATTGCTCCTTCCTATCCTTTTCTTCAATAATTTCTTTATGTCTAAGTTTATCATCTTCGATTTTCAATTTTAGATTCTTGAGCTCATCTTGTTTTTCAATAAGCTTGAGTTGTGATGTCTCTTTCTGAACTTCCAATTCATCTATTTCCTTAGTTAGTTCAGTTATTTTATCTTCATCCTTCTCATCCTCTCCCTCTAAAAGAGTCTTTTTCACATCTTTATCTCTGATACGTTTATCGAGTTCTTTGACATTTTCACGTTTGAGTCTGAGTTCTTTTTTAACTAAATCTATCATCGTTTCTTCTGAATTAATTTTTTCATCGATTTTATCTTTTTCTTCAGCTCTCAAATCCCTTTCTATTTCGTTCTTCTTGATATCAGTTGTTAATTCCTCAATTTCTTTCTGAATTTTCTCAACTTCTTTAATCTCATCAGAAGAAGCACCTAATAAAATACTTAGCTCTCTTTGTTTCAGAAGTTTTTCTTCCATCTCATCAATGAGTTTCTTTAGTTCCCTTTCGTTAAGTCGAATATCTCTCTCAACCAAATCGATTCTTCCGATATCAATAAGTTTACCAATTTTAGTTATGTATTTCCTAATTGAATCAATCTGGAGCTCTCCTTTCTCAAGTGCTTTCTTAAAGAAAAGAGCTAGATTAGTATTTTCACCAATTTTGATTATTAGAACATCAGTATCTTCTGTGTCAAATAGAATCTGGTTGTATTCTTTGATTTTGTAATTAGATAAATCATACAATTTTTTGAAAGTTGAAAGAATATTAGCTAACCCTTCCCCAACTTTAGGAATATTAACTGATTCCTCAAATTGCTCAAAAGTTGTTTGATAGACTGTACCATCATTATAAAACATAACAACATGTTCAACTTCTGGAAGTGCTCGTTTTATCCTTTCTATTGTTTTTAATACCATTTTTATCCCATTATGAAATTATTAATGATCTGAATTTGTTTATCCATTTATTCAAGTATGATTTTATCTTATCATTACCATACTTTGAAAATATAAAAACTATTCCAACTGTCGCAATTAACACGATTAGCAGAATTAAACCTACTAGATATGTTTGCTTTGAATAGAAGGTGAAAAAGATTGTTACAAGAATTAATTGGAGTATTGAAGTTGCAAAACCTAGTTTCCAAAAAGTCTTGATCTTTATAGGTCGATTGTTTTGTTCTGCTATATTGAAAACTAGAATATTATCTCCCAGAGGAGTAAGATTATCACCCCAGTTAGCTCCAAAAGCAAGTGCATAATAATAGTAACTATTTCCAGAAGACATTATTCCTACAATTGGAAGAAGTACCTTCGTTATAGGTATATTATCAATGAGTGCACTTAGAAAAGCTCCAATCCATATTATCAAAATTAACTGAAAAATCGGATTGTTACTTCCCAAACCTTTCAAAGCATTTCCAATTACATCTATTACCCCTACTATTTCTAATCCGCCAGCAATAACAAATATTCCTAGAAGATACAACAGAAGCTCAACATCAAATTTCCTCATGATTTCTTTCGGTTTCACACCGAAAAATGTACTGAAAATTGTTAAGAGCATCGCAATTGATAGTGCAATGACATCTGGAGTAATTATTGGAGAATTTATGCTTACAAGTAATATGATCAAAACAACTAACGAACTCATGGATGCATACAGGAGTTTTCTATTAGGGACAAAGTTCCATACATTAAATTCCTCAAGATTTGCAACCATTCTTCTTCTAGGTTCTCTCAGTTCCTGTCTATAGAGAAATATGAAAAATCCAATTGTCACTCCTGCTATTAATAAGGAAAATAATCCTACATTTACAAAGAATTCATTGAAACTTATACCAGATTCTGTCACAATCAGAATATTAGGAATTGACGAAATTGAGAAAAATGTACCACCAATATTGACCATAATAGCTTCTGTAATAATATAAGGAGTTGGATCAATATTTAGCATACGAGAGATAGTTATTGTCAATGGTATAAGTACCATAACTGTTAGTATATTGTTGATCAAAGCAGAAAAAATAACTGATACTATTGCCATAATTGTCATTAGTCTGATAGGTTTTCCTTTAGATAGTTTTATTGCTAAAACCCCTAAGAATTGGAATAAGCCTGCTTCATCTGATATTTGCACTATAAACATCATACCAACAATCAAAATTAATGAATGTAGGTTTACGAATTGATCATCCAATGTACCAAAAAGCAATTCAACAATAACATCAAAACCTTTTTTCTCTATGAAAACCAGAACAAAGTAAGTAATTACTGCAGCTGTTAAAGATGCAATGGCTCTGTTTAGCTTGTCAGTAAACAATAGTACTACTACTGCTAAGAAACATACCCCAATTATTATCTGACTAGCTAACATCTTATAAACCCAAACAGCTGTTGAATAGTTCGTTACTTGATTATATTTCCTTCTCTCAACAATGAAGTTATAAAACATATCGAAATAACAGCAAAAATCATTCTTAATCAGTAAAGTAATTTAATAAAAGAAAAAGATGTTTGGAGGAGAAGAATTACAGAATATTTAGCTGTATTAGTTTTTGACGAAGCAAAAGCATAGCTTCCTTACTTCTTTCTCTCCAAGTTATACCTTGTTTGATCTCATTTCGAAGATTTCTAGAAAGTTCAATATCTCCTGTAGGAACTCTTGTATAAAGAATAAGAGTGTCGTGAAGTTCAATTATCTCTCGAATATACCGAACCATTGATTTATGATATCGTTTCAAACGGTTAAGATTGGTAGTTAGATTATTTTCGAGATCAAGAACTATACATGTAAGCCTATTAAGTCTAAATCGGTATTTACGTAAATCTCTTTTTAATTCAGATAGGAATACAAAATGATTGTCATATCCTTGTAGTTCAGATTTAAGTTGGAAGTCAATCGAAGGAAAACCTGAAACTTTGGCATATATCCACTCATCAAATGAAGAATAACCATTAGAAATTGAATCATCCCACTGTTCTTTTGATGAAAAACCGTGTTGTATTGCAAAACGATAATCTTCACCTGAAGTGAAACCTAAATCTGTACCTTTAGAATATTCAGTATAAGATTTGAAATTGTGTACCTTAGCAATTTTATGTCTTTTCAGCATTTTACGTAGAATTTTAGAACAGAAATATAATCCAACATAGATGGGAATAAGGTAGAAGAAGAAGAGTAGATACCAGTTATCCCATCTAGTTGGATGTTTGCCTAAAGCATATTCTCTAATGTTAACAATACCATCTTTGTCAGGGTCATCCATAGCATCTTTCTTGCGAGGATCAGTACCATGAGAAACTTCCCAACCGTCCGGTAACGAGTCCCTGTCTGTGTCCTCTTTAAGAGGTCTTGTACGGTAGATTTTAACTTCTTGATAATCTGATAAATTATCGTCATCACTGTCGACATCATGTGGATCGGTTTTATAGACATATTCAAGCAAATTGGTCAATCTATCATTATCCTCATCATTTTTTTCTTCATGAACTAGAGGATTAAGTTTATGTTCTATCTCGTAGCCATCTGGAAGAGTGTCATAGTCCGAATCATACCAGTTTGGTTGAGTGCCATAAAGATATTCATGGTAATTGAGAACATCATCGCAATCAAGGTCATCATAAGCATTTCTAACAGTCAGACTGAGACCATATGTTGCTTCCCAAGAATCTGGCATTTTGTCTAGATCTGTATCATTAGAAAACGGATTGGAACCTAGGTAGAACTCTTCTAAGTTGGTTAGAGTATCATTGTCATAGTCATCAGATGAATCATCAAAGAGAGGATTCAAACCAACTTCAACTTCATATCCGTCAAGCATTAGGTCAAAATCTGAATCTTGATTTAATGCATCAGTTTTATACTGTTTAACTTCCATACCATCAACTAAATTGTCAAAATCACTGTCTTCAAAACATGGGTCAGTTTCTAGTTGATATTCCTCAATATTCAGAAGACCATCATTATCTTTGTCACCTCTTGAATCGTTTATGAATGGATTCAGGTTATTTTCAATTTCATATAAATCATCAAGTTGATCAAAATCTGTGTCTACTAAGTTTGGCGAAGTTCCATAAACATATTCTTCAAAGTTGTTCAAGCCATCAAGATCAAAGTCTTCTAAACTATCATTTTCAAACGGATTTAGGTTATTTTGAATCTCCCACCAGTCAAAAATCAGGTCATTGTCTGTGTCTTCTAGCACAGGTGATGTACCATGAATCAACAACTCCTCAGCATCAGAAAGATTATCAAAATCACTATCTGGTAAGAGCGGATTTGTAGGATATTCGTACACTTCCTTATAATCTGACAATGTATCATAATCTGTATCAAAATATTGAGCATTAGTCTTATAGGTATATTCTTCTAAATTTGTCAATAAATCTTCATCTGGATCTTCGAAAGAATCGTTGAACAATGGATTAAGAAGATTACAGATCTCCCAATAGTCGTCCATGAGGTCAAAATCAGAATCTGAGCAATTAGGGTGTGTTTTATAGACAAATTCTAACTGATTTGGAAGTTTATCACCATCTAAGTCTTCATTTGAATCTTTTACTAACGGATCTAAATTATATTCTACTTCCCACCAATCGATCATAGAATCATCATCAGAATCACTCTTTCTAGCATTTGTTTTGTATACAAAGACTTCTTCCCAATCTGATAACAAATCTGAATCTGTATCATTGTTATTTGGATCTAAGTTATAGGAGTAGATTTCTGAGTAATCACTTATATTGTCTGAATCTGTATCGTTTGAATTGAAATCAGTGTGATAAATGAAATATTCCAACCCATCATCTATCTGATCTGCGTCAGAATCAGAAAATGAAATTGATGACCCTAATATTAGTTCATTTGTATCATCTAAATAGTCACCATCACTGTCAATGCTTCGGGTTCTTGAAGGACCTCCGTTATATGCGGGTACTCTATGCTTACCATTTGTGGGTAGTCCAAAGATTTCCCAACAATACAGATAGTCATTCTCACAGATAGCAAGTAATTCAATTCTACCATTGTTATCAAGGTCTGTCAAGAGAACAGCTGACCTAATAACTGTATGACAATAGTAAGTTATTAATTCCAAACCGTTTTCATTTAGGATCTTAAATTGGTTATCTTCGGTAAATACGATTATTTCCAAGGAACCATCACTAGTTAAGTCAATCACAACAGGTGTTCCAACAAGTGACTCTCCAACATTGAACGTAAATTTTTGAATACCTAAATTGGAAAACTGACAAACCATTCCTGAATCTGAGCATAATAAGATGTCCATGTTTCCATCAAGATTAATATCTGCAATCAATGGATTTTTGTAATTGCCATAATTAAGAGTTTGACTCCAAAGAGATGTACCTAATGAGCTTATACAGTGAATGCTTGTTTCAGTAGTTACTATAATTTCTAGTGTGTCTTGTATGTTATCGAAATTTGCCACTCCAATCCCTCCAGATGCGTAATTATCAACGTTATAGGTCCATTTAATATTTCCTTCACCATCAAAACAAAATAGCAATTTACCATGGGTAACAATTATCTCACCCAAACCATCATTATTGATGTCAATCGAACAAGGTTCTCCAGTCTCACCTGAAAGAGAAAATGAATGCTGCCAAAGTAGTTCTCCTGTATTTGAGAAACAGAATAATCCATCCCATTGAGTACTTGCTATAATCTCAAAATCACTATCTCCATTAACATCACAGATACATGGTGACGAGAAGATAGAGTTATCATTAGGTCGGGTATATGCCCATGCAAGTGAACCATCATGATTCTGGACATAGATCTGTCCTGCTAAGGCATTGATTATTTCTGCATAATTATCGTTATCAATATCAGCAACAGCACAGGATGATTGAGTAGCAAATGATAGGTCATTTATTTTCCATTTTAACTTTCCTGAATTACTTAAACAATAACCTGTAGTTAGGATTTCTTGTTTTCCATCTCGGTCAAGATCTACTATAGTAGGTGTTTGAGTACACCATTCAAACGGATATACCCAATCTATCTGGAAAATTAGTTCACTGATATCAATATTGATGAAATTAGTGTTGTTATCCTCCAAAGCACTGCCTTTTGCAGAATTATTCAAAAAACTCACATAAATTATAATTACAAAAACAATTCCCGTTATCAACCTTCTCTTAAATCTCTTGACCATTTGAGACACCTTTTTTACAAGGTAAGAGTACAAGATATTTCATCACGTTACACAGTTAAATACCAGAAAAATTGTTAAGCAAACCATATTCATTTTCTTCTACTCTTCTTGTATTCCGATAATAATAGGTAGAGGCCTTAATAACTGTTAATACATTGTTTTTATTATTGGAAAATTTGACGGAGTAAAATATATTAGTGCATAAGGCACACACATTCGAAAATTAATAATTAGAATAGTATCTATCTTAATAATTAGATTAGTTTATTTAAAGAATCAACATTCAAATCTTTTACTTTCTTTACACTTCTTTTATTCAGTATACACTATGGAACGATTATTGTCTATCAGTTCAATTTTTTCTCCTTCAAGTCCAGTGAGGTTTGTAAAATAACATGGCAATCCTCTTGCAGTTAAGAAATCAGTACCCTTCATTAACTGGAAATGAAGATGAGGTGCAGTAGAATTGCCAGAATTTCCTAATAAACCAAGGACTTGTCCTTGTTTGACTTTCTCTCCTTTGTTCACTTTGATGCTTCCAGGAATTAAATGTGCATAGAATGAACTCTCATTCCCTGAATGTTCAACTATAACGTAGTTTCCAGCAACTATAGGTTTGTATCCATGTTTTTCAAAGGTCTCCTTGACTAATTCTTGAGACATTAATTCCCCAGCTACAGGATTTTCTGGAATTAAATCAAAAGTATCAATAACCTCTCCATCAGCAATAGCAAGAACTTCTTTTCCATGGAAACAGAAATTTTCATTATTATTCCCTTTTGGAGGAAGGAAATTCATATTCTCATCCAATTGTCCTAAATCAAAACCAAATTCCTGCGAATGCATTCTCCTATGTTCGTAAGGATTATCAAAAGTATTAAGCACAAGCCACGTTCCTTTGAGAGGAAAGATGTACTCATTTCTATTTTCATGTTGGAAGAGATGTATAGTACAAACTTTCTCTTTCTCTTGTTCTTCCTCAATATAAGTTACAGTTAGAATCAACTTATTTACAGATCCAAAATCCAAATGAGTGAAGTACTCTAATCTAAAACCAGTTTCTTGGTTAGGTTTCAGGATGTTTGAAGAATAATTTTCTACGTCCCAAAATTGTTCCACTCCTAAGAAAATTTTCGAAACATCAGGATTAACTAATCTGTCTAAAATCTTTTTTACATCTTCAGATTTTTCCTTAATTATCTCTTCATTGTAACTGATTGTTCTAACACAGTTATTGTTTTTCAGTATTTCAAATTTGTATTGTACTAACCTAATTACATCATCTGAATCATTTCTAATTTTAACTGCTCTTAAAAGAAAAGTAGATTCTACCCTTTCAATGTAATCTAGTTTTCTTAAACCATTAATCAAGTAATCCGAAGGAAGATAAGAGATTTCCATATCCGTGAGTTAAGTATCTGATATAATAATATTACTAGATATACCTTCCCTTAACTGTCCAATTCATCAAATATATGTAATAGTATTATTAGCGAGTATACATGCAAGTTCCTCTTGATCAATGTTGCCACTGACTAAATCAACATCATTGTCAAATGCAAGTGTATTGTTTTCTATTCTGAAATTTGTACAGTTGTAGATTGTAAAAACTTGAAAATAGTTAATCGAAATAAAGAAGCAAAAGTAAATATCAATATTTGAGGAATAATACATTGCAACTGCCGTTCTTCCACTCATAGCTGTTGAATTTGTAATCAGAATATTTGTCGAATTTATGATCGTGATTTTCCTTCCAAAAGCGCTAGCTAAAGGACATGCTATGTTCAGAAATTCAATACTAATATTCTGTGAAAAACTCAAATAAAATTCTAGAGTAGTAGCATCTATATATGAAAGATTTCCTTTTTGCGAGTATCTAATGGATATGAGTCCAGCCGTCATGTTTAGTTGATATAGATTTAAATGAGTGGAATTTCTAAAATAGAAACTTCCTTCAATAACTGATGAATTAGTTATATTGATTTCTGAGCAATTTAGAAATGATAATGAGTATCCTTCAAAATCCGATTGACTAATAGTTATTACCTGGCAGTTGATCAAATTTAATCTATTACTCAAGCTTTCTTCTGAAAAATTTTGTTCAATGAAGGAGATATTCCTGCAGTTATAGAATAAGAAGTAAGAATATTTTTCATCAATATTTAAGTCTGTTTTGTTTTTGTGTACTTGTAAATTTCTTCCATTCAAGAAAGTATTTTCAATCAAAATGTTATCATAAAATTCTATATCAAACATGTTAAGAGATACTGCGTAATTGGATAAATTAATGTTTATCATAGTTAAGTGAAAAGCATCTAGAATATACAATTCTGCACCTTTACCTGGGGAGCTGTAGAAGTAATTGTTATCAAGAATAACATTATTTGTGTAGCAAATACTAAACTGCATTTTGTTTTCTACTAAAGTATTGTTTACAAACCAGAAATTCTTATTGTTTACTTCATAATTTGATATCTTTGGTTCACCGTATAATTGGTTAAATTCAGTACTCAAGCTTACTATTTCATAGTTTGAACTGAATTCACAGTTAGAAATTGTGAGATTCTCAAAGTTATTTAGTACAATACTACGACCACCATTTCTGAATTCACAGTTGTCAATTACAACAGACCCTTCGCTAACTTTTGTGATTTTTATTGGATTCCATTTAGTATTCTCAAAAACGCAATTCTTAATTTGATAACTGAAATTGCTTAAATCATACAATCTTATACCGTATTCTACATTTTTGAAAGTACAATTTTGAATTATGAAGTTTTTTGAAGTTGAGCTGATTTTTATTAATGCTTGGTAAGGAGTTCTTGTTTTTGTAAATTCAAGATTCTCTATTCTATATGGATTTTCAAGAGTTCCTGCTCCAGGGATGAAATATCGGTTAAAATCACTATCCTTACTGATATCGATTCCATATCTTGGTAACCTATAATATGCTAATACTGGAATAATGACTGATAGTACTATTAACACACTAACCACTATCACCCATAATCTGGATAACTTCAATGCAAACCACATTTTGATACTCAGAAGCATTAATAATAGTTTTGCAAACCAAAACTAAAGTTCAAATAATATTAGTTATCCAATGTAACCTTCTTATTTACTATAATCAAAAATCTAGCTAATATCAGTGTAAAGTAGATGAAGAATGCGTAAATTGTAACCTTTTCAAGTATTCCCAAAGTGGCCCAGATAAACCATTGGAAGAAAATCATTGCGATTCCATAAGCTAAGAAGCAAATTATAATGATGAAGATAACAGAATAATCGAGAACCCAAATCTTGAACTGTTTATATCTAGAGTTCTTATCCATTGTTTTAACATAGATTCCCCATAAAATAGCAGCTACAATTACAAATAGATAAGCACCAACTGCAAAGATGATGTGAAGTACAAAAAAATCTCCTTCGTTGAAAACACCAGCAAGAGCAAGGAAAGGACCTATAAGAGTTCCAGATATAGTAAGAGCAATGCTTAATTTTGGTTTGTGATCTCCTTCTTTCTTTAGATTATAATAGATTGCTGGAAAACAAGGTATCATTAGAACTCCTGAAAAAAGCAATGTCAAGTTGAAATACATTGCATAGGGATTGTCATGTCCCGTAACTGATATTACATCTTTGATGAAATCGTGATCTTCAACAAGTAACATAACTGTTAATGTTCCAACAATGAAAAGAATTATTGAAATGATAGCACTAATTAATCCTGCATTAATGAGTAGCTTTGTTCTTCTTTCTGTAAGCATTCAACAAAAGAGAAAGAAAAAGATATTTATTTTTATCGGATAATCGATGATACCCATTATTTATATATTTTAGCAAGTTATTTCTCTTATGACATCTATCAAAGTAGCAATCATAAACGAGATGAGAGCTGTTTTTAAAATGCTGAATGATGCTATTTCTAGGATTGAAGGAGATTTTTGGAAAGAGAAGGAAAATGAATGGATGTATGGATATGTACTCTTTCATTCAATTGAAGCAATCGAATTCTACATGTCTGATTCTTCAGATTCTTGGATTCCTCTAAGTGGTGTATCAGAAAATTCTGAAGAAAAAGAAACAGAGACTTTGAAAACTCTGAATCAGAAGTTTTTCAAAAATTATCTCCATAAAGTAGAGAAACATACTTTCAATGTATTAGATAAACTGACAGACAAAGATTTACTGGAAAATGATGGATTTGGTGTAAGAGGGTTCACTTCTAGATTACACAAGTTCTCATACGTAATTAGACATTCAATGGTTCATCTTGGAGAGCTCTCTAAGACTGTACGTGATTTCGGAATGAAGAGTATTAAGTGGGAATAGTTTTTCTATTTGATTAGAAGTATTCTCTCATTTGGTGGGTATAACCACTTTACTCCATCTTTAGTTACAACTGCATTATCTTCTATATTGAAGCGTACTTTCCAACCATTCCATTCTGGGTTTGGAGTATAAGCCATAAATTCAAACGCAAATAGATTATTTTCTTTTATTACTAAATGAGCTCGATCTTTGCGAAAACCTGCAATTGATGGACCTGAAGCAACTTCACTATTTCCAGTATTCCCAACACAATGACAATCTATCATTACTTCCGTTTTTCCAGGATATTTTTGATTCTCATTTGGTTCTATACTAGGTCCCCCTCCTAACATTGGATCAACAGTTAGTGGAAAATAAACAAAACCAGCGTTTTCAAGAGCTTTTCCAACCTTTTCTAATGTTTCAGCTGCAGTTTGACCTACTTTGATCTCTTGCTTGATTACTTCTCTTGCTTCCAATGCTCTATCCCATCCAAACTGTATTCCACTTGGTACTGAAGTTTCACTATCATTCAATACATAAGCTACTCTCTTAAAATCCGTACCGAAGTTCATGTGACTAATTCCAAAATCATACTGCATCAGATCACCTTTTTGAATAATATAATCAGTAGAGCTAAATTCCTCTCTCTTTGAGGTATCTGAATGAATGATCATAGGTGTAGCCAAATCAAAAGTTGAACTCATTCCATGTGTGATTAGTTGATCTTCCATCCACCAACCAACATCTGCTAAAGATGTTTCACCAGGAGTGATAACTTCATTAGATAAAGCTCTTTCGAGAAGTTGTCTAGCTATTTCACAAATTTTAGAATAAACATCAATTTCGATTTGGACTCTTCTTGTTCTAAAATCTGTTATGACTATTTCAGCTGAAGTAATTCTTTCGGAATATTCACCTAAAGCTTGAGTTAGTTTTCGATATTCTGAGAGTGAGATACCATCAGCAACAGCTAACCATTCAGAAGTGTTTACAGCGATTGACTTCGGATTTCTCTCTGAAACGAATTCATACAGCTTTTCCCGTGGTTCAATAATATCATAGACATCTAACATCTCTAGATCTTCTTCATATCCACCTAAGACAGCTCTTTCAATACGAGATTCTCCAATATCTGTAAAAATGAAGTAACCATCATTACCACCTAGATCAATAGTGAGTGGGTCAGGATTTCCTTCTCTCATAACATGAATCCACATGTCTATGTTGTTTTCTCTCAATGCTAAAGGTAAAACTGAATCGAATTTTTCTTTTCTAATTTGGTTAAGAGTCTCCCATCGTTTACGTGCATCATACATCATCACACATCTCTGAAGGAAATTAAATCTCTTATTTCTTAAATCTGTTCCAAAAGTAATAGCTAAATTTTATCTGAGAGAATATATCTATCATCTTTACACTAGTTTTGAAACTGTAGTTTGAACAATTTCCCTCTACTCCTAAAGAAGTCTTTATATTTAATAATAATCTTTGTAGTATTGAAATGAGTTTGCGAAGTTTGCGAAGACGTAGATCTTTTAATGGAGTTATAACTTTCTTAATAATAATTCTTGTTGGACTATTAGTAGCAGGAATTGTTACTAGAAGGCCAGTATTCTATATACTAGATGGGATAATCCTGTTCTTCATTATTCTAAGTGTTGTTCTTCTATTCAATTTTCTGAAAAAGACAGGTCAAGAAACATCTAGCACCCGTAGAAGCACCTATGATATTCTTGAAGGAAGGGAAATCAAAGGATTGAAAGTAGAAAAGGAAGAAGTATCTGAATCTAAGAAAGATAAGGGTGCAGGTTTTTGCCAACATTGTGGCATGAAGTTAGAGCCAGGAATGAAGTTCTGTAGCAATTGTGGAAAGTCTAATTAGAACCTTTATTATCCTCTTTCATCATTCTAGGAATAGAGATAATTGAATCATGAATTATATTATCTTGTACATAAACATTAAAACAATCAGTGAACTCAAAGGGAAGGCTTTCATTGTACATTCTATATACCGTATTGTTTGTAATAAACAATGATGTACTGTTGTAAGCAATAAGAGCTATTTCTCTAATATCTATAGTGTTGTTGTCCACTTGTATTTGATTTGAATCTACTATTAGTATACCGTAGACCCTATCTGAAGCACTAATGCTGTTGTTACAAATTGTTATATTATTACTTAGTAGTATTTTAAGAGTCCCATGTGAAAAATAATAAGGATTATAATCACTATTTAGCTTAAGAGAAAAGACATACTCGACATAGTAGTCTGAGTTATGAGTATTGTTTCTTATAATTGCGTTCATAGAATTTACAAGCAATATTTCACAAAAGAAAAAACTGTTTTCAATTAAACAGTTGTCTGAATTTTCTAACATTAATCCATTCCCCTTATGATTTAGATTATAATCTCTCAGAAACTCATTATTGCCATAATGTGTGTTATTTGAGATTCTAACACCATCTGAATCTTTAATCAATAATCCTCCCATAGCTCTAGGATTATCCCAAGGAGTTTGAAAAACAACAACAAAAGTACAATTTTCAATTAAACATGTGTTATCTGCAATTGATGTTATTTTTAATCCATAATTTCCTCCTAAGATTGTACAATTTCTTACTACGAAATGCTTAGATGTAAAACTGATTTCTAATGCTGTATATGTCTCTTTAAGCCATGTTTCATTTGTTCCCAAAATAAGATTTTCAATGAAATATGGATCCTCAGCTGTTCCACTGCCTTGAAAATCAAATTTTTCAAAATCACTATCCGAATCTATCAGTAAAGTATTTTCAGCGACAGGACAAGAAGGACAAGGATATCTGAAAGCTAGGAAGACAACTAAGAAATAAGAGGTAACTGCTAGAATAACAATGCTCATGATGCTTATGACAATTTTTTGTGCAGTATTCATTTTACAATCAACATATCAACATATCAACATATTACAATACTTTATTTAAATCTTTCTGAATTATAGGTATCTTATTAGAAATACCTATCTTCTGAATTACCCACATCTTCTTGTTTTGTCATCCTTCTCGTTAGGGAAGTTAATTTCAAAGAAGTGGAAATAATACCCTTATTAGAAGGGGGTTGATTTACTCCAAAACTCATATATTTTTTCTTAAGGAATATAGTAATGTAGTAATTGGAGTTACAATAGTAAATACTAACATTATAGTTAGATAAAGAAATAAATCTACATAAACTCTACATGCTCTTTTATCAATAATTAAGTAGATTGAGTATAATATGATGAAGAGTAAACTATTGATTATTCGAAGAAGATTATGGAACTCAGGATAAAGATCCTCATCTCTATTAATGAAATCATATGTCATAAATGGAAAAGTAAAAACTATCCAATAAAAATAGAAGAAGATTTTAACCCAAAGCTTTAGAGCAACAACATCACAGGTAGCTGCACCTGGAGGATGAGTAATAAATAATAATACAAAGAAAATGATTATTGTAAAGAAGAGATTACTCTCAAGCAAAAAGAGCACAGTTTTGAAACTAATTATCTGTTCTGCCTTTGTATGTGTTTTTTCCATTACACTAACAAAAATGAATGTGTCTAAAAACTTTACTCCGATTCAAGAATAAATATCTGGTTTCTTAAAATAATACCCTTCTTGGAAATACCTCTGAAATTTATTTATACTACTAACAATTTAAATAGTAGTTTATTCAAAGTACAAGTTTAAGAATAAAAATTAAGTTTAAGGAGTTAAAACAATGAAAAACAGAAAAATTCTCTCTTATCTAATAGTGTTATTATTCTTACTTCTATTTTCCTCAAGTAGCTTATTCATCATGAATGTGCAAGGAGCATTTTATTCTGATAATTTGTCAGCTGGTACAGAATTAAAATGGAAATTGTCAATTGAGGATGTTGTTCCTATAGAAGACATAGATCAGTATAGACTTAACATTACAGCAACAGAATCTCTAAGTGATGGAGATACCTTCAAAATAGTACTTGCAAAAGATCCTGATTTGTTAGGAGCTCCAGGTTTGGATGGAATTTTTGACACATCAGACTATTGGGCTGATTTCTACATCAATAATATTCATATAGGAAACGACTCTACAGAATTACTTGTATCACGTGATTTTAGCCCTTCAAATGGTCCAGAAATTATTTTCATTTATATTCTACCTACACATTTTGATGTAGAAAAAACTAGCAGAATTATTCAAGAACATCTAAAAGAAGGATATGAAAATTATGAAGAAAGCAACAGCACATATCTTTATGAGATATCTATTAATTCTAAAAATTTCTACATGAAATCTTTCATTACAGTTTATGAAAATGCAACAGATACTACTTATGAATACACAACTGAAGTTATATACAATATCAAATGGGGAGTTCTTGCAAAACTAGATTCTTTGATGACTGCCAAAAATAGTATCTCAAACACAACTGCTCATATACTATTAGAATCAACCAAAACAGGAATCAAAGTGTCCTATGAATGGATTATTGGTTTCCTAGCAATTATTCTGTCAGGAATAGTAGTAAGATCTCGAAGAAAAGGAAAAATAAAAATAGAGTGAAGATTAGCTCAAGATTTAATTAGAGTCTAATTATTACCTTGTCGCTAGGGAACTTAATTTGAAATCGTTGGAAATAATACCTTTCTTGAAAGTTAACCGCTTCTTTGTAAGAAATTTAATAAGGTATAAGAAATTCTTGGTGCTATGAAATCTGAAGATGTTTGTGTGAACATACATGCTCTGGAAGTACTTGAAGAGTTGATAAAACACAGAATAATACCTGAAGATTCTGAACTGGATGACTATACTCAAGTATATGGTGGTGCAGATACTACTATTTTTGAAATAAGCTTCAAAGATTATCCAACGAAGTATATTCAAAGAATTTTTAGATCTGAAGTATCTAAAGAGCATGCTGAGTTTGAATTCATTATTCAAAAAATCCTTTTTGATAATGATGTCAGTGTTCCACAACCATTTCTGATGAAATTTACTCCAAACTCCTTGGAAAGATTCTATTTTATTATGGAGAAAATCGAAGGACCTCAATTAGCTCAAGCATTCGAGAGTAATCCTGAACAGTTTGACAACTTACTTTTCAAACAATTTAAAGAACTACATAAAATTCATACAGTTGATCCGAAACTATTTCCTCAAATTGTATCGTTTGATATCAAGGAGAATCCTTTTGCACCAGTTGAATATCTTTTAAATCGAAGAAAGTCTTTTCTCGAGAAATATCCTGAAGACCTTAAGGAACTAAAACCTGTTTTCGACTGGTTAGAAGAACATAAAAAAGATAATCCTTGTAAAAAATTGGTAGTAGTCCATGGAGATTATCATGGTTTTAATATTATTGTTCAAGAAAATCAAGAATTAAAAATCTTAGATTGGACTGGAATTAGTATTAGTGATTTCAGAAGAGATTTAGCATTTGCAGCTACGACTACAAGTTCGATGGTAGGGGAAGATATGTCATCTATAATAGTGAGTGTATATGAACAGATTTCAGGTTTGAAAGTGGAGAATTTGCACTACTTTCTTATTTTAGAAAATATCTTTAACTTGATTAGATTTTATAGTGGGATAAACAATCCTCTGATTACTAACGAGACTGAAGACACTATGAATTTCTTCAAATCAGTAAGAACCTATCCATTGTTTCTTGTAGATTTGATAAAGGAAACTTGTGATATCGAACTTAATCAAATAAAGGAGTTCTTTAAAGAATAGCTTAACCATATATTCACAATCCTCTTCCAAGATTTTAGTCGGACTTTAAAAGTAATATAGAATTAAATTCGTTAAATTGCCTTTTTGGTAACTTTAAATAGGTTTCATTTCAATTATTTATGATAGGGGTTCTTAGTTTGCTTGGAAAATTAAGAAATAGAACCATTTCATTTCTCAGTATTTTTCTATTACTTATTTTAGTAATTTCTCTTAACTATACTTCAATACAGAGATCATTTGGATCTATATTACAAGAAACTGATTTACTGGATTCTTTGAGTGTAGATAATTCTCTCCCTGCATACACACCATATCTTAATGATTTGAGTTCATATCCTTATACTCCTGTAACAAATCTTACTAAAGCAGGTGATGATTTTGATGTTTCAGATACTCTAGCTGTTTATGACGAGTTTTCTCTAAATCTGTCATATAATCCCATTACAGGGGATTTTGAAGACAATTTTACCCTTTCTGATTTATCTTCATCTTATGATGAATCTTTGCTAAAGTATAACATGACACATATTCAAGCAAAACGAGATTCTTATGTTATTGAAGATGTACAAAATGGTTTTGTTCTCTTTGATGGATCTAGACCTGCGATTGCTCAAAGTTTTGAAGTAAAATGGGAGTATGCAATGTTTTATGGTGCAGAAATGCATCTTGCTGATGATGGATCTAATCTTTTCACTGAGTTAGAGCTTTTCGTAGTAAAAGCAGATGAATTCACAGGAGCTCCTGATCTGAGTTATAATTACTCTAATGAGCTAAATGGTCCCTATGATAATACCAATAGAATTCCTACCACTTTTACATATTATGATTTTGAAGATATAGTCTTGGAGCAAGGAAAGTATTTTGTTGTTGGAAAACTTACAGAAAAAGACTGGATTGGACCCAAATTTTTTAGATGGTATAGGAATACATTATCACCTTATACTAGTGACACTTACTATCAAACAGGATCCCTTACTTGGGAACTCCAAGCTTCTGTAGACCACACTTTTATTGTTGATCTCTTACCAACTTTTCAGAACGGTACTGCAAGGGTTTTCGATAATTTAGATGATATTACTATGAAGGATAATGATTTGGAAATATCCTCAATAGATTCTCCAATAACATCTATAGGTTCTCACAATATAACTTGTGATACTTCATTAGAAATAGCTTTCAACAATTCCTATCATTTTTCAAATAATTATATAGTTACTACACATTATTCTGCTTTCAACGGAACTGCTGGATCATACTCGATATATTGGAATTTAACTTGGGATGTTTCATCAGTTGACCCATCTCCCTATCTGACTAGTTACAGATCCATCTATATTGAAGTAGAAGATGATTGGTTTGAAACTCCTAACTGCTATTACAACGAATCATTATCCTTTTCAGCAACTTTAATTGATAATTACTATAGTTGCATTTTGGGAACTAACAATTCAGCAGGTACTTTTCGTATAGAAACGTCAAGTAGGAATTATATACAAAACCTTGATTTATCTGATGGGGAAATCAGCACTGACTTCTTTACACTTGGATATTGGACAACTGACAGTGTAACTTCAACTGGGCATGAAGGTTCCACTATTTATTCTTCTATTACATTATTAGAAGCTACAGCAACTGGTACATTGAATTTTACTTTATTTAATCCTGAAGGTAACATAATTCCTGTAAAAACAGGGCTACCAGCTAACCTTACTTTTACAGACTTAACAGAATACACAATTATAGAACCAACTGCTGATAGTCCAGGTTTATTCACTTCAGAGATTACTCTAGATCCATCTGTTTATGGTAGTGATAGTGAAGGTATATGGACAGTCTTCGTTTATTGGAACAACGGGACTGAAGTAGGATTATTTTCTGTCCCAGTCTACATCCAATCTTCAACATACTTCAATGTTGAATGGGAAGAAATCCCAACATACAATAATTGGATAAACGATACTAATCAACTCATTGTAAGACAGAATGGTGATGAACTTGTGCTCAATACTAGTTACTATAAATTGAGTGAGCCTTTCTTTACAGGAAATGGTAAATTAATAGAGGACACAAATATCACCTTTACTGCTAGCTGGGGTGAGTCTGGTGTCCTACTGAATGAAAATGATTATCACCTTCTATCGTATCAAACAAACTTAACTGCTAATACATATTCAATTGGCTTATCAACAAATGGTGTTTTGTTAGAAAATCATTATGTCAATCTTGATTTACAAGTATTCAATATATTCTCAATTGAAGTAATTGAATCATCAATCGAATCTAATTCAACAGATGATTTGAAACTATCATTTAGACTTATTAATGAAACAGACACAAATAGAAATCCTATGTCTGTAGTTGAAAGTGAGTTGTCGATTATGATTTTAGACGAGGAAGTAGATCAAGAATATTACTATATAGAATTTGAAGACGGAATAAATACTGTTATCATCTCAACTCAAGCAATAAAATTCAGTGATTTTGATTTAATGCTTAATGTAACAAAAGCACATTTCAAAACAGATTATACTAATAATATAATTGAAACAACTTTTGATATTATTGTTCATCAAGTAAACCCCTCATCTGGCATACCTCCCTACTTGATTGGAGTAATAGGTGGTTCAACATTAGTAGTTGGAATAATTTCTGGAATAGTTATTCGAAGGTTAAGAAGAAACAAGGAGATAGTAGTTAGACCTGTTGATATATCAGAAGGTTCTAATTTAGTTTCTTTATTTGAAAATATACAGTCGCTGAGAAAAGTTCTATTTACTCATACTGCTACTAGCTTACCAGTTTATGAGTATGATATTCAATATGAGAAAACAGTAGATACTGCATTAATCACTGGGTTCCTATCTGTTGTAGAAACTATGGGTAAGGAAATAGGAGGTACAGGAACAGGTGGTATTAAGAAATTAGAATATGGGAATTTTGTTGTCAATACTGCAAGTTCAGAGAATTATTCAGTTTACTTGTTTACATCAACAGAAATAAACGCTGAAATATCTAATCGATTATTCAATCTTGTGATTTGGTTTGAAAATAGATTCAAATTAGTATTACCATGGGATGGAACTATGGATGAATTTAATGAGAAAGAACGCATAATACAGGAGAAAATTTTTGAAGACTTGTATGTATGGCTATTCTTCCCACTTCTGGTTAATACTGTGAAAGTAAATGAAATATATGAATGTGAAGGGATCAATCCAGAAATAGCTGATTTCATAGCAAAATCCACATCAGTGAAAATTACTAAGTTAATTCAGACATTTCAAGAAGTAGAGTTGAAAGATATACTATACACAGTATTTACTTGTGTAGATAATGAATTTCTCTTACAAAAGAAATCTATGTAATTCTTTTAAAAATTTTTTTGCACTCCTTTTACATATAATCTAAGTTTTGAAAACTTTTTCGAATTCTTTTTATTATAAATACATTAAAATTACTAATATTGAGCAAAATTTCATATCTAGAATACTTCTTCAGAATAGGTACCTGTCCGTTTAACGCTTAATTTGATGTACTCTTGTTTTACAGATTTTACTGGGGGTAGCTGCAAACCTTTTAGTTGCCCAAAGATTAGAGGATTACTCATAGTAGCTCTTCCAATCATAACTCCAACACAACCTATTTCCTTCATTTTTTTAACGTCCTCCTTTGTCTTTATATCTCCATTAGCAACTATCGCTTTTCCAGTTTCTACACATTCGGGAAATACCTTCCAATCTGCTTTCCTCTCATAAGATTCTGATCTATATCTAGCATGAACAACAAAGAAATCTGCATCTACTTTTTCTATAAGCTTAAGATATACTTTTTCTCTCTTTTCCGCTTTGGTTAACCCTAGACGTAGTTTGACATTAACATTGTACCCATGATCTTTGATTATATCAACCATTCTCTTTACTTTTGTTGGTCTCTTAATCATTGCACTACCAATTCCTTGTCTAACATATGATTGAGAAGGGCACCCTAGATTCAAGTTAAAACCTTGAAAACCTGATTCAGGTATAAATTCCTTAAGAAATTGACCTAGTTTTTCCTCATCCTTCCCCATAATCTGAATCATGGTAGGAGTATCATCATATAATCTGATTCTATCTAAAGCAGATTTGTTTTTTTTGACTAATGTCTCAAATCTAATCTGTTCTGTAAAAGTAAGATCTGCACCATATTTATGGCAAATATATCTGAAACAAGAATCAGTTACTTTCTCCATTGGTGCAAGCATATACTCCATAAATTCTGACTATTTACTTCATTAATAAGTCTTAATACTATTCCAGTTTAGTTTCTCAAAAAACCATTTATTATTAAGTGTATAAGAAAAAAATGGGAAGAGAAGATTACTTCTTCTTCTTAATGAAAACAAGTGTTCCTGCTGCGACAACGGCTATCCCTGTAACAACACCTGCTATAATACTAGCAAATTCTCTCACATGAGGAGGATTATATTGAACATATTCACAATTAGAAAGATAACTTAAGCCATATTGATTTTCTGCAACTAAAACATAGTAATAGATTCCTTCAGAACTCAGAGTATCTGTATAATTAGCAGATGATATTGAAGATAATGCTGTTAGACCATCGATAGATGAGATATATTCAGTGCTTCTGTATAGAATAAACTGTGTAACTCCAGGAACAGCTTCCCAAGTTAGTTCCACTTGATCACTTTCAGAAGGATTAGGTACAATAGGTTGTAATATAGGTTTATCTGGAGGTCCTGCAAATTTCCTGAGAAAGATATCATCATCTAGGCCACTTCCAAGAATATCAAGTTGATCATCCCAAGCAAATATGACATGATCAGCTGAATTGATGGCAATAGTTCCTCCACCAGGGGAATTTACTTGATCAAATGTTACTGACATGACTTTACTCCACTGATTCTTATCAATGTAAAGAACTTTGTATAAGATGTCCCAGTCAGTAGTTGGACCATAATCTGAGTAATCCATCCAGACGAAATGAACGTTATTTATAGAGTCAACAAGCATTGTAGTCATTGAAATGTCATAAAACTGTGAAGTACCTTCAAATCCGCTGGAAACAACTTCTATTACATCCCAACTAGAAAGTGTGTCTACATACCTTCTATAGAAGATGTCTTTATCAGAACCAGCCAAGAAATAATCTTCATTGTCTTCCCAACATATATGTACATCATCCTTGGTATCGATAACTATTTTCGGAAGTTCAGAAGCAGCACCACTTACTGAAGATAATACTTCAGTAGTTGACCACATATCTTCTGAAAGAAGATGAATCCTATAGAAAATATCTGAATCTAAACCAGCAGAGAGATAATTTTCTTCATCAGACCAGACAAAATGAATGTAGCCTTTGGAATCTATTGCAACTGCAGGAAAAATCGAAGGTGAAGAACTAACAGTTGAGACGACCGTTACGGATCTCCAAGTTCCTAAGAGTATGTCTTTTTGTTTGTAGAATATATCAGTATCTCCTCCGGCTCCTAGGTAATTAGTTTCATCATACCAGGCAACAACTGGATTATCATGATTATCAATTACAATATATGGTGCAAATGAATGGTCTGTACTTTCAGATGATACTACTTCCGTTGTTTGCCAGATTTGTGTAGTAGCATTCCAACATCTGTAGAAAACATCTGCATCACTTGCTCCTGCTCCTGCATAATCTGAAATATCTTCCCATACAACATGAAGGTTGTCCTTTGAATCAATTGCAATTATAGGTTTATATGAGCTTAAATCACATTGTTCAGATACGAAGTATGCTGTAGACCAATCTTGGGTTTCTTCTTCCCAAACACTATGTAGAACAGCTCCATCTGTTCCACTTCCTAGATAATCTCCATAGTCTGTCCAAACTACATGAATACTCTCTTTTGAATCTATAGCTATTGAGGGATAGATTGAACCACCACTAGTTACTGTAGAAACAACTTCTACAGGTGTAAACTCCCAATTTTCCTTATCGGAATTATTGAGCCCGATTGAGGAAAATGGATTTTCTATACTTGTTTTTCCAATTATAGAACTTTTTGTTCCTAAATTCAGAAAAAACAGGATAACAAGACTAAACGCTAAAATTCTAATCATTTTTAGTTTTTTTCGCATTAATTCCACCTTTAAGTCTAAACTATACTTTATAGTATTGCTAAAAATAAATATTGTGGCTGCATTTCTTGCATTATTCCAGTCTACAGTTGCTAAATAGAAAACTATTTAGTTTCATAGATTCGGAAAACTTATGGAAGGAAAAGTTATCTTCATTTCTGGTTCTACTGATGGCATTGGAAAGCAAGCTGCACTTGAGTTAGCAAAAATGGGTGCACATGTAATTGTTCATGGGAGAAATGAAGAAAAAACATTAGCTGTTGTAGAGTTTATCAAAACTGAATCAAAAAGTGAAGATATAGATTATGTTCTCGCTGATATGTCTTCATTTGAACAGATAAGAGCAATGTCTGATGTTCTTCATGAACGCTATGAAAGAATAGATGTTCTTGTAAATAATGCTGGAGCACAGATTCACAAATTTCAATATTCAGAAGATGGATATGAGCTAAATTTTGCAGTAAATCACTTAGCATATTTCTTAACAACTTCTCTCCTCCTGGATATGGTATCAAAATCTGATTATAAACGTATAGTGGTTGTTAGTTCAGGTATGCATTTCAGACTGGAGGAAATTGATTGGGATGTTTTCAAAGGGAAAAAGGAATATGACCTTTACAATTACTATGCTCATTCGAAACTAGCGAATATTATGTTTAGTTATAAACTATCGAGATTACTTCAAAATAAAGAGATTACAGTAAATTGTCTTCATCCAGGACTCATTAACACTAATCTAAATCCTCAAAGAGCTCCACATATTGTAGCTCGGGCATTACCAGTTGAGTCGGGGATAATTAGCACTATGCGTTTAGTTACTGATCCTGCATTAGATGGAGTTACAGGAAAATACTTCACTTCAGATGGAACTGAAACAGAATCTAGTCCCATCTCTTATAATATAGAAGATCAAGAGAAATTGTGGACCATTACAGAAACATGTGCAGGTATGAATGTTTTGAAGTTTATTGAATCTGAAAGTCTTTAAAGGAGATTCTTCAATTTCTCACTCATTATGAACCAAATCATAAAATTCTTTCAATCTATCAGCCATAAATCTTATCTCTCTTTTGTTCATGTTGGGAGTTGAAGGAATGTAAACTATACCATTGTTGAATTTGACATCAACTTCTTTACCTTCATAATCATGATTGAATACTTTGTAAGTTGGATTAGAAATACAAGATATGTCATATTCAGTTAAGAATTCAAGAAACTGATCAACCAATTGTTCTTCAACTTGAAGAGTATTATAAACTGATAAACTGCCTTCTCCCCTTTGCCAAGGTAAGAAGTAAGAAATGACCTCTGGATCCAAGTATTCTAAGAAGTAAGAATATTTCTTTGCAAACAAAACTTCCATATCTTTGTAGTCATCCAAATGCCTATACATTGATTTAAGTAATCCTTTGGATGGTTTACTGAGATAGGTTTCACGATCAAACCCAGGATTCTTAGCTCTATACATTTTTGCAAATTCTAACAGACTGAACTTTTTGTTGAAGAAAGTTACAACCCTAAGAAGTTCAAGAAACACTGCTACAAATATTCGACTATTGTAAAATAGATAAGTTGGTATCTTCTTTAATAATTCCTTAAATCTTTTTCCAGTTTTTTCTTGAGGTAGTGTTTTTGTGATTTTTACAATACCTTCTATTATTTTCTTATGTTTATTCTCAAGATATAGAAATCCACCACCAAGAGCTATAGGTCTCTTATCCATACCCATTGAGTAAATTGGAATATCAACAATCTCATGACTTGTAAGTGTATCCATTGTTCCGCCTTGAACTCTATCTTCGATAACAAAACAGCTATGTTTCTTCTTAAAATTTACAAGTTTTGATAGATCTATATCTTGTCCAAAATAGTGGGTTATGACAACTAAATCACATTTTTTAACTTCTGGAATTCTTTCTATTTCATTGAAGCTTTTGTTTAATTTTATTATATAGATATTTTCAGGTTTTACATATTTTTCAATGATGTTTCTGAATGAAGTGTGTTGTATTGGAGTTGTTACTACTACTAAATCTTCTTTACTAAAATACTTCATACATGTATCAAATAATGCTCTGCATGAATAACCTAAAACTCTTGTATATTTTTCACCTTCTATAGTTAGCTCAAATTCCTTTGATGTCAATAGGTTTGTTATATGTCTTCCGAATTCAATAGGACTTAAAGCTAGGTAGTCTGGTGCTGCTTTGATTATTCTTGGCATACTTATTTTATCCAAAATCAGTGATTTAAAAGGCTAATGGTGGTTCTGAATCTCAAGGAAAGTACTTTTATTCTTATAGTCTTGTAGGATACTATGAGTGATAGTCAAAGAACTTCGAAATTCCTCCGGACATTATCTTTTATTGGACAACTCATTGTAAAAAGAATGAATACAATTTTGATAATGGAAATTCCGCCGGAAAAAATACTTGATATTGGTGGCGGGGGAGAAGGAATAATTGCTCAAGTTGGTAGAGAGAGAGTAACAGCTGTTGATAAGTATCAAAGTGAGATCAACCAAGCAAAGCATAAAGCTCCTGAAGCTACATGGGTGCTTGCAGATGCTACAAAATTAGGTTATTCTGAAAATTTCTTTGATAACGCAACTTCATTTTTTAGTATCATGTATATGTCTAATGAAGATAAATCTAAAGTCTTTCAAGAAGTCTATAGAGTGCTTAAACCTGAAGGTGAATTCTGGGTTTGGGATGCATCTATATCTAGTGATAAAGGAGTGTTTTTCATAAAAGTAAAAGCAATTCTACCTAACAAAGAAGTTGTTAGAACAGGATATGGTGTCTCTTCTAAGATACAAACATCTGATGTTGTGAAAGATTTGCTTGAAAACATTGGATTCAAAGTTGAAGTTGTAGAAGACAATGAGAACTGGTATTTTCTGAAAGCTAAGAAATAAAATTATCTTCATTTGTTAAGAAAATTTTCGCCTTTAATGAAAGATATTTAATACATTATCTATTTTATCAATGTAACTGCAAAAAGTGAGAGTGACGTAATTTACTGACAACGATACACAACTCAAGAAAATAGACTCCTTAGTAGATTCTTATAGATACAAGGAAGCCTTAGAAGAAATCACTCAATTAGAGAAGACTCCCACTATTTCTGAAGAAGCTTTTGCAGAACTAATGTACAGAAAGTCGTTTATTCTTACACACTTAGGTTATTTTGATGATAGTATATCTCATGCTCAGCATACATTGAATCTTTTTGGTGGAAAACTAATCACTCTAACTCAGAAATTTGATCTATATTTTGTAATTATTGAATCTCTTTGGAGGTTGGGTAAATTTGAAGAGAGTCTTCTGATGATTGAGAGAGTAGAGAATATTGCAAGAAATGAGATTATTGGCGATGAAACATCAGTTATGAAAGAAATTCAAACACAGTTTCAGTTTCATAAAAGCTGCATTTATTGTTTCATTGATTTAGGTAGATCAACTGATTTTGTTGATAAAAGTTTGAAGCTTTCAAAAGAATTAGAAGATGATGTACTTTACGCTAGAAGTCTCTTTAGAAAAGGTAAGATTCTCACTTATCAAGGAATTTTAGATGAATCACATGAGCTTCTAGAGGAGAGTTTAGAAATAGGAAGAAAACTAAATGATCATAGTGTAATGGCTAACTCCTTAGTTGCTATAGGAGAAATTCACAGATTGAAAGGAGATTTTGACCAAGCATTACAATTCTTCAATACGGCTTTAGCTCTTTATCAGGAAATTGGAAATAACTATGGAATGGCAATTACCTACAACAATGTAGGAATAGTCTATTACAGTCAAGGTGATTTTGATAACTCCTTTGAATTTTTCACCAAAAGTCTTGAAAGAGCATTAGAAATAAACTTTAATTTCACAGTTGTAGAGTCTCTCTACTATTTGATAAATATACTATTGAGTAGAGATAATTTGTTTGAAGCAAAAGAACACCTAGATATTTCCAGGAATGCATCCAAAGATCAACAAGAGACCATGATTTATTATTATACACAACTCTCTGAAGCTGTATACAATAGAAAAACTAACAGATTTACTAGCCTAGGAAAAGCTCAAGAGATTCTTGTAGATATAATTGAAAAGAATCTTGTCTATCAGGAAATCAATATCCATGCAATGTTAAACTTGTGTGAGATTTTACTTCATGAACTAAGATTTACTAATAATCATGAAATTCTTGAAGATTTAGAAGTTATATCAGATAAATTATTGGAGATAGCTAAAGAACAAATCTCAAGGTCTCTTTTAGCAGAAGTTTATTGGTTAAAGGGACGACTTGCACTCATCGATGCAGATATTGACAAAGCTACTGGTTTTCTATCTCAAGCGCAAATCATTGCTGAGGATCAGAAACTGGAAAATCTCGCTAGAAAGATTTCAAATGAGCATGATGAAATATTAACCGAATATGCAAGTTGGAAAAACATAATAGAAGAGAATACTAGTCTTGCAGACAGAATCAAAGCTTCCCAGGTAGATAAACTAGTTCTGAATATGATAAATAGGGCTACATTTGATTTGGAAGAAATAGAAAATGATGCGCCTGTAATGTTGATGATTCTAGATGAAAATGGTATTCCTTTCTTCTCATACCAGTTTGGTGATGAAGATCAAGTTAATCAAGTTATTTTCTCTGGTTTTCTAACTGCAATCAATAACATTATTCAGGAAGTTTTTTCAACTGAAGGATCTCTTAGAAGAATTGAACATCAGAACTATCTACTTATTTTCAGTCAAATTGAAAATGTAATTATATGCTATGCTTTCAAAGGTTCATCCTATTCAGCAAGTAAGAAAATAGAAGCTTTCAGGAGTAGATTAGTATCTTCACCAATTTGGTTAGATTTTCCTACAATGATTAAGACTGGAAGATCATTAGAGGATGAAAAATTCAAACGTCTTGAAAATTGGGCAGATGAAATTTTTACATAGAAAAAAGAAAATAGGGAAAGAATACTAATTACTTTTTAGCTTCCTTCTTAGCTTGTTTCTTAGCTTTCTTCTCTTCTTTGAATTTAGTTAATTCAGCGTCTGAGTATGGTTCTACGAACATAATTGGTTCTACGTTGTAAACTATTCCTCTAGAACGAATAGGATCTTTATGATCTATCTTTCTTCTGCCTACTGCCAAGTTAATGTATGCGAACATCCATTCGAAAGTTCCGATATAACGAGCCAAATCCCAGAGTCTGATTAATCCTTCCATAAATAGAGCGAAAACAAATGCGAGGAATAATGCTCCTAAGAATGTAGCTTGATATCTAGCTACATACTCTAAACCAGGTATGAATGTTAGAACCTTTTCTGGTATGAATATTAAAATCTGTAACATATAAACTGAAAGAGCCATAACTCCCCATCTTCTAATGAAACGAGATCTTCTTACCCACTTTTCTACTCTAAGCTTCTTGTTGAATTCTACTTTTTGAATAATGAATAATAGAGCTGCTAATTCTAATCCCGTATTTGCTAGCATAAACCATGTTGGATGAACATGTTGGAAGACTAGGACTCCATCTATATCATTCCCATTACCAAATAATGATACGGTGAAAAGTTTGGAATCTACTAGAACAAACCAAAGTCCACCAATCACAAATAATCCTAAAGCTACCCAATAGCCTATTTTCAGAAATTTCTTTGAAGGATTATCCTGAGCAAGCCACATACCAATGATTACACCAACAAGTGCTGATGCAAGCATTGGAAATATCGGGGCTTCTCTTCCTCCGAAGAATATAAGCCAGTATCGCGCAAATGGATTCGTAATTGGATCTAAATATGGTGGTCCAGCATTTGTTCGGAAATCAACTGATAATCCTATTGAGCTATTAACTCCTTGTTGAACAAATGGAGCGGTGAAGATTATTATTAAAGCCATACAACCAAAAATGATTGAATTTCTTAGTAGTTTCTTCATGCCATCCTTTCTACTAATAAGGAAAAAGATTACACTTGCAATTATGATGCTGAAAGCAATATCCTGAAGTGCTTCAACGAAGAAAACGAAATCTGCTGCAATAGCCCAATTCCATGATCCGCTTCTGTGCCAGACATCTATTATACCAAAAGTATTGAAAATTGCATTATATAATGTTCCAATTCCCCAAAGCATAAGACCAGCAAAGAGATTCTTGAGCATAATGTTGAGTCTATTTTGACCATCTTTGAATTTCTTAACCATTACGTAAGTATGAACAGCTGCAGAAATCATGATAAAGAATCCACGCCAGTGACCTAAGATGAAGAATATGAAAGCAAATGGTAATTCCCATGTTAAGCTACTTAAATCTCCTGTCCCAAAAAATTCCCATGAATTGAAAAATCCATGAAAAACAGTCATACCCAAGACAGCTAAACCTCGAGCAAAGTCAAGTGATGTTATTCTCTTCATAAATTTGGTTAATCTGAAGCTTGTTTAAAAAGATTATTAGAAGTTAAATTAACAGTGTTCTTTAATCGTCAGAACCAGTTTGCGTTTCTTCATAATTAGCCCAGATTACATCTTCGGATATAACTCCGCTTTGAAGTTTGTTAGATTTAACCTTAGAGAACAGACTTTGTAATTTTACAAAGAACCACTCGACTGAACCTTTCATGTTAAACCTAATAAGTATCATTACTACTAGTTCGTAGAACATAAGAACATAGATGACGATGAAGATAATTAGCCAGAAATATTCTTTAGGAATAACATAATGATCTAATAAACTTACACCAGTTGTTTTTTGGGTTACTAGTGTGAGAATTCCTCTTGGAAGAAGCTCTAGGATATGTAAACTATAAATTGTTAGCGAAAAAGTTCCCCATCTTCTGAAAAATTTCCATACAAATTTATTGGCGAATTTTTCTCCTTTTCCTTTAAACTCTATTTGACTGAAAAGAAGCATGAGTAGCAATATCTGGCCCCCTAGTCTAACCATATAAAATCCAATCCCAGGAGGATTTTCAATTGTGGTGAATTTAAAAATCTGATAAAGGTTCGTTAATCCTAGAATACTTCCGTTACTAGACTGTACATCTAGTATTGGTCTTGTAAACATACTCAATTGATATTTACTCGGTAAATCTTGTACTACAAACCCTAACACAACAAGTACTCCTCCAACAAGAATAAGAACAGCACCTACTATTGAAAAATTCCTGAGAACCTTCTTTTTCGGTCTAGGATCCGCAAGAAAAATTCCTATTAAAGAACCAAAAAATGCAGAGACCATAAAAGGCATTAATGGAAACTTTGGTCCAGCAATTATATTAAGTAACCAAGTTTTCCCATTCATGTGTCCACTGACAGCATAAATATCAGGCCAATTCGGGATATAAGTTGATGCTATAAAATCATTGATGAAAGGAGTAGCTAACAAAACAAAGCCTATTAGTAAACCATAGATTATTACATTACGAGTTGTTTTTTCATATCCTTTCTTTCTTAGGATTAAATATTGAATAACTCCATTAATCATAATAGCAAGTCCTATTATCTGGAGTGTTTGTATCCAGAAACTTTCCGCAACAAATGGTCTGAAATTCGTCCAATCTCCAGTTCGAATCGAATTTCCAAAATACCCCCAATAACCGAATCCTTCTACTAAATAACCAATAGCAACTATAATTATTCCACCTATCAAATTTTTTCCTAACAGTCTTCTTGCATCGTACCCAGCTTTGACTTTTCTAGCAAAAACCAAAGAGTTGACAATGGCGGAAATAAAGAGGAAAAAACCATGCCAGTTTCCGAAATATCCTAGAATTATTACTAATATCCAGACAAATGGATTAAAGTCAAAATTTCCAGCATTTATAGAATCCATCAACCAAGTTGCATCAAATAGTTTATAGCTGACATGTACTAGAATCATACCGAAAATTGCTATACCTCTTAGAATATCTAAAGTAACCAAACGTTTAGGTAAATTTCTGGAGCTATCAGCTGATTCTAGAGAAGTCAATGTTATCACTTGAAATGGAATTTTACTATTTCAGATTTATATAAATTTTCAGTACATCTGCTTAAAGTATTTGGGTTCTTTAAAAACTATGCAAAAGAACTTTGTTAATCAGCTAAAGTATCTGTTACATCTATTACAATTTCAGATTCATCTGCTATTCTTCAGTTAAATTGAAAACGGGATTATTTGCTATGCTTTAAGAGGAAGATTTTTAGAAGAGAAAACATAAGTTTATTATTGGTGTACTCTTTGCGAAGAAGATTAAGTTTTCAACTTGTCAGTATTTTGTTTTTATTTGGATTTTGTATGGCTTTATTTGTAACAATAGATGTTAAGGCAATTAGCAGAGCAGGATGGACCTGGAGTGAAGTTGAAATAGCAACTCATGAAAGTGTAATACCATCAGTTGCACCTGAAGTTGCAATAGATTCATCAGATAATCTCCATCTTGTTTGGGAAGAATTAACAGGAATCAATTATGCAATGAGAAGTGCACTGACTGAAACATGGTCATCATCAGAAATAGTTTCTGTAGACAGTCTTGCTCTTGCAGAATTTCCATCAATTGTAATTGACAAATCTGATAATATTCATACGATATGGCAAGACAACACAGACTATTTTGGTACAGCAGGTTCTGACTATGACATATGTCATTCAATGAAAGCAGCAGAGAGTAGTAGTTGGACGAGTGTTAAAGTGATTTCAACTGAGAGTACTGGAGATTCAGAAATTCCAGAAATAGCCTGTGATAGTAATGGTAATCTCCATGTAGTCTATTGGGATGAAACTGATTATCTATCATGTGGTGTTGATAAAGATATATTCTATAAGAAATGGTCTTCATCTTCTTCTACTTGGGGAGTAGCAGAAGTAGTTTCCACGGAGAGTGATGATGAATCTAGTAATCCTCAGATTTGTGTAGCTGATGATGGACACATTTATGTTGTTTGGACAGATGATTCGGATTATGATTTTTGTGGAACTGATAGAGATATTTTCTTTAAGCACAAACCTATAGGAGAAGACTGGTCAACTACAGTGGTACTTTCTTGGTTATCTGATCAAGGAAGTACATTTCCTTCAATGATATGTGAAAATAATGGTAGGATTCATGTTGTATGGGCTGATTTTTCTGATATTTTAGACACAGGAATAGACTGGGATATACTCTATTGCATGTATGCTCCAATTTTAGAATCTTGGACAAACATAGAACTAGTCTCAGAGATGTGTGATGATGACAGTGGAAAACCAGATATAACTATAGATAAATTTGGAGATTTGCATATAGCGTGGCATGATCCGACTCCCTATGGATCTTCAGGAAGCGATTGGGATATACTTTATAGGATAAAAGAAGGAGTTACAGGAACTTGGTCTCAGACCTTTGTTGTTTCCACAGATAATGATGGTAATTCATTTTCATCAAAAGTTATCACAGATTCTGCTGGTTATGTTAATTTCATTTGGCAAGATGATATGGAGTACCTGGGGGATAATTACGATTATGATATGTTTTATAGAAAACTATCTGGACCGATAGAAGAAGCACAAACTGGTATCTTTCAAACATTGGATATTGGCGAAATAATTGTGCTTGCTGCTATTGTTGGAGGATTTCAAGTATTATTAGTAGTTATCACTTATCTGCTATTAAGAAGAAGAAAATAGGAATAGAAACTTAATGATTTACTCCATCATTTTCTTTCTGCAATTTTCTAAATTTTAGTAGTATTAATCTGAAGTAATTTAGTTTGTGTAATAGTTTTCTAATTAGCAAAATCAATCAGCTAAAGTATCTGTTACATCTGTTACAGTTTCAGATTCATCTGCTTTTTGAATGGCAACATCAATGGGTTCTATATCAATATCTGCAACATAATCGTGTTGTAAGTTGAAGGGGAGATACACAATATCACCAAAAGAGTTCACTTCTGCAAATTTACCGAATTCGGGTATAAATATTGAGTACGGATCAAAATATTCTGTAGATAGCAATCTTCTCATATCATAAGATGCTTCTTCATTGTTAAGAGCTAAGCATATATTTGAAAGATAAATTTCAATTTCGGAATTGAGTTTTGGAGTGAATGACATATAGAAATTTCCATGGAGCTCTCTCATTCTTTTCTCAAACACTTCTAAAGAGATTTCCTTTCTAATTGTAAGAATCAAGTTTCCAGTAAGAGCAAATGCAAGTGAATTTCGAGGTTCATATAGAGAGTTTTCAGAAAGATTGAGTAATTTGTATGCATATCCTTCAAGTTTAGAAAATTGTTCTTTACGAGTAGCTAGAGTTGTTAAGAACATAACGTATAAACCATTTAACTTAGGATATCTTTTCATCCCATCCTTAGAGAAGAAATATGTATACTCTCTTTCAAGTTGATCTAAATGACTAAAATCATCAGTATAGGTTGTTATTAGTCCTCCATAGTAGATGATTTCTTCAAGCATTCCAGCGATTCCATCAGCCATTTGACTGTTTATGAATTCTTCATCGTCCATTAGATGTTTGTATTTATCAAGATATTTCCATAACTCAGGCATTACTTCCTTTTCTATTTTCACTACTTCTTGTACTTCCTCTTTAATAATTAGTTTATATGATGATCTTAATCCTTTGATAAACACTTTGGTAACTTCAAGTTCATAGATTGTTTCACTTACATCATTGTCAGTTAATGGATTATCATTAAGGTTGAAAAATCCTTTATCTATGTGAGACTGTAAATCAGCAACATATTCGTCTCCTTTCTTAAGGAGATTATCCATAGAATCTAATAATTTTTCAGGATCTGTAAAATCTATAACTTCCTTATTAGTTTCAATTCTTATATCCTCTCTAAATAAATATCTTTGAAGTTCTAGAAGAAAAGTGATAATATAATCAATAGCAGCAAAAGTTGCATAATACATTGAATAATTGCGCTCTTTGGGTATTTTTTTTGCTAATTCAATATTTTTTCGAATATTCCAAAATTCGTCCATATAATTGATATATTGTATACTCGCTTTGATTCCTTCTGTCATCCAATGCTCTAAATCATGCCTGTAAATTTGAGTAAGAGAATCGCATAAGCTAAAGAAGAAAAGATAAGCTGAACTAAGATAATTGAGTATAAGTTTTCTTCTTCTGTGAAATTCGTGATGATCCCAATCAACAACGAGGTTTTTGACATCTAATGTAGATATCCCGATTAACATGTTTGCTAAAGCATGAGCAGAACCAGCTATTTGTAACTCACCTGCATGTCCATATTGAAGAGCATACATTGAAGCATATCTTAACCTGAAAAGTTCTAGTTCATACCATTGTATAGGTAATTTATCTTGTGGAAGATTGGTTAGAATTAGAGTAATTTTTTCTAAAACCTTTTCAAAGAATAAAGAGGCTTCATCAGAGTTCATCAGAAGGTCATCAGGAATTTCTCCCAAAATGTGTTTCAGTTCATCAACTCTTTGTGAAACAAGAATTCTCACTCTGGTTTCGGAATAGGTCTTCCAGTTAACATTATCAACTACACTTCGAATGTTGTCCAATAATTCTAATACTTCTTCAGTATACAGTTTTCCTGTCATTACTTCCACAACGATTCAAGTGTATGGTTTCTAGCAAACCATTCGAAACCTTACGAGAATATAAAAGTTACATCAGTTTTTAAAATTACTCTTGAGGTAATAGCTAAAAAGAAGAAAAAGGATAGACTAGTTCTCAATAAAATAGAAGTGACATGACTTGTTGACAATCTTCCAGCAATCCTCAACTTTTAGCAGAGTTAGGTAATCTGTTGTATGTCCTATTCCTTTCGGAGTTAAAGCTTTCCAGTACATAACAGCAACAGCAGCAGTTCCTCTCTGATCTATTTGTTTGATTTCTGTTTCATACTTTACTCCATCAGTTTTATGTGTTTCAAGAACCTCTTTCCAAACAGCATATGGTCGAAATTGATTCCTAAATTTCTGAGTATCTTGGTCAACTGAATTTAATCTCATTGATGGATGAAATGTATGTTTTATCTTTTCTAGATCCCAATCATGAAATGCCTCTACATAAACTTCCAAACATTTAGTAATTTGTTCAATTTCATCTGGATCATTAAATGGTAATGAACTCTCCCCATTGATTCTTTGTTCTAGCTCTGAATATTCAAGACTTACTGTGTGACCTGATTTGTTAACAATTTTCCAGTCTGTATCAAATTTCATCAGTGTGAGATAATCCGTAGTATCTCTATAGTTCTGAGGATCATCCGCTAAGAATCTTACTCTTGCGAAGGCTACAGATTCATGTTGACTGATACTTTCAACGTTTACATAATAGTTTACTTCAGGATCATTTATTTGATTGCGTAGGAAATCTTCAACCCAACGATAGCAAAGGCCATTATAGAACCTGTTGCTTTCAGGAATGTACCAATATACCATAGAGTCAGAATGAAATGCACGAACTAATTTGTCTAGATTCCACTCATTAAATGCTTCCTCATATAATTGGATTGTTCTTTCTATGCTTTCAATTTCATGAGTTTCTCCCTTAAACATTAACTTCACCTCTTCTTATTCTTCTGCTATACCATAAATTTTTGATACTATTTTCCAATCTGTTTTTATCTTAATCAGAGAGATGTAATCAACATAAATTCTACTAACATCTCCTCTCTTTTCTTGCCATTTTAGTTTAACACAAGATGCGTTATCATAGAAGTCAATACTTTTAATTTCAGCTTTTTGAGTTAATTTGATAGTGGGTTTTGATGAAGGTCTGGATTCAAGCATGGTAATAGTTCTTAGAGATTCAGAATCTGAATCATAGGATATCTTCAGTCCTTGGGGATGCCAAGAGCTTTCTGCTTTGTCAAAGTCGAATTCTCGAACACCTTCTACATATTTGAGAATCGCATCCTCAATCTTTTCTTTCTCTTTGCTTTCTACTGCTTCCATCATTATCACTCAGAAGATTACAGTACCTCGTCTGTTGTAAGACAACATCGTAAACATGTTGAAAATAATATGCGCTGGTCGGTTGTGCAAACCAATGCACACTTATATATCTTACTAACAATGTCTTGTGGAAATTTTTACTTTAATTTTGAAGAATTCTAATTACTTTGTAGGTATGTTCATTATTACAATATGTTTATAAATTTTCAAAAGAAACTTATACGATTCAAATGAAAAACAGCCAAAGAAATCAACTACTTTCTATTATCTCAATCTTAATTTTTGTAAGCTCTTTTTCGATATCATCACTACAATCACAAGCTAAGACAGATTTTATTTCTCAACCAATACAGGTATCAACTTTAACTCCTAGTGAGTCTATTCTAATATATAACAATGGTAATTTCAGTGACTACTCATTACCTGGAACTGGTACTGCACAAGATCCCTTTCGAATTGAAAATTATAATGTCACAACTCTAAATAATATTGGAATAAAGGTTCAAGACACAACAGATCATTTTGTAATTCAGAATTGCTATATTGATGCATCCTTTACAGGTATAGCAGTAAATGGCGTCACACCAGGAACTGGGAAGATTTCTAATGTGATATGTGTAAATCATGAATATTATGGAATTGCTATAGTTGCATCTCAAATTACTATAGAGGATAGCTTAATCAAAGAAAGCACAGAGAATTTTGGTTGGGGAATACTATTGTTAGAATCTTCTGAAATCAATATAACTAATAATACTTGTTTAAACAATAATTATGGATTAATTGTCCAAGACTCAAACTCTAGTTATATACACTATAATACATTTGAAGATAATATAGATCATGGAGTATATCTGCAATCTAGTTCAAAAAATAATATAGTTCACCACAACAAATTCATTAACAATAATGAAGGGGCATCTCATCAAGCAAGTGATGATGGAACTGATAATGTTTGGTATGAAGAATCTACAAAAGAGGGGAATTATTGGGACAATTGGAACGATCCAAAAACACCTGTTCCAATTTTAGGCTCAGCTGGGAGTGAAGACCCCTATCCTTTGGAAGAAGATCTTACTAGAGAAGCTAATCTCTACTTAATATCGATACTTTTTGGTTTAGTACTTATTGCATATAGAAGAAGAAAGAAGAGTTAAACCTTCTATTTTCTATTTTTTCGCAGTTGTCCACGTATTAGTGTTCACAAAATTGTTAAAGTGATTATGTGATTTTGACTTGTGAATATCTTAATAACTGGAGCTTTTGGAAATCTTGGACTTAGCACAATAAAATCCTTAGTTAATACTAACCACCAAATAACTTGTTTTGATTTACCTACAAAACAGAACAAGAAAACTTATCGAAAATTATCAAAAGAGCATGATATTTCTGTTGTTTGGGGGAATATTCTAGATAAAACAAGTATTTTTCTTGCAACAAAAGATAAGGACTGTATTATACATCTAGTGGCAATTACACCTCCTTTGTCAGAAAGACTACAAGAATTTGCATATAAGATCAATGTTCAGGGAACTAAGAATTTAGTTGATGTACTTAAGAAACAAGATCTTTCTCCACGAATAATCTATGTAAGTTCAGTAACTGTTTATGGACCACGTCATCCTGAATCTTCCTTATTAACAGTAAACACACCTGTAAACCCATCCGATGTCTATTCAAAAACAAAAGTTGAGGTTGAGGAGATTTTAGGAAATAGTAATTTTTCTTGGGTAATATTGAGATTAACAGCTGTTCCTGATTTGAAGCTCTCAGGGAATATCAAACTTGAACCCATTTATTCCATTCCACTTATGCAAAAAATAGAATTTCTCCACACTTACGATGCTGGTACTGCAATAGCAAATTCTGTAGATATTACTCTAGTAAACAAAATTTTTCTTGTTGGTGGTGGAAAAAATAATCAATTCACAAACAAAGAATTTCTTGGTAGATATTTCAGGATTTTAGGCTTAGGTAAACTCCCACTGAAAATCTTCAAATTACCAAAATCAGAAAGTGATTGGTATTATACTCACTGGATGGATACTGAAGAGTCTCAAAATATTTTGAAATATCAAAATCATAGTTATGATGATTTCTTAGAAAAATTCAGTATGAATTTTGGCGTTTTAAGGTATATCATGATAGTTTTAAGACCTCTAATAAAAATGATTATCAAGAAAAAATCCCCTTATAGAAAATAGTTTTCAGATAAACTAATATTCTAGAAATTAGAAATTTATAGGATGACTGAAAATCCTGTTGAATCTGAGTTTCTTGAAGATGTTAAGAATTGGTTTTTACAGAATCATATAGAAGATACAGTTAGAGCTGTCTTATTGATAGGTTCGTGGGCTGAGGATCGAGCTAAGAAGTTGAGTGATGTCGATGTTTTAATTGTTAAAGAAGATCAAACTCCTTTCATACAGAATGTCAAAATACCTTATGAAGAACGCATTCTTGATGTATGGTATCATAATGAGGACTATATGAAAAGTACTATCAACAAGAAAATCGAAAACTTAGGAGACATTTATCAGATTTCTCTATATCTGTCATTTACTAAGTCATGTAAGATTTGGTATGAGAAAGATAATTTTGTACAACAGCATCTACAAGTTTGTAAGGAATGGCAGTGGCAACCTGAACACAGAATATACATCAAGATGATGGGAGAACCTCCAAACACTAAGTGGGCTGCTAGAGCTTATGAGGAAAATCTTAAGCTCCTAAGCTTGTATGAAAACCGATTTGATAATGGACAAGCACTAACTCATAGACTGAAAGACTATGTGGAAATGTATGAAGAAATTGAAGAGGAGAAGGTTATTGACTTGTACAAGAAAATTGTTTCTCTTTACAGTCACATAAAATCAGAAAGAGAGTGGACAGAAATAACAGATGCTAGGAAAGCTATTCAAGAAAAGAATTGGTCTCTTGCTTTTGTATCTTTGAAAGATGTTCTTTACTACTTATTGAAAAGATATATTTCTCCACCTTCTATGGAGTTAAGAGATCCTAGCTTCTGGAAACTAGCAGAAGAAAGAATACTTCCACAAGAGTATATCAGAGCTCTAGAATTAGCATACTTGTAGCGTATTTTTTACTTTATTAAGTGCTTAAATTTAATTTGAAAATCTAATATGATCTGCTCCAGTTTCTCTACGAAATTTTCAGTTTGAAAATATATCGCTTTGTTCAGATACCCGTCCAACTCGTCCCAGTTGACAATTTCATAAACCAATCGTAAAAATCTTTTTGCACTAGAAGAACGAACCCTTGGATATAAACCTACAACTAGGATGAAATCTTCTTTGGTGCGAAAATAATAGTTTACTCCTTCCATTTGAATAGAATAGAGCTCAGAACCAAGTTCTCTCGAGAAAGCTATCATAGCTGCACTGAAGCCAGAAAAGAGAAGCTCATCCATTACTTCACTGACATACGATCGATGAAAAACTGCTAAACCACTCAAATCAACAACTGTAAATCGTAACAAAGGTGGTTTCGCGGGAATGTCTGGTTGTTCCCTTATGATAGAAGCTTCAAAATTCAAATAAGCACCTTTTTTCTAATCAAGATTCAATATACAGAACCATGTAATAAAAGTGTGTCGTAAGAAATAGTACCAGGAGAAAAATTCCTTCTGGAAAACACTTTTAATCTATCTAAAATGTTTCATCATATGCGAGCAATTATTGTACTAACTCATTCTGAATGTAAAAGACTGATTGCTAAAGGTATAGCTGAACTTCCAGAAGTGAAGGAAGCTTTAGAAAAACATAGAATTTTTGTCTCAAGAGGTTCCACAAACGCTTATGTGTTAGAGGAGCTACTTGGAGAACCAATCGAAAAACGTCATTATGTTGCAGGACAAATGACCGGAGATAAAAAAACACTTTATCGTTTTGGAAGTCTAAGAGCAGAGAAAAGATTGAAAGAAATCGTAATAGACAAAGGAGTAAAGAAAGAAGTAGATGATTTCAAGGAAGCCCTTTTAGAATTTGAACCAGGAGATCTAATCTTCAAAGGAGGAAACACTCTAGGAAGTGATGGTGTTGCTGGAGTGTATATGGCTCATCCAATTGGTGGAACAATAGGAGGAATTTTACCTATTGCTTTAGCTAGAGGCATTGAGATTTTTGTTCCGATTAGCTTATCGAGAAGTGTTGATGATAGTGTTTGGGAATTATCTCAGATTATGGGAAATCAAACGATAGATAAAGAATATGCAATGGGATTACCAATTGGAATAATGCCTATCCCAGGAGAAGTATTTACCGAATTAGAAGCATTTGATATTCTTTATCCTGAAGTAAATGTTTTTCACATAGGCTCAAGTGGAGTAGGTACTGGGGAAGGATCTTTACACTTTCTGTTTGTTGGAGAAGATGAAAAAGTTAAAGCTGCTTATCAAGGTATGGTAAAATTAGCTAAGTCAGATACAAAGTATGTTCCAGATACAGATTAAATCTTTTTTTATCTTTTTCATTTTTATTTTTGTAAGAAGTGATAGTATAAAAATTCAATTCTAATTAGATTCAGTTAGACTAATTTTATTTGGTGTAATAAATGAATGATGGTATATTCCAAATTCCAAAACCAAAAAATGAACCAATACTAGGATTCCTTCCTGGAAGCAAAGAAAGAAAGGAATTGAGAAGAGTTCTTGAAACTATTCAAAATAAGTTTGAAATACCTCTCTTCATAGATGGTATAGAAATTAAAACAGATGATAAGGGAAAATCAGTTGCTCCACATAATCACTCACATGTTTTAGCAGAATACAATAAAGCAGGTGTAGAAGAAGTAGAAGAAGCAATTGAAGCATCTCTAAATGCAAAAGAAGATTGGGAAAATATGCATTGGGCAGATAGAGCTTCAATTTTCTTAAAAGCTGCAGATCTAATGGCTGGACCTTATAGACAATACATGAATGCGGCAACGATGCTAGGTTTAAGTAAAAACGTTTACCAAGCTGAAATAGATGTAGTTGAAATGATTGATTTCTTCAGGTTCAATGCTTATTTCATGCAAGAAATTTACTCTAAACAACCTGAATCGGCAGAAGGTCAATGGAACAGATTAGAGTATCGTCCTTTAGAAGGATTTGTGTTCGCTATTACTCCCTTTAATTTTATATCCATTGCTGGAAATCTTCCCTCTACTCCTGCAATGTTAGGAAACACAGTAGTCTGGAAGCCAGCTTCTTCAGCTGTATATCCCGCATACTACCTAATGTCAACACTGATTGAAGCAGGACTCCCACCTGGAGTGATTAATTTTGTTCCAGGAAAAGGAGCCGTTGTTGGAAAACAAGTTTTGAATCATAGAGATCTTGCAGGTGTTCATTTCACAGGAAGTACAGGTACTTTTCAATGGATCTGGAAAACGATAGGTAACAATATAACCTCATACAGAACCTACCCTAGAATTGTTGGAGAGACAGGAGGAAAAGATTTCATCATAGCTCATTCTTCTGCAGATATTGATGCTGTTTCTACTGCATTGATAAGAGGAGCTTTTGAATTCCAGGGTCAAAAATGCTCAGCAGCTAGTAGAGCATATATCCCTCAGAGTATGTGGGAGAAAGTAAAAACAAATCTTATTGAAACCACTAATGAAATCAAACAAGGCGATGTTGAAGACTTTACTACGTTTGTTAATGCAGTTATCGATCAACCAGCTTATAATAACATAAAACAGTATATTGAATTTGCACAGCAAGCAGAAGATGCAGAAATTATAACTGGTGGAAACTATGATGATTCAGAAGGTTTTTTCATTGAACCGACAACTATTGTTACTTCGAATCCAAAGTTTAGAACAATGCAAGAAGAGATTTTTGGACCAGTGCTAACAATTTATGTTTATCGAGATGAGAATTTCATAGAAACTCTTGAATTGTGTGATGACACTTCTCCTTATGCACTAACAGGTTCAATATTTGCTAAAGAGAAGAAAGCTATTCAGCTGGCTAGTAAAATGCTTAGAAATGCAGCTGGAAACTTTTACATTAACTCAAAACCAACAGGAGCAGTTGTTGGTCAGCAACCTTTTGGTGGAGCACGAGCATCAGGAACTAATGATAAGGCAGGTAGTTATCTTAATTTGCTTCGATGGATTTCTCCAAGGACAATAAAAGAGACCTTCAACCCACCAAAACATTACTTATATGAGTATATGGAAGAAAATTAAGTCTAATTGCCTTCCTCACTAACTTTTTTACCTAATATATCAGAATAACACTAATGAAAATTTATCTTGTCAGGCATGGGGAAACCGAGTATGGAAAAAAACGTTATACAACAGGTCATATTGATATCCCTTTAAATGAAACTGGAAAACAAGAAGCTGCAGCTACAGGAAGATTTCTCAAAGATAAGAACATTACTAAGATATTTTCCTCAAGTCTTAGTAGAGCAAGTGAAACTGCAAAAATCATAGCATCTGAACTTAATCTATCAGTTGTTGAATATGATGAACTGATGGAACATACTTCAGGTAATCTTGATGGTATCCCTATCGAAGAATTTTTTGAAAAAATGAACAGTGTTGGAGATTTTGAAAAGATGATTAGGAAAGCAGGAGGGGAATCACAAGAGGTATTCAGAAAGAGAGTTTGGGATAAACTACTGGATATCGCAGAAGAAAACAACAGCCGCGGAGATGTCATAATTGTTACTCATGGTGTAGTAATTGGATCGATTCTAGCGAAAATTTTTGGGGTTCCTTTGTTGAGGAATTTATCACAAGCTAACTGTTGTATAAATATCATTGATTATAATGAAGAAAGAGAAGGTTTGTTTGGAGTTAAATTGATAAATCATACATATCATTTGATATAGTAGATTTTAGCATTATTTTTTCTTAATTAATGGAGCAATAGTCCGTCCAAAGGAAACTGTACCATACTTTGAGTGGCTAGCTCATTTAAAAGATATAGAAGGAAATTTGTGGGATATACTGGACGATGTCCCTAAAGCAAATTAATTTATTTTTTATTCCTTCTTCTTCTCTTTACAATTGCATAATATACTACAGTAGACACAAACATTATCGGTATAAAATGCATTACACTTGCTTCTTTGGTTTCAGATATCGGATTATGTAATGGTTTTTTTAGTGGATAAAGATCCTTACTATTTCCTTCTCCTGCTATTTTATAAGAACCAAATCCTGGCGAGAGCCAAAAATTTCCCTCTTTTAATGTCGAATTATACCACTGATTTCCGTCACCAACATCATACGCTTGCGATGAACGTCCTCCATTATAAAAGAAAGAATTATGGTACAAAACACTCCCATAATTAAATGAAAAATAACTATAAATATTAACTCCATATTTAGTATTAGATTGAAAGAGATTAAACTCTACTATAGATTCAAACGTTTCAACTAGAGCAAGACCATTTCTACTGTTTCGGAAAAAAGTATTATTAAACAAATGCACACTTAGTGATCGATAAATATGAATCCCATCTTTGAGATTATCACTAATATAGTTAGACATTATTTTGACATTAGATGCCGTATTCATTAATAAACCAAAAAAACCACTTGACAAAACATTGTTTGATAGTGTTAAATTACTACAAACGACAACATGAATTCCTATATATGCATTAGAAAGATTTTGGTTTTTCACTACAACATTCGAATTATTAAGTAAAAATATCTGACCGTAATCATCTTGATCTATCATCATATTAGATTCATTAACAAAATATCCAAGTTTCTGCCCATTAACTATATTATTGTCTTCTACAGTGTTAGTTTTTGCATCCCATATTTCATTAGGACCACTCAACCCACAGTTAACAAAAACATTATTTCTAACCTTGCAGTTCTTAAAAATAGATATTCCATAATTTTTATTGTTTATGCAAGTATTGTTCTCGATCAAAGTATTATGTCCATCTACATGACTAAGACCATAATCATTGTTTTTTATGGTGTTGTTAGCAACTACACAAGATTCAAACAAAAGCGCACCACGAAAAGAATTCTGAAAAGTATTATTAAAAAGATAGAATGTTTCATGTTCTGATCCTCCTATTAATGCAGCCGTTCTAACAGATTGGAAAGTACAATTTTGTATGACAAAATAACAAGAAACCCCTTCAATTGAAAGAGCTTCCTCTTCTTCTGTTATAATTATTAGATCTTCAATAATAAAGGGATTATAATCAGAGCCATTTCCAGAGAACCCTAAATCTACAAAATCTTGATTATTACTAATATCTATAGGTTCACTATTGGAAACATAATTCATTACAGGTTTTGAAGAAACATCCTCTACAATAAAAAATATGCTTATCATTGAAAAAACAACTAAATAAAGTAAAACTATACTCTTTCTACTTATCATTGTTATTTCAAAGCTATTAGGATATTTAAAATAGTTAAATCTTTCTGCAATTAGAACGATATTTCGCATGCAATATAGAATTTTGATCAGTTTCTTTTCGTTTCACGTAAATTCTTTAAAAGGCAAAAATAGCTTTTTAACTCTTTCTAAGCATAGAATCATCGTTGCTAGTGATTTGTTATATCTTTTCGTAATAACTATAGTTATCAATAAATTGTAGAGTGGTGTCAACAATAACTCAAGCGAAGGGGTATACTGGTAAAATCTTATGGGTCAATTTATCCACTAATGAAATTCAAGAAGAATTTCCAGATGAGGAAATATATAGAAAATATCTGGGGGGATATGGTTTAGGTGTTTATTATATTTACAATAGAATTAAACCTGGATGTGATCCTCTAGGTCCAGAAAATATCATAGGATTTTGTCCAGGATTACTAACAGGAACAGCTGCTCCCTTCACAGGTAGATGGATGGCTTGTGGAAAAAGTCCATTGACAGGAAAAGGAATTACTGCTGATGGCAATTTCTGTAATGGCGGTTGGGGAGACAGTAACTCTGGTGGTTTCTTTGGACCAGCAATCAAAAGAGCTGGATATGACGCTATATTTGTAACAGGAATGGCAAAAAAACCTGTTTATCTTTATGTAACACAGGATGCCTTTGAGCTCAGAGATGCATCTGAAATATGGGGTAAGGATGCTTTTGAAACAGAAGACATACTTAAGGAAAAACATGGTAAAACCGCTAATGTTGCATCAATAGGTGTCGCAGCAGAAAACAAGTCTTTGATTACTGGAATAGTAAATGATTATGGAAGAATAGCTGCACGAAGTGGTCTTGGAGCAGTCATGGGTGCAAAGAAGATTAAAGCTATCTGTTTAGATGGGAAGACTAGAATCAATGTTGATGATAAAGACACTACTCAAACTCTTTCACAAAATTATCGAAAGAGAATCTCCAAATTATTGAAAAAGAATCTTATGGGGAAATTTCTCAAACTAGCTCCTAAATTTGGTAGTTTGATGAGAGTTTTTAGGATGAGTTTCGGAAAGAGTGTTCAAATGGTTATGAAGTTTCCTGGGATTAAAGCTGAAGCTCTTGTTGCAAATTACTTGCATAGATATGGAACAGCATTCACCCTCCCTATTTCTGTTCCTGTTGGAGATGCTTCTGTCAAAAACTTCAATGGAACTGGACCTAAAAACTATCCCCAAAGTATAGCATTAAGAAAAGTTGGAAAAGCTCTTGAATCATTAGATACTGTGCCTTTTGGGTGTTATGGTTGTCCATTAAGATGTGGGAGAAAGATCTCTGTTCCAGAGCTTGGAATAAAGGATTCACATATGCCTGAATATGAAACTCTTGCATCAATTAGCAGTAACATTCTGAATGGAGATCCTATGCTGATGATCAAGATAAATGAATACTTGAATAGACAAGGTATGGATTCTATTTCAACAGGAGTCACTCTAGGTTTTGTTCTAGAATGTGTTGAAAGAGGATTTCTAAAGAAAGAGGATTTCAAATCAAGTAAATACCCAGATGGATTTTTGCCTGGTTGGTATGATAATGAGTATCTTTTTCCTCTTCTTGAGATGATGGTCAATCGTGAAGGTATTGGGGATCTTATATCTGATGGTACTTGGGCTGCAGCACAGAAAATAAAAGGTTCAGAAACATTTGCTATGAATATTAATGGACAAGAAGTGCCAATGCATGATCCTAGATATATCAACTGGTTTGGTGCCACATATGTCGCTGATCCTACACCTGGAAGACATACTGCAGGAGGAATTGATACTCTGATGATACATCCAATAGCAAGGTTCTCCAGTTCATTTAAGTTTAAAATGAGTAGAAAGATTGACAGGACAAGTCTAAACCATTCAAATGCAGTTAAGTTCACTCAGAGTATAAATGCGCTTGGACTGTGCTCCTTCTCTTTAGCTTGTGGAAAATATCCTCTTTTAGAATTAATGAAAAGTGTTTATGGGTGGGATGTTTCTCCAGAAGAATTTCTAGAAATAGGACATAGAATTCAAACACTGCGTCAGATGTTTAATGCCCGTGAAGGTGCAATAAGACACAAGATTCCAAAGAGACTCATAGGTGATCCACCTCTGAGGAAAGGACCTTTAAGAGGAGTATCCTTACCTATAGAAGAAATGGTACAAGGCTATTATACACACATTGGATTCGAAACTAATGGGATTCCAAAAAAGGAAACACTGAAGATCTTAGATTTAGAATATTGTATAAACGATTTAGAGAAAAGTTATGGTCGACCTCAAATAGTCGTTAATAAATATCTTGAAGCAAAAACATAGAAATCTCTGCACGTTTCTTTTTCTATTTAAAAATAGATAGATTTTTATATTGGTAATATTTCATAATATTCAGAAATCTGAATATTCATAATTCTGAAATAGAGGTTTATGTATGAAGATTGGAAAAGTTACGTGGTTTGCGTTTAGAAACGCGTTTAGAAGAAAGATTGTTGCAATCCTAGCCATTGTAGGAATTAGTATAGCTATTACTATGCAAGTGACTATCAATGCATTTACAACAGGAATGGATGAAACTTTCGCAGATATTTTTGGAGAATTGGTTGGAACTTTTCAACTACAAGAAACAGATGCACCTTTTTCATATGCATCTCAATTGCCAGCAAACATTACAGAAACTATTTTGGGCTTTGAAAATAGCTCAGATATTGTTGCAGTAGCAACTGAACAGAATCTACCTGCTACGGTAAATAACTATACAGATATTCTCGGCACAACGGTATTTGGAACGCCCATGGGAATGAATATACGAGGAATTGAAGACCTTGATGATTTTAGTGAAATATTCTCTGAATTAGAAGAATTAACAGAAGGATCAAGATACTTTGAGTATAATCAAGATGAATGTATAATCCCTTATGCTCTTTATGAAAACAATTCTGAGGTATTTGATGTTGGAAAAACATTTTCTTTAATGATTAATTCAACTTACACGTATGATTTAGAAATAGTTGGAGTTACTTCTGCTTTAGTTGGAGGTTTACAGCAATCAGTAATGGCTTTAGCCTATGATATTTATGTACCTATCAATGTTACAAATAATGTGCTGTATGAGTTGTTACGCAATGATACAATGAATTCCATGATGCATTATGTTCCCTTCGGACTAGATCCAACACAATTTGGAATAGATAGTCCCAATCTAGTATCAATCCGCACATCTTTTGATAATTCAGTTGATGTGGAGAACTTTATTGAGGATTTAACAGTATACCTAGAAGTACAATATCCTGAGATTAAATTTTCTTCATTATCTTTAGCATCAGCTTTAGAAACAATGGATGATCTAATGGCTACTCAAGATATAGTGATAACTGTTGTCACAATCATAATCATAATTTCTGGGAGTATGGGAGTAATTATTGCTCAGTTAGTAGGAGTTGAAGGAAGATCGAAAGAATTCGCCATTCTGAAAGCAACTGGATGGAAAGAAGGACACATCATTTACTCTGTTATAATAGAAAGCGTTACTTTAGGTATTGCTGGATCTCTAGTTGGAGTTCTGCTTTCTTTTGTATCAATAAAAGGTCTTGAAAGGTTAATGGGATCATCAGATATTGGATCTATGCCATTTTCACCAGTAATAACATTTGGAATATTTATGACTGCAATAGGAATTGCAGTAGGAATAGGTATATTGGGAGGTCTTTATCCTGGAATAAGAGCTAGTTCTGTCAAACCTATGGAGGTTTTACAAGGAAGTTAGGTGATTATGATGGTAAACGTTGAAGAAACACAAAAATCACTGCAAATAGCTAGTCAAGAAATAGCAGATTCTACTGACCTCATAATTGAAATAAAAGGACTGTGGAGAAAATTCTTTGAAGATACTCCTGCTGAAGTCAAAGCATTACGAGGAGTAGATTTCAAAGTTGAGAAAGGAGAATTCATAACAATCATGGGTCCTTCTGGTTCTGGTAAAAGTACTCTTTTAACCATTCTTGGATGTATGGCTTCTGCAACTAGCGGGGAGGTGTATATCGATGGTACTGAGATTACTAAAATGAGTCAACGTAAGCTAAGTGCTATTAGAAAGAACAAAATCGGATTTGTTTTTCAAGACATATTTCTCATAGACACTATCTCTGCTCTTGATAATGTTCTGTTACCTCTTTTACCTTATGGAATAAAGAAAGAGGACAAAGAAAGAGCCAAAGAATTAATGAAAATAGCTGGGTTGGGAGATCGTATGCACCATAAACCTACCGAACTTTCCGGTGGACAAAAACAACGAGTTGCTATCTGTCGAGCTCTGATAAATGACCCTCCAATTGTCCTTGCTGATGAACCTACAGGTAATCTTGACTCTCAAACAGGTGGTGAGGTTCTTGCTCTTCTTAGAAGAATTAACAAAGAGAAAGGAATCACTATTCTAGCAGTTTCACATGATCCTAAACTTGCTGAATACTCTTCACGAGATGTTATGATAACTGATGGAGAGATTACCCGAGATAGAATAAATCCATTCAGAAGTGATAACTAGAATGAGGTATAAAAGTGACTAAAGAAACGGAGAGCATTGTAGGTAAGTACGAAGAAAGGTTTGTACGAAGGCTCGGGGAGGTTGCTATCCTATTACACTTAGCTAGGTCACCAGAAGGATCTCATGCATATGAGATGCGTCAGAAAGCTTCAGAGATTCTCTTTGAGAAGAGAAACACAGGTAAGGTATTCCTACAGAAACATCTTGATTTACTTAATGAATTTAAGAAACTCTCATCTCAGACTGATGTAGATTCTGCTATAGTCAAGAAGATGAAGAATGAAGTCTCAGATAGAATTGACGACTATCCAATTTTCAAATATAATCTGCGAATTCAGCATATGCTTACAGAAAAATACAATTTCACTAAAAAAGACATAGAGTATATTGATGACTTAATTGATGCTTTAGATGAAGCAGTAAAAGATATGAAAGAAACTTCAGTTATCTGGAGCAATATTAGTGGAATTTATCCAACTATTGACTCTTTAGAAAAAAATGGTTTGATTGAATTAGCAAGAAAAGATTCCAAAGGAGATAGATTGAAGAAAATCTATACCATTACAGAACTTGGGAGAGAATCACTATCTAGAGTACTGATGTCATTAATGGATATATCTTCATTTATTCTTGATTCTGAGCTAAAACCTGCTTTACATAAACCTGATGGAATCTTATCTCCTAGATTGATTCCTTTTAGAAGGATTTTTCTAAAGATGTCAGACGATTTATCTCCTGAATTCAAGAAGAAGCTTCATTCTTCTAAAAGTCTACACCAAGGAAGATCTTTTGTTAGTATGATGATGGAGCAGGGGATGGCAGGTCCAAGATTGAATGTCCTTGTCAATCATCCAGAAATGCTAGAAGAACACTTAGATGCAATCGAAACTATAGAGGATAGAAATATGCTAAAAACATTCATTAAGAACAGATTGCTTGAGAGACGAAAGAAGATAGATAAATTATTGGAGAAACTGTAAATGGCTACTGTAAAAAAGAAGGAAGCAGTTAGTTCTAACAATTTTCATATTGATAAGAACATCGAAATCTTGACAAAATACAAAACATCAAAGCAGTGGTTTTGGTCAGGTTTTACAAGGTTTCCTTTGAGATATCTATTAGCAACTATCTTCCTTGGTATTAGTACATTTTCAACTACTAAGACTTTAGCTCTTGTTGGAGATGTTCTGGGTATTATTCAAAGAAATCTATCTACTAGGTTGACTGATTTCCTAAGTTCAAATGTTGAGGGTTTAACTTCAATTTCAGTTGTTAGTAGTGAAGTAACTATGTTTACACCAGATTTTGTTAAAGCTATTATTTGGATGATTGTTTATGTGATAATAGCATGGGTTACCCTTAGTGCCAACATAGCTATATGGACTGATACATCGTTCCAAGTACAGAGAGATATGAGACAAGAATTTTACGAGGTCATACAAGAACATTCTATGGCTTTCTTTGATGTTAATGATTCTGGAGTTATTCTTTCTATGGGAATGAATGAAATAAATCAAGTGAGAATGGCCTACAGTCCTGCTATAAGAAATCTGTTAGGTTCAGTGATGACCATTGTAATCTCTACTGCTCTCCTTTGGACGTATGACTGGATAATTGGAGTTGTATTCCTAGCATCCTTCATAATTTATCTGATTGTTGCCTGGTTATATGCTGCAAAGGTTGCACCAATTCGTAGAAAATTAGCAACAGATCTGGGAGAACTATCATCTATATCACAAGAGATGTTCAAAGGAGTTGATGTTGTAAGAGCTTTTGATAATCATAGTAAGGAAATTAACAAGTTCAACAAGGTGAGTTTGGAATATGCTGATGATATGAGAAGAGAAGGATATCTTAGTGCCTTTTACTGGCCAGCAGTAATCTCAATAGTAGTAAGTGCTGGAGCTTTCGCATTTGGAATGTATAGTGTAATTGTTGGTCGTTATACCGGTGTTATAGCTATCGGAACACTTCTTTCAATTATGTCTTTATTACTCAATCTAAATAGACAGAATTTTATGATTCCACAGAGATTGATAATGCTTCAAGCAGGCTTACAGAATTCTGAAAGACTTTGGAAGTTAATGGATTTTGAGGATCCTTTAGTTCAACCTTCAGAACCAATTGAAGGAAAATGGGATAAAGCTGTTGTTTTTGAAGATGTAAATTTTGCCTATCCTGGGACAGAAAAGCTCGTTCTGAAGAACGTAAGCTTCTCTATTCCAGCTGGAGCCAGAGTTGCACTGATAGGAGGACCTGGTTCTGGTAAATCAACGATTTTGAAGTTGCTCCTTCGTCTTTATGACCCTAATACTGGGAGTATCAATATTGATGGTTCAAATATAAGAAGCATGCATACAAGTTATGTAAGAGAAAATGTTACAATGGTAGAACAAGATATCTTCTTATTTTCAGATACAATTAGAGCAAACATAGCTTTTGCAAATCCTAATGCAACAGATGAAGAGATTAGGATTGCCGCTGAACGAGCACAAATTGCCCAATTTATTAGTTCTTTGCCAGATGGATATGAAACTATAATCGGAGAAAGAGGAGTAACTCTTTCTGGTGGACAGAGACAAAGAATTGCTATTGCAAGAGCTTTACTATCCAATCCAAATCTGTTACTTCTAGATGATAGTACAAGTGCTGTTGATATTAAAACTGAGCTAAGATTAAGATACGCTATGGATGAACTAATGAAAGATAGAACTAGTATAGTTGTTACACAAAGATTGACAACTCTTGTTGCAGCAGATCTGATAATTCTTATGAGAAGAGGAGAAGTAATTGACATAGGTAATCATATAGAGTTAATTCAAAGGTGTCCTGATTACCAATTCATGTGTCAACATCTTCCAATTGCAAATGGAGATAATATTTGTTCGGATTCAGTTTCTAGTGAAGGAGGGAAAAACTGATGAGTCACAGACCACCACGAGGTCCAGGAAGAGCTTTCGCTCAAGATAAATATGATAGATCTAGATCTACAAAAGTGCTCTTAAGTAATTTATGGGTTTACATTCGAAGACATATTAAACCTATCATATTGGTTGCATCAGTCTCCATAATATACTCAATTTTAACTGTAGTAAACCCAATAATAATCGGAAGTGGAATAAATGTTCTGACTGAGACTCCAAATGCTACAAGCATCCTCATTATACTTACAATTTCCTTCTTCCTACTAACATTACTTGGATGGATACTCAGTTCTATTTCCACTAGAATACAAGCTAAAATGAATGCAAAAATGCTTCATGAAGTAAGAGCTGATCTGTATGAGAAACTCAGTTATTCAGATATGTCTTATCTAAAAAATGAACAATCTGGAAACATTACAGCTCGAGTTACAGCTGATACTGGAGAGTTAGCAACTGGATTACAATTATCTACTTCAATTGTATCGCAGTTTTTAGTAATTATAGGTGCATTTGTATGGCTTCTAGTTACAAATTGGATAATTGGTTTAATAGCTTTAGCAGCAGTTCCAGTTGCTTTAATAATGGCGAGAATTTTAAGCTTCTTTGCAAGAAAAATAGTTCTGAGGGTTAGAAGAGCATTTGGTTTTGTTTCTGGAAAGATGGCCGAAGGTTTAGAGGGTATAGCTGTAGCTAAATCATTCAATAGAGAAGGAGAGTTGGCAGTTGAATTACGGGAATTGAATCACAAACACTACAAATATTCAAGACAATTTGGATTCTTGATGATGTTTATGCATCCAACAATGACTGCTTTAAGTTATGGGTTATTCATAGCAATAATCTATGCAAGTGGTTGGATAAACCAATCTTCTGGAATACAACTTGGAGATATCTATACAGCTGTTCAATTATCACAATCTTTCTTATTTCCAATGGTAATGTTATCTATGATGTTTCCTCAACTTGAGTCTGCTTTAGGAGCGATGGACAGAATAATAGACATTTTTGAGGCTAAACCTGCTGTTGCAGATAAAGCTGATGCAGAAGATTTACAAATAACTGATGATGCAGTTCATTTTGAAAATATTAGCTTTGCTTATGTCGATGGTATCTACGTTTTGGAGGACATTTCCTTCACTGCTAATGCAGGAGAAATGATAGCTTGCGTAGGACATACAGGAGCAGGAAAAACGACACTGTTTTCATCACTCTTAACTCGATTCTATGATGTTAACGAAGGTTCGATCAAAATAGGTTCTCAGGACATAAGAGATGTTAAACAATCCTCATTAAGGGAAGCTATTGGATTAGTGACCCAAGAACCATTTCTTTTCAATGGCTCTGTAATGGAGAACATACTCTATGGATCACCAAATGCTACTAGAGAAGATGTATATAAGATTAGTAAAAGAATTAATGCTGATGTGTTCATTGAAGCTTTACCACAAGGATATGATACAATTGTAGTGGAAGGTGGAAAGAAATTATCAGCTGGTCAAAGACAAATTATAACTGTAGCTCGAACAATGCTAGCCGATCCTAGAATACTTGTTCTAGATGAAGCAACAAGTAGATTGGATGCGTATACTGAATCACTTATTCAAGCTGCACAAAAAGAACTGTTCAAAGGTAGAACTACTTTTGTTATAGCTCACAGACTTTCGACAATTAAGGATGCAGATAGAATAGTTGTATTTGAAAAAGGAAAACTAATGGAAATTGGTACTCATAGTGATTTGATGAAAATAGATGGTATCTATGCGGATCTTTACAATACTTATTATGTACATCAAGGACTTGAAGAAATAGAACTCTCTGTTGATGAATTAGAACCTGAAACACTAGATGAAGATCTTCAGAAACCAATGGCTGTACCTACCGGAATGTCTGCAGCTATGCCTGGACATGATAGTTCTCAGAAAGTGAAAGTAGAAACAAAATCTGGTAGCAAGCCTGATAAGAAGCGGATGAAGAAACATCTACAAGAGCTAAAAAAAGCTGGTAATAAAGAAGAAGTAAAGAAAATGAAAAAGATGATGAAAATGCACAAACGCAATGGTGGAGAAATGGGTGGAATGAGCCATCCATAATCTACATTTTTTCTTCTCTTATTTTCTGGGTTGCATCAGCCAAACTTAATAAGCTTAAGATTGCAGAATCTTCATTTTTAGCAATTGGTTTTTCGAGACTTCTAAGAAATTCCGAAAGAGCATAGAATAAATTAAGTCCTTCTGATGAATTTAGAGATAGATTTCTTTTGTTGAGATAAGTCTTCCACATCATTCTTCTGAATTCATTAAAATTCTTCCTCCACTCCCAAATACCATATCCCCACTCGAAGAAATTAAACTCCCAAACTGGGTTACCTATCCTTGCTGTTTCCCAATCAAGAATCCCAGTTATCTCCATATCTTCCTCAGATGCAACAATAATTTGATCTTCATGTATGTCGCTGTGGAGGAAAACTGGGTTCAAATTAACAATTTCTTCTAAACATTCTATCCATAAGAAAACAGTATCTTCAGAAAGAAGTTCTTTACCAATAATTGGATCTTGTTTACTCAAGAAATCCTCTAGAATATTGTAGCTGACTAAAATTGATTTTTTCATGGTTTTATGGTCTAGAATTTTAATCTCCCACTCATATTTGCTTGGATCAAATATCTCCCTTTCCTTTATTTTCTGAGGAATTTGCTCAAGAGGTATATCGTGCCATAGAGCAAAGACTTCAGCTAAATTGTTTAATACTTTTGTTACATTAGCTACAGGAATACCTTGCTCAATTTTAGAATAAGCAATTCCCTTCAATTTAGAAGCAACAGCAAATTCATAGTAGGAAATTGCTGGATCTTCGACTCTTTTTATGAGATTTGGAGCTGGTATATTGTGTTCTTCGTTTAAAATTTCGTAAGCTAGCATTTCTATTTCTAACCATTCAACTCCCCTTGGATCTCGAGGGAATAGAAAAACTCTATCTTCAGATTCAAGAACTAGTTTTCGCCATCCATCAAAATTGGCTTTAACCTCTTCAGGTTTGAGTTTCAGTTTATCGCAAAATCTCTCAAACTGCTCATAGTTAAGGACTCCAAACACTGAGCTATCTATCTTCATAGTTTTAACTATTAAATTGCAATTAAAACAGTTTCTCTCAACTGATATGTTTCTGGTTTCTTCGATAGATTTATTATCGTCTCTAATACCTATTTGACTAATGAGTGAAGAATCTAATCAGGAAATTCAAGCTGAAGAAGTAGATGAAGTCAGTGAGGAAATCAAAAAGATGAATAGATCTTGGATTAGAAATCCTTACATTGTTGTAGCTAGCTTGATACTTGGACCAGCAACATTTGTTGGAGCTTTTTTCATCGATTTTTATTCAGTGTGGCAATCCGTAGTACAAACAATTGTATTCATAATTTCCGCAGGATTTTTCGTTATACTGTTCTCATATGGATTTAATCATCTATGGCTCTATGCCTTGAAAAGAAGGACTAACAGAGATTATATCAGTCTGGCATCAATTCAGTTAGGTATAGCTATTCCACTAATTATTAATGCTGTTAAAATAATTCCATACATTGCAGCAGAAAAATCAGAGGATTCTTCCATCTTTCTAATATTAACTATTGTTTATTTTGTAGTAGTAGGAATTTTAATGCTTACTCTATATGCGACCGTAAGAAAGATAAAACAACCAATAGATTTTAACGACTATATTACTTTCACAATAGCAATTGTACTAGGAGTGATTTTTGCTCTAGCTACATATTATGGTGCATTATATTTAGATTTATTCTCCTTCAATCATGTATTTGGATGAGAAAATTTTTTCAAATAATAAGGAATTGTGTTTAGAAATACACAAGCAGTTTTTTTAAAGTTTAATCCTTTATTAGATTAAATTTATATCATAAGAAGGTGAACAAAGGTCATGAAAAAAAGATTCTCTAAGGGAGTTGTGTTTTCTTTAGTCATAATTTTGGTTTTTGTTTCTTTATCCGCTCTACATCCCAATGTGCATGCAGATGAAGCAACAAACAAGGATATGATGTTTTTCAAAGATTCAAGAGATATAGGATATATCAGAACAGAAACATTTCTTGATAGCAATAATCATTCCCATTTCTTCATACAAATTAATTTTCATAATGGAACATTTGTCATCTTCCATATCCTTCAAAATACTGTCATTGAAGTTGACAGAGACTATTATTCAATGGATTTGTTTGATGTAAGAGAACTCAATGGAACAATCTATTTATTTTACAGTTTCATGGGGCAGATATACAACACTGTCGTGAAAGTATATTCCTGGAATAATGGTGTTCCAGATAGGACCACTTTATACTTCACACATGAATATTATTATAATTTAGACGTTTTTATGGATAATATTAGTTATCATCTCGTGGTAGCTGATTCTGAGTTTGATGAAACTGATATTACTCACATCAGAATATTTGAGAATGGAACTGAGATAGTTAAGTACCATACTCTTCCCTTTATGATCTATGACCTTAGAGAAATTCTTTTTGTGGATAATCAACTATTTACCTTTTTTGAAATTAGTAACTTCAATTCTTCAGTGTATAATACTAATATGATTCTTGTTGGAATCACAGATTCAGGATATTACAATTCTTCAGTACTTCAACTTCCTGAAAGATGGTACAATCCACAAATATTCGTAACTGAAAATGGACAATTTTATCTAATTATAAATGAAGATAATAAACTCTCAACACTTAGTTTTGGAATAAACGAAACCATTTCTTTAAGTTCATTTCACTATATATATCTTGATGATTATTATTGGGGAGATTTCAATGTTTTTCTTTATGAAAATGTCACTTATATCTCTTACAATGAATATGATATCTATTATCTAGATTATCGACCAGACAGGAACTTGGATAATATACAGAAAACTCTTTCTGTAATTAGAGATAATAATGCTACACTACAGAAAAGTGAAATTAAACTAGATGAATATAGCAGAACTTATCCTTTTGTCTCTTTAAGTTATTATATCTGTGAAAATGGTTCTTACATAGTACACTACTTCTCCAAAGTAGAATCAAAAGAACTAGAAGGATACAATTTTATCGATAAATATGTTTATTCTCTGAAAATTGCAACAGACTTAGATATTGAAATACCAGAAGAAGCAATTCTATTTAACCTTAAGAGTTATTCAGCATTTGCATATTTCTGGATCAGATTTTGGGCAGCATTTGTAGTTCCAATTGTCTCACTAGGGATGCTATATGTAATTTTTAGAAAGAGTATTAATAGGTCAATTAAAAAAATGGTTAAATTCCTTACAAGACCTATAATTCCTAATTTAGATAAGTGGAAACTAGTTTTTATCAATTTATGGTTGTTCATTAAAAATGCTTCAAATCTGGTTTTCACTTTATGGAAAGCAAACAAAAAGAGATTATTAATCAGTTTGCTAGGACTGACAATTCTAGCATCTATAATAGTCACAAGTACTACTCTGTTTGATTCAAAGAGAAGTTCTTTGATAATTCAGTATGTTGAATCTGCTGATCCTGGACATGATTATTTTCTATCTTTAGAATATAGAATAAACCTTGCTGAAGGAAATGAAGCTGCTCTGAATTATGTAAATGAAAACTACACTGCAATGGCAATGAGTGCAATTATGAACAAAATAACTAGTTCAACAGCTTTATACTCATCACTGATTAGTGATTATTTTTATTCCCTTAAATCTGCACTAATTACGTACAATATTTCTTGGGGAATTAATGATCACTCGTCTGTAGATTATTTTGGGTTTCAGCAAAATTACAGCAAAGTATTTGAACAGATTTTGCATGAGGGCAGATTACCAAACAATACCAATGAAATAATGATTACTTCTTACGACTCAGCTTATTATGGTATAGAAATTAATGATACAATTTTAGTGAACGTAACTACAGAAGCAAGTTTTGTAGAATATCCAGTGATGAATTTAACAGTAACAGGAACATACTCACAACCACCTCGATCGCTAATAGAATCCCTATGTGAAGAATATAATCTACCTTCTGATCCTCTTAAGTCTTTGTTAAACTATTACAATATACCATTAATCACATTTGAACCATATTATTTAGAAAATTTTCAGAATATCTCAATATATGATTTCTTTCTCACAGGAGGTGTACAATTTGAGTATGACTTTAGCCAATTTAATCCACAAGATCTCTCAGTATTGATTGAAGAATTGACTTCACTTAAGGAAGACGGACCTTTTCCATTTGTATTTCAAGAAAATAGTTATTGGTACATTTTGCCTGAACTAGAGTATATTTTTGAAGATATAGGATTTGAAATGCAAACAACGCAGTTTTTGATTATTTTCTTATCGATACCTATACTCTATCTTGCTCTGTTTCTAACATTCGAAGTTAATGAAATATTCAGTACAAGTTTTGAGCAAGAAATCAGGATTCTAAGTTCAAAAGGAGTATCAACGGGAATGATTACCTTCATCTATTCTTCAATGAAATTCTTTGAATCATTAGTAGCTACATTTCTAGGATTTGGAGTGAATATTCTCGTACTCCCAGCTTTGCTAAAGATAAATAAATTTTTGACTTTTGATAATCCACTATTCTCTCTCAATCTTGCTAGTTTACCCACAGCAATGGGGTCAACTTTTCTACTTTTAGTAATTATATCAGTTCCAAGAATTATAAAAATCTCCAAAACAAAAAAGAAAGTGGAGAAACCTCCAAAACAATTCATACAATTAATTAAGAACATTCGACTTCATTATATTCTAACAATGGGATTTGGAGTTGGACTTACTTTCTTGTCATTTTATCTGTTTCAAATGATTGCATTTGATGGTGGGACTATGGCTAATTCAGCAATATTAGTTATATTCATCTATCTGATGGGAATTGGGGTAATGATAGCTCTTCTAGGATTCGGATTATTATTGCGTGAAATACATAAAATAATAATGATTGCGATTAGTAAAACTGCTTGGGCTATTAGAAAAAATCTCTTCTCTTTTTCACTAGTTGAAATCAGATCAGATATAAAATTGTTCAATAACACTTTTCTGACTTATCTAATTCTAGTAAGTTTAGTCATACCTTTTGCAGTTTCACCTATGCTGATTCAAGAGAAATCCCAAACTGAAGCTTATTTCTATGGTGGGAGTGATATCTATGTAACTAATTGGGATGAATATAATGCTTCTCTAGCAACTGATATTCTTGCTTATCCAGAGATTGTTTCAGTAACAAATGTATCTCAAATATATGGAGACTATCATTGGAATAATTTTGAGATTTATCTGCTTAATGATTCTGAAGATTTTCTTGCTACGTCATATAAACCAAAGAAAAATATCTTTGAAAATTGGGATACTAATATAGAGCAATTGAATAATTCTCAAAGCATGTTGGTGTCAGAATCATTTAAGGAATATTTAGCAGGTGGAGAGGATGTGTATTATTTCATAAGAGAAGGTACACCAAATGATACGCTGATAGAATTCAGTTTAATATCTTCATTTGATTATTTTCCAGTAGTTTATGATGATGGACCTGTAGATCCTACAGATCCATATTATTCTCCAACTGGATTTGCATTAGTAATGACTTTAGATAATTACATGCTAATAGCTGATTTAGTGGAGATATCTTCAATGTCTTTTGAGCGATTGTTAATTAACATAAGAGATGATGTAGATCCAGAAGTTATCACAACTAAACTCAAAACTGATCTAGGAATTGAGGTTCAATCAACTCTTGAAATAGCAGACGAGATATTATTTACGCTGATTCCATTCTATTCAGTATTAGTGGCTGAATTCGTATTTGGTATTTTGATATGTATTGCAGCTGTAGTTTTCACTTCATTGAGCAACCCACTGAAAATTCTACAGCGAAGGATTGTCAAGCATGATATTCTGAAGAAAATAGGTATTCCAACAAACAGAATTATCTTTCTCTCTGCATTGGAGTTATTTATGGCTTGTATACTGCCTGGATTAGCTCTTGGAGCAGGTGGGGGATATGGGTTGTTACGGTTATTCAGTTGGATATTTATCAATCCCCCTTATGCTGATAGTTTACCATTTAATACAATCATACCCTATCATATAGGATTGGTGATTTTTCTGGGAATTCCTATACTTTTCTATTCAATATTCATTGTATCGATGAGTAGAAATTTCGCAAAATATAGACCTAAAAATTTGGAGTGATGAAGAAATGATAACATGTAATGACGTAATAAAAATTTACTCGGATCCTGATACAGATTTGAAAGTAGCCGCATTAAGAGGATTAGATCTTAAGGTAAAAGAAGGAGAACTTGTTTCAATAATTGGTCCTTCTGGTGCTGGGAAAACAACTCTGATTAGAATTCTTTCAGGTATTGAGCAACCTACAAGTGGAGATATAATCATCAATGGAATGGACTTTAATAAATTAGATGAATTCGAGCGAAGGGATTACAGATTCAACCATCTAGGTATCATCAACCAATTCACAAGTGAAAATCTATTTACTCATCTAAGTGTAAGACAGAATCTTATGATTCCAAAAAGGTTGTTTTTCTTACCAAAAGAACAATCTAGAAAAGAAGTAGATGAACTCATAAAAATTCTCAATCTTAAACATGTTGAGTATAATACTGTGGATAAACTCTCAGGAGGAGAAGCAATGAGATTATCAATGGGCGTTGCTCTGGCAAAGAATCCAAGTGTTTTATTAGCTGATGAACCGACAGGACAATTGGATTCAATGAACACTGAAGGATTGATAGCAACTATCAAACAAGTCAATCAAGAAATGGGTAAAACTATTCTTGTTGTGACTCATGATATTAGATATAGAAATGTCTTTGAGAAAAGCTTTGTTATAAGAGATGGTAAACTAGCTGGAATTGGTAAAGATATGGGTAAAGATGAGTTAGAATTCCTTCTACATGCTTCAGAGATGAATAAAGCTTACATGGATGCTTCAAATTATGTCCGTGTTCCAGATGAAGTAAAAGCTCTTACTGGTTTAGGAGATATAATCGAGTTTGATACCCATCCCTCTCGTAAAATTGGTTTATTCTGGAATCCAGAAAAAATAACAAGAGATAAAGTATATGAAATAGTTTCTAATCCTTTGGAAGATTTTGAAGAAAAAATAGATCAAATTTCTTATGAAGAGGTTGAAAAGCTTCTGAGTAGAGAATTTCTCCCACCAGAAAAAGCTAAACCTATAGTAAGAATAAAGAACCTATCGAAAGGATATCAATCTAGAGCCGGATATACTGAAGTAATCTCGAATCTTAATTTGAACATTGATAAAGGTGATTTTATTTTTATCTCTGGTCCTTCAGGCGTAGGAAAAACTACTTTACTTAATCTCATTGCAGGTTTAATCAAACCTAATAAAGGTTCAATTAAGGTTGATAATTTCTCCATAAGCGATTCAGGAGAAAAACAAGTTTCTTTGTTTAGATTGAATAATGTAGCATACATTACCCAACATAACAATTTATTTTCTCCTCTTCCAATAAAAGACAACTTCATTTTACCAAATTTGTTTTCAAAGCAGAAAAATGACAAAGATTATGGGTTATCAATTGCGAAAGAATGTTTTATTGATCACAAACTCAATTCATATCCAGGAGAGCTTTCTGAGGGAGAAAAACAAAGAGCAGCTTTGGCTACATCCTTGACAAGAAGAACTAGTGTTTTACTTGCAGATGAACCTACAGCAAATCTTGATACAGAACTTGCTAGATCTATAATAGATTTACTTATGGATATAGTTAGAATAAACAAAGCTACAATTATTACTTGCTCCCACGATCTGACTCTACTTCGACCAGGTTTTCGTCATATTAGATTACTTGATGGTAATATCCAAGAAGATGCAAGAGTAACTAAAAAGGATCTAAAGAATATTGTAACTGAATACCTTCAAATCAAGCAGAACAAGGTTAAAAGGAGGTCTAAGAAGAAATAAAGATTCCTTAGTTGCGAATAGTTTCTAAACATTTTTATAGTTCTAAAGATATATGAAATGTTAGTTTAATCCTCTTCAAAGGGGATTAAGTGGGTGAAAAAATTTGAAAAAATTTGGAATTTTTGCTGTCTTGCTATTACTAATAGCACCAATAGCTATTCAAACATCTGCTATAATACCACCACCAACTGATTTCTATTTCCATCCTGATCTAGTAACAGGAGCAGAATTAGAATGGCAGTTGAAGAAGAATGCTTTCAACTTCGAAGGAGTTGAAGAAGTTGACTATGATATTGTAGCTGGAGTTGAATGGGGAGTAGGGTCAGTATTTAAGATTGTACTCACACAAGACCTTAATGACTTACCTCTTACTGATCCATCAGAACTATTTCTATATACAGGAGATTGGGCTGATTTCTACCTTGATGGAGTTTTGATAACTGAAAATTCAACAGATATAGAATTCTTCGATTATTCAACAAGTCTTGTCTATGGTTTATTTGAAACAGGAGTATTTCCATTCATTATGCCATTAACTTACAACTATGGAACTGGAAATGAAAGTTTCTTCCAATTGTTCTACGATGAACTGAAAGTGAATGAGTTTACAGATACACCAGAGCCAGGAATAACCATATTTTACACAGTATCAATGGATGAGAAGCGATTGACTGTTAACACAGGAATGGATATGAGTATGTCTGAATATGGACTTACAGTTAAGGGAGAAGTTGATGCATCTATAGTTTATGATGTCCAAGATGGTGTATTGGATGAAATAAAGATTTTTGTGAAAGCAAGTGCATTGGGTTTCACAATAAAATACAATTTCCTCTTAGTAAACATCACAAGTCCTGTGAATCTAGACTTCGAGTGGATTTCTGGAGTAGTTGCATTTCTCAGTATAGGTGTTATGGTAGTATTTCTGAAAAGAAGGAGATAAAGTCTCCTTTTAGTTTTTTCTTTTAATAGCCTTTATGCGAACATTTTTTTGTTATTTTCTTCTAGTTGTGTATTATGAATTCTAAAAAGAATCTATTTGTCTTTATGATGATAGTTATTTTTTTAGTTGTTCCAATAATACCACAGCAGCAAGTTTTTGCTTCATATACAATTAATGAAATAACAGACACAAAAGATAATGTTAGTAATCAAAATACATTACCAAAACTTATTCCACCTCCTCCTAGCAATCCAAATTATACCTATGATTACTTCAACAGTGTAGGTGTTGAAATTGCAGAATCTATTTTCTTCACTATTGGTGATCTATTTCCTTTCACTAGCATTCCAACAAATAGGATATTTGATTTAACAGCTGTTCAGTTTGCTCTAACTTGTATTGATTTGTACTATGTAACAGAAGATGTAAACTACCTTAATCAGGCATGGGCAGCAGCACTTCCAATGAATATGAATCTTGAAGTAAATGGAACAATGATTAAAGGAGAAGATTATGGTTCAGTTTATGATGTATATGCTGATGAGAACTTACAATTAGTTCTGATGTATGAACGTTTAGCTCAAGCTTTGGTAGTTGATGGTGACATTTTCAATGCTGTTTTTATGAACACCCTAGCAGATAATTTGTTATCAAATATTACAGCTTTGTTCTATGGTACTTCGAGTCAATCTATCAATGAGACTTTAACAGTCCTTTCTGCTGATAATTCGGTAATTAGTACAACACAGTATTCGTCTGCCAGAGTTACTGGTTTGTACTATATGGCAAATCATCTTGCTAATGATAGTTCGCGTTTCTATACACAAGCAAAGAATGCTTTAAACTACTATAGAAACATAGCAAATACAACAGTCCTTTTACCTACACTGAATTTTGGATATCTATTCTATTCTACATTCAACTCTGGTTCTGCTTCAGATAGTGAAGCTGATTTACAAGGTAATATCTATATGAACACAGCTCTTATTCAAGAAAGTCAATATCAAAGAGAATTGAATAATCCTTCAATCGCTTTGGATTTTTTCAATTGGACAACTATGGGTGAAGAAGCTATGAAAGAATACTTCAAAAGCCCAGATACTAGTCTATTTCATACAAAATACGATTTAGGTACACTTACCCTAGAGGATGTAGCTCTTACATATGAGAACTGTTTATACTTATCACATTTAATTGAATATAAGAGAAGTAGATTAAGCATTACAGGACTTACTCCTTCCTTTATGGAAGTAAATGACTTGTATAATGAAATGACCATAAGTGTGTTTCTAGCTCCTGACTTATTCTTAGCAGGAACAACAAAAACAGGAGCAATTTTAGATTTAATTTATGAAATTCCACATAGTAATCCACACTTGGTAAATTATCAAGCAATTACAATGATGTCCAAATTCTATCCACTGGTATCAATGTTAGCTTATCCAAATCAAATATTGCTAAATACTGCAACTATTTTTGATTGGGCATTTGATTTTGCAGAAACAACCTCAATATTTGGAAGTAGCAATAAATCATTTGCATTAAATTATCAATTGCAGGTCACTTCTCAAACATTGTTCAGTATTCAACATCCAGCAAACTACAGAATAAATACAACTATTCTGAACGGTGTAAGAATACAATCCGCACAAGTAGCTAAACTTAACATTACGGCAGATTCAGGAGGAAATCATGATATCCTATTTGAAATCTATCTAGCTGGGTACCTAGTATTTGATACTACTTTGAGCATTCATATTGATAAAACAATAGTACTTAATACAGAACCAACGAACTTAGAAGTTACTGAATTGTTAGATAAAGATCTAGTTCTCACAATCTATCTTGAGGATGAAACAGGTTTAGGAATAGATAATGCAGAAGTTACAGTTTTTCCTGAACATGCACTTGACAAAACAGAAATCACAGATAGTTGGGGGTATGTTACATTCTATATACCTATTGATGAACTAATGCCTGATTCACTACCTACAGATGACGGTTCTACCTTTAATTCTTCTTTGATAATCGTAGCATCTAAGGAAGATCATGTTCCAACTTTCATCTATAAAGATGTAACAGTCAATTTAAACAATCTAATACTAGACCTGAATCCTTCTCCTCCAGAAGTGAAGGAAGCATCTGATCTTTCATTGTATTTAGATGTTACATCAAGAATCCCTGCATCTATCTTCAATCCTACAGCAAGAATAAATATAAATGGTATTCCCTATGAGGATAAATACCATAAGAACAGCTGGAATCTACCTACAACGGTAATTATTGGAAAAAGCTGGTTGAAAAATGGTACAACTGGACAAGTAATAGTTGAAGTAGAAGTTACTGCTGACGGATTAACTGAACCTCAACTTTTTACATTTGAAGTTCTTGTTGAACCTTTAGGAACACTAGAAAGAATATACTTGTGGATTGAGATAGCTCTACAATCAGATATAGTTAAAATTCTGGGAGCTTTAGGTTTTATTTGGGCTGTTTTGTGGAGACAAATTAGTCTTTATGCACTTAAAAGAACCAGAAGGTGTCCATATTGTGGAGACATATCTAAAAGGAAGTATCCATATTGTAAGAATTGTGGATTGAAAGATGAATCATTGGAATACAAGAAGACAGTTAAAAAGAAACACAAAGAACCAAGAATTATTCTTGCTGAAACTGAAACTATCGTTAATCCAATACAACCAACAGTTCAGCAACCAGTAGAACAACCTCCTGAACAACAATCTCCTCTACAACAACCTCCAACTGAAGATAGATTCGACAATACATTTGATAATTCTTATGATAAAAAAGATGATGACAATTATAGTTACTAATCTTTTTTCTTTTTCTTCTTTTTCATATTTCATCTACTAGCTTTGAAATTTCATTTCTACAAGGTGCTGGAAAGATTAGAAGATTATTGTATTTTGGTTTAGTTAAGCTTGCTATAACATCTGATACTTCAGAAAGCTGTTTCAGTTGACCATCTTTCATTTTAATCATTATTGCATTGCGGTCTGTTTCTTCATATGGAGTATAATATCTGCTTCCGAATTGATCAATGTCCCAACTAACTGTAGGATAACCATATTTTCTAACAATGAAATTGATCTTTTCAGAGTTTTCTAAAACTTTGGAAGCCATTTCTTCAGTCAGTGGAATACTTTTGTACAGATTTCTACGAAGTATATCATTTGCTAAATTCTTAATAAAATCATCATTTTGCTCTTTTGCAACAGTATAATGTAGTTGTGTATATACAACATCATCTGTTAGAGTCATCAGTGTCTTCCAATAAGGTTTTTCTGTGAAATCATTAAAGAAGGGAAGACTTGCTACATCCTTACCTTCATCTACTTTTTGAATCATTTGTGAAATGAATAACTTTAGCATGTATTCATAACATCTTACTGTTTTATGAAAGTAAACCCGGCTGAATTGCATGTATAACGCAAGAACTACTTGTTCAATGGACTGTACACCTTTTTCCCTAATTAGCATCGTTCCTTTTTCTGTTAACTCCATCATATCAAATAATCGTTCAAGATTATACATCCCAAAGGAAACACCTGTAGAAACTGAATCTCGCATAAGATAATCTAAAGCGTCAGCATCTAATTGTGAATTAATGATTTGATTTTTGAAAGGTTTATCATCAACACTTTTCCCTTGTATGAGTTTTCCTATCTGTTTTCTATTGTAACCTTCTCTTTCTAAAATTCCTGCAATTTCAGATTCATCATCTAAGACAATTTGCTCAGATATATTCTCATGCCTAACAAAAATCCCGTATTTAGTGTTACAATTAGGATTTTCATAATTTTTACATAACATTTTTGTGGTATCCTCAAACATATGTGAGAATGGACCATGACCTATATCATGGATTAACGCAGTAAGACTTACTTGTTTGATTTCATCTTCAGTGTAAACCTCAGGATGTTTCTTGTTCAAGAATCGGCCTATCCTATTAGCTACATGATGTGCTCCTAAACTGTGCATAAACCTACTATGAGTAGCAGAAGGATATGAAGCAGAAACTCCTCCTAGCTGAATAATGCGTCTTAATCTTTGGAATTCCCAGGTATCTATTATATCTATAATTACTTTGTCATAAATATCGATATACTTGTGAACTTGATCAGCGATGGACCTATAAACAGACATTATGTTGTCAAAGAAGAAATAGTTGATAACTTTTTGGTATGAACAGAAGAAGTTGGACAACTTCTGGACAAATGTTCTTATAATTTCTTTCCATCAGTAATCTGAGAAAAATGAAAATAGCAGTAATAGGAACTGGTTATGTAGGCTTAGTTACTGGCACCTGTTTCGCAAATAAAGGACATGATGTTATCTGTGTTGATGTTATTGAAGAAAAAATCCAGAAAATAAATGAAGGAACTGTACCGATTTTTGAAGAAGGTTTGGATGAAATGCTCAAAGATGTTGTAAGTAAAAAGAAGCTGAAAGCTACTTTAAACATGAAAGAAGCAATAACTAATTCCGAACTAATCTATATCTGCGTAGGAACTCCTTCTAAAGAAGATGGAGCTTTTGATTATGTCTATCTAAAGGATGCTGCTCAAAAAATAGGAGAGGTAATAAAAGAATTAGATGAATACAAAGTTATTGTGGTAAAAAGCACCTGCTCTCCTGGAACAACCATGAATCTAGTTAAACCTATTCTTGAAGAAACTAGTCAAAAAACTGCTGGAAAGGATTTTGGCTTGGGAATGAATCCTGAATTTCTTAGAGAAGGTGTTGCAATCAAAGATTTTCTAAATCCAGATAGGATTGTCGTAGGTGGAATAGATGAAAAATCTCAGGAAATAATTACAAAATCTTATGAAGGATTTGAAAGTCCATTTTTGAATGTAGATCCAACTACTGCAGAGATGATCAAAATTGCCTCAAACTCGTTTTTAGCAATGAAAATTTCCTTTATTAATGAAATAGCAAATATAGCTGAAAAAATTGGTAGTGATATTCAAGACATTGCTAAAGGAATAGGTATGGATGATAGAATCTCAATTAGATTCTTGAGAGCTGGACTGGGATATGGTGGTTCATGTTTTCCAAAAGACATTCAAGCTCTTCATCGTCAATCAGTTGAGATGGGAGTTCCATCAGATTTACTTAAGGCTACTATGAAAGTTAATGAAGCACAACCCTTACGTGCGGCTGAGATCTTAATAGAAGAGATGGATGATCGATCTTTAGAAAACAGAAAAATAGGTGTTCTTGGACTAGCTTTCAAGCCAGATACTGATGATGTAAGGGAAGCCGTTTCCATAACTCTAATTGAATATTTACTAGAACGGGGTGCAAAGGTATTTGCTACGGATCCAATTGCTATAAAGAACTTTAGAGAAATACTAAATCATGAAAATCTAACTCTAACTAGTAAAGTTGAGGATGTTCTAACTGATTCTGATGCTTGTATCTTAGTAACTGAATGGAAAGAATATCTAAACCTGTCTCCTAGTACATTCAAAGAACTAATGAAAATTCCTTTGGTTATAGATGGAAGAAGAAGTTTAGATGCTGAAAAATTCAGAAACGAAGAAATAACTTTCAAAAGTATAGGACTTGGGAGATAGAACTCTCTACCTATACATTGCTTTTGATTAGAATTTCTTGGTTATACTTTGGAATAATTAGATCCTTATGATCTTCTCTCAGTATTGTATCATCTGGAGTATGAACCATAATTTTCTTGCCACTCAAATCATCAATAAATTCGTTTAATGATTCAGGGCTGCTATGTCCACTTATGTGAGCATTGAAGATTTTTTGGTTATACTTCTTAAAAGCAACAGAATGTCCGTTTTTAAGAGCATACCCAAGAGTGTTTGGGGCTTGATAACCGCAGATGAGTATTCCTGTATTTTCATCAGAGCTAGTCTCATCTATTAGTTTTCTGGCAGCTCCTCCTTGCAACATACCATGACCAGTGACTACAATGTCGTCTTTCTCAAAGTTTCCATTTGTTAGATTTTTAACTATATCAAATTTAGCTCGTAATCCCATAGATTTAGAAACATCTGCTGATAATCCTGTTGTCTTAACACTTCTTTTTGCAGAAACCCTTAACCTCTCAAATCTTTGAATCATTTCTTGAGTTCTACCCACTGAAAAAGCAGGAACTATTAACCGTTCACAAGTTTCTGCTGCTTGTAAAATAACAGTATTGGGATCTGTTTCTTCGATTTTTCTATCATAATATGTTCCATCAAAAATTGTTACATCACAATCTGTAGGAATTTTAGCTCCCTCAAATAGTTCACTTTTGTCTGCAGAAAAATCACCTGTAAAGAGAATTGATGTTCCAAAAACATCTATTTTATAACTAACACTTCCATAAATATGAGAAGCTGAGTATGGTGTTACTTCAAACCCAGGACTTACCTCTACTGTTTCGTTTATCTTGAGAGGATTGAATTCATTTAGCAAATTGACAATATTAGCATTGTTTAGGTATGCTTGTTGAAATGGAGAGGCATTCTTCTTTGCAATACCATTTGATCTTAAAATTGAAGAAGTTGAATATAACAACTTCTCAGTTAGTATTTTTGTTGATTGAGTTGCATACCATCGTTTTCCATTCTCGGGTCTGATAAGATAAGGTAGACCCCCAGTATGATCTAGATGTGCATGAGTTACTAGGACAGCTTTTACATATTTGAGAGATGGATGCCATCTTGGAGTAGAATAGTTAGCAACACTCATCCCAAAATCAAGTACGATTGCATTATTATCATGTTGAACCAATATACCCATATTACCAATATTTCCTCCTCCTAGAAAGCTTATACGGATTTTTTGAGCACTCTTCGGGCTAGAATACATCTTTATTGATGCGAATTCTTTCATTTGCTCTTTAGGTAAGGAAGCAAGTTCTTCCATCGATACTGTTTTTGCATCAAAGTTAGATAAATGAGGTTCTAAAATAGGATCTACAACAGTTGGAACTGGTTTCATTCTTCTAGTTTTGAACTCTTCATCAATTCTTTTCTGGAAATTAGCAATGGAAGTTTTCTTAGTTAATTCTATTTGCTTACTCATGTTTCTTACATAGAAGTATCCAAGCTGATTCAGAATTTCGTAGTCAACATAGAAGTCTAAATACTTCAATGTTTCAAAATTTATAGAGTTAGAAAACTCTTCTAGATATTGTGGTCTCTCTTCAATGTTCTTAATAATTCTACTAAGATCATCACCTATTTCAATTTCCTTTTCTGAGATTTTTAAATTTGGGAAAAGCTCTTTTGTATATTTGGCAAAATCTTTAAATTTAGGCGGTTTAAGCCCTAGTTTTCTAATTAGCTCTAGAAATGAATAGAAAGAATATTTACTAGATTTTCCTTCTCTTCTTTGTTTCTTCCAATACATCCAATAACTAGTTACTAACATTTCGGAAGATAGTAGATTATGAGATTCTAATTCTTGAAGAATTGATCTATAAAGTTCAAAATCTATAGCTTCATCCCAATAAAGAGAGAGAGCATAAAATACTAATGTTTCTGAAGGTTCTTCTTGAATACCTGACCAAGAAGTGTTAAAGATCTCTAACAATGTTTCATTTGAACATGAATAATATGGATCTTTGAAATTTGTGGAAAAATCTTTGGATTCTTCATATATTTTGAGTAATTCTTTGTTTAATTTCTGATTCGAATCTAGTTTTAATAGATATTTAATATAATTGTGTAAATTTAATGTCATTTTTTTCGTCCTAATGTTTTTACTGTGAAAAACTGTTGATATATCATAATTAGTGTAAATTTAAATTAAAATGAAAAGAGAGCATAGAGTTTATTCTTCTTCGCTTGTATCGCTCTCTAGAAGACTACTGAAAGCATCTCGTAATTCTCCTTGTAAGGCTTCTTTCATTTGTTTAGTTGATTTTTGAGGTGATGCTGGTGCTACAGGAGTTGGTTCAAACTCAGCGTCTTCAGCGTCAGCTACTCGTGACTTACGTTTTTCTAGGGCATCTTTGACTTCCAAATTGAGTGCCATACTAGCAGGCATCGACCCCCCTGTTCCTCCAGCAGCTGCTTCTCTTTCTTTTCTATGCTCATCAGGGTCTACTTTGGTTAATCCTGATCTAACATCTTGGATATCAGAAGCACTAACACCGAACGGACTGAAAACTGGTGCTGCGCCTGGTGCTCCAGGTTCACCTGGTGTAGGTTCTGGTGCCTTCTGTAGATTTGCTGCTGCTTTCATGAGATCAGCACTACTGATTCCTCCACCTGTGGCTCCTTGTGCTCCTACAGGTGCTGGAATATTTCCTCCAGCAGCTGGAGCTGCATCCAAACTAGGTGCTCCAACAGGAGCTGATAAATTGGGTGCACCAACTGGACCTGAACTGCTAGCTGCCAAATTCGGTGCTGCTGCTGGTGCTGCTGCTGGTGCTGCTGCAGGTGTTGCAACTGGAGATTCGAATGAAGGTGCTGCTGGTGCTGCTCGAGATGCCATACCTAGGGCTCCTTCAATAGCAGCAATTCTACTATTTAGGGTGTCAATGTAGTCTTCCATTCTTTCAGTACTTTTAACCATTATAGCTCCAAAGTTTTCAATTAATTTGGTAAGCTTCATAATAGCTTTTTTAGAGGGTTCTGCAGTTCCGGTTAGCAGACCATCTAGATAATCATCGATTGACACATGTATCATGTGAACACCAAAAATATGATATAAAAAGTCTATGATACTCCTCAATATCACCTAAAAAGAGAAATAGAGAGAAATTGAGTACCCTTAGCTGAAAACTTCAGGAATTGCAGAAATAACTAGCTGAATGTCCTCTTGAGTGATTCCAAAATAGGTTACCATTCTAAAAATGTGATCGCCCAAATAGGTTACCTTTATCCCTCTTTTCTCAAAACCATCTCGTGCATCAGCAGCTGTCCATTTACTTTGTGAAGTATCAACAATCGCGATATTGGTGTCAACAGGTTTAACTCTTAAGTCATCAATCTCAAGAAGAGTTTTTTCAATCATTTTTGCATGTTTGTGATCTTCTGCTAATCTATCTATCATATTGTTTAAAGCATAAATTCCTGGAGCAGCTATAATCCCTGCTTGTCTCATACCTCCACCTACTACTTTTCTATTTCTTCTTGCCTGATGTATGAATTCTTCGCTTCCAACTATGAGTGAACCAATTGGACATCCTAGCCCCTTACTCAAACAGAATTGTACTGAATCAATATTTTCTACTATTTTGGATGTATCCATTCCTGTAGCTACAGCAGCATTGAAAATCCTAGCCCCATCTAGATGTACAGAAGCTCCATTTTCATGAGCAATTTTAGATAAAGTATCTATGTTTTCTTTAGGGATGATTCTACCTCCTCCTCTGTTGTGAGTGTTTTCAAGACAAAGTAGTTTGAAATCCACCCAATGAACGTTATATCCTCTAGTAAATGCAGCTTCTACAGCTTTAGGATCCATTAAACCATTATCCCCTTCTATGAGATGAGGATATGCTCCAATTATCTGAGAAAGTCCTCCAACTTCATACATATTGATGTGGCTTTCTCTTTCAAGAACAACACCGTCACCTCGATTGAGATGAGTCATGTTTGCTACTAAATTACCTTGAGTACCACTAGATACAAGTAAACCAGCTTCTTTACCAAGTATTTTAGCTGCAAGAGCTTCAAGCTCTTGTACAGTAGGATCTTCCTCCCAGACATCGTCTCCAAGTTCAGCAGTTAAAATAGTCTCTATCATTTCCTTTGAAGGGAGAGTAAAAGTATCTGAACGTAAATCTATCATTAATTTAAGCACGAATGGCCAGATTTTAAACTTTCCTTCTTCTCCTTCTTCTAGAGCTAACAGCTAGTATTATTGAGAAAGCTGCAAATATAGAGATGTTTGAAAAAGGAATTCTACGTTTGTGATCCACTTGTTCTCTTAGCAATACTATAATTTTTCTAGTAAGAGTTCAAGCTTCTGTCTTTTGATTTTCAGTTTTTCTTCTCTCTAGATTTTTTTATCCAAAGTTCAATTAGAACTCTGATTCCAAGAGTGATTAAGCTAACTAAAACCATAACTCCACCGGTTATCAGACCCATTAAAACTGCATCTCCTAAATCATTTGCATATCCTACTGCAAATTGCATAATAGGTGCAAATATAATTGCGTCTAAAATAAACATGGATGGAATAATTATCATAAGATCTTTCTTGTTGGCTAGTGCACTTCTACCTAGACCACCGATTAAAGGAGCTCCAAATATTCCTATTCCAATAAATGCATCTTCAGGAGCTAGAAAACCAATCAGTAGAGATAAGATGATGTTAATTGTTACTGTTGAAGATAAAGCGATGAAATTCATCTTGAATCTTTTCGATTCGAATCTTTGTTTTAATGATTTTTTTTCAGTCATTCGACTTACACGAAAACTTCTCACTAATATACTTTTGTGAAGAAATATGTAAAATTAGATGTGAAAAAAGAAAGAACAAAAAATTTGAAGTAAATTTTAATGAAACTTAACTGGTTCAGGTAGCTTATCAATATATTTCAAGAATTTCTCTGACCAGTTATTTTTGTCTAAGCCTTTTTGAGATACAAATGCAGTAAGGAATCTTTCAAAGCTTCCTCCACCACAACCACTCCAAAGTTCAATATTGCCTTCAGCTTTAACAGAGAATCCTTTTGGATATTTTTGACCTATTATAGATATGTTTTGAATTTCTAACCACTCACTCTCTTCGCGTTTTCCACGGTATGGCATATAAGCTTCATAATCGATTGTACCAACTACAAGATCCTCTGCAGAATCCATCTCATCTTCATGTGCTGATTGTTGCAACCACCAAGGGGTAACTTTGGCTTCTCTAACTTCCAAATCTAGAACTTCTTCAAAGATAACTCTTAGTTTATCCTTAACTTGCATTCCTATTTCTTTAGTTTGCTCAGGAGAACCTATGAATAGTGTTTCAATTCGGTGAAGCTCATCAACTCTTTCAAAACCGTAAGCACTACCAGATTCATAACGGTAGGTGGGACCTGACCAATCGTAGACCTTTATCGGAAGACTTTCTTTAGCAACAGTTTTTCCTTGTAGCCACGACCAAAATGGTGGGCATTGAGCGTAAGATAATCCACCAATTGGAGCAGAAACTTTTTCAGCTAATTTTTCTGAAGGGATGGTTTTTGTAATTGTAATATAGTCAGCAATCTCCTCAAAATATTCAGGATCAGCTGAATTTGGTTGTACTACGAAATAAGGCTCAAAACCACCTTGATAAATACCTTCAGCATGTTCAGATCTTAACCAAATTGACCAATCTACTAGTTTTGGTATCATCATCTGGTTGAATCCTAATGGCTCATAAACATAGTCCACCATTATTTGTTTTAATGCTTCAGCCAAAGTAGTCAAAGTAGGTGTTAAAATCCACTGATTTCTATAATTTGTTCGCTGAATCCAGTTAGCTTTTTGCATTAATTGAGTTGGGTTTTCATCAGTGAAATGCTTCTTTTCTCCGCTATACCATGAAATCTGATGATGCTCACTTTTAGCTCCGTAGTGTTGTTTGGAAATCTTTTCTCCTACTCTTCTAACTATTCTTTCAATTGCTCCTTTTTCAACAAAATCCTCTTCGATTTCAGGATCAATATCAAGTTTAGCATAATTTTTTCCTTCTTTCTCGAAGAACTCCAATTTATTGACTAAAGGCAAGCTAAATTCTTTAACTGGTTTATCTTCTAACTCAGTTTCAATTGTATATTTAACAAAATTAAATCCTCGCAACCCAACACGATATTTCTTGCCTAAAGTGGCAGCCAGTTGTTTCCTTAACCTGAGTACAGCAACGTGTGGAGTAAGTGAATCAATAGATGAGATTGTAATATCTAACTTGTTATCTTTAGTATTCCATTGAGTGAACTCGAATTCACCTTTGTCCCTTGATTCTTGAGTTTTTTCAGCAAATAGTTTGAGAAGCTCTTCAATTTCCTCCTTACTTTCATCTGGTAAGGGACCACTTAGTGTAAATTGTACTTCGAGATAGTATTTCATAGGATGTCAAAAGAAAATCTTACTAAGTAATTTTAACTTTTCCTAATTACGATAAGAAAAAAAGAAGAGTCAAGAAGATTATTTTTTATTATTTCTTTCTTCTTGTATTTGGAGATATTCTCTGAGTATCTTCTTAAGAGAGTCTTGAGTAATTCTTTTATCCTCTGTTATTAAACCATCAGAAATACGAAGATGTCTGAAACCTGGTCGTAAGAGCGATAAATCATGAGAACACATGATGAATGTTGCTTCGTTATCCTTGACGAACTTCATCAAAACATCCATAATCTCTCTTGCAAGATCTGAATCCATATTTGCTGTTGGTTCATCTGCTAGGAGAATCGGTGTCTTTCTTGTAAGAGCTAAGGATAAGGTTGCTCTCTGTTTTTCACCAGCTGATAATTCATCTGGATAGGAAGCCAATTTGTGGCTAATATGAACATTTTTAGTAACTTCGTTTCCTATATCTGGATTATAGTTTTTACCAAGAAATAGATAAGGAACTAATAGATTGTCTTTTAGCTGAATTGGTTCGAACAAACTATGGTATTGGGTGATATAAGCAATATTAGCTAGTCTGAAATCAGACCTACCAGTATCATCTGCTGCACCTATGGAGAAATCATCTATATGGATTGATCCCTTGTCAGGTCGTAATAATCCTGCAATAGTATTGAGTAAGGTTGTTTTTCCAACTCCAGATGGACCAGAGATAAAAACAAAATCTCCTTTCTTAATTGTAAGATCTATTCCTTTGATTACAGGATGAAGTTTTCCGAAAATTTGATACCCTTTTTCTAATCCTTTAACTTTGATATAGTCATTAGCTTTGGCATTATATTTGAACTCATTCTCAAACAGATATCGAACATCATCAAAAGAAAGTTCATCCACTTTCTCTGAATATTCATCAGGAGGTTGCTGAAGAATTTTGAAGACTTCTTCTTTTGAGACTAAATCTGGATTCCAAAGCATAGCTAGTTTTTTCGAAGGATGAACCTCAAATTCAGCAAATTCTCGAAGTGCAATGGAATTTTTGATTCTATCTGGTATTTGTAGCATATGAGAAGGATCAATATAAGCTCTATTCAGTTCAGATGCATCCTTGAGAATGTCAAGTTGCTGTCTGTCTGCTTCATAGCCTACACCTACTAGCCTACCATCTCGAATGAGAAAGCTCTTTTCGAATACATTTCGATATCTTACATCATGGGTTACTATCACCATAGTTGTTCCAAGTTCTTTGTTGACTCCTTTGAGAGTATCAATAATGTTGAAAGTATTAGCTGAATCAAGTTGTCCAGTAGGTTCGTCTGCCAAGATGAAATGAGGTTGTCTAGCAAGAGCAATAGCAATAGAGAGTCTCATTGATTCTCCACCACTTATTTTTGCTGCTTTATTGTTCTTAACATGAGTTAGATTGAATAACTCAAGTAATTCATCCATTTCTTTTCTAGCCATCTCTCTAGGAGTATATTTCATTTTCATAGGAAGTAGAACGTTATCTTTTACTGTTAACTGAGAGTAAAGATTCTTACTGGTGAATTGATTTACAAGACCAATATTCTCGTATCGGAATTGTCTTCTTTCTTTTTCAGTTAGTAAATCCATCTGAACTCCTTTAATCATCACAAGACCACCAGTAGCAGTATCCACTCCTGATAGTATGTTAATTAAAGTGGTTTTTCCTGCACCAGAAGGGCCTATAATTGAGACAAGTTCTCCATCCCCTATGTCTAAATCAAGTCCTCTAAGTGCTGATACTTTATATTCAGTTACCGGATCGTGGTAAATTTTTATTACATCTACACATCTTATCATTTTATCTCTACTCCAGATTCCTTGGCATATACTTTGCGTAATTTCTTTTCATCGACAAATAGAATATTCCCAGAAATAGTACCGGTGCAATTACAAATCCAATAATAAACGCAAGAGCGTTAAATTTCCATAGATAATTTATTCCACTATAGAAGAATTTGTTTGTTGCCCAAGTGAATCCCCACAATATTGCGAATCCTACCCCTGAGCCCAGTAATAGACCAGGTAATACTCCTGTTAATGCCGTTTCAACCATTGTCATCCTTATGATTCTTTTTGTTGAAATCCCCATTTTCTTAAGCCTATCATTCTTTGTAATTCTTTGCTGTAATATTTTAATTGGGTTGCTTATACTTACAAATGCTATTGCAATCAAACAAACGAGTATTGAAAGAGCGAACTCTGCAGATACTATACTAAAGAATGGGAATGTTTCGAAAATTCTCTCTTCACTATCGGTTATTGCTGAATCAATGTTCAATCCCATTGTTTCATCTAGATAATTAGCAATCTGGTCATGATCAGCGTTTTTTGATAGCCTTATAAGTAATCTATCCTTAATTTTATCACTTGCTACTGTCATAGTATCTCTGATTAAATCAAAATTAGCATCTGTCATCAATAGTCCTGCTATTCTTACAGTTACTCCAGGAATGTATTCCCCTGCAGTATAAAATACTGGAATATAGTTGAAAAAACCATTGATTTCAAATGTTATTTCTGCTGGTGGGAATAAATCTTCAAATAAGTATTCATATTCTCCTTCTGCTCTATCATCAAAGAAGTATTTAGTAGCTAACATAGTATTATTATCTTCTAAAGCTCTTATTGAATCCTCCCAGTCAGTAAACAATCTGCTAGGTGGTTTATAGACTGTATTCAGGAATTCCGTTACATTATTTATCAAATACACTGAAAGCGGATCAAAATTATAGATACATTCTGCCTCATGAATAAAGGTTGTGCTTTCAACTCCAGGTAGATCTTGAATTTCTGCAAGTAAGGATTGATTTACATCCATCCAATTTTTCACAAATATGTCAGCTCCATTATACATGTAAGCATCCTTAACATAGTTGTATTCTACCGTTATTGGTGCCATGATGGATGGAATCGTTATTCCAACAATCAACAGAAATGCAAAGAAAATATTACTGAATAATTTGATATCTGATCGGACTTCAACTAAGGTAAACGATCCAATAGTTTTTCTTCGATTCCACGTGATCTTGCTCAGAGCAATAATAAGTATTCCATGCAAATCTTTTAACAATAATCCTATTCCTAATAGAGCAAAGAGAACGCCCAAACCTGCTAGATAGATGTTAATCATTAGAAATGATGCATTACCAGATGAGGGTAGATTTCTCAAATTTGCTTTGTATAAGCTGAAGAAAAGAATCGTAATTCCAACACCTGCGCCAATCAAAATTATTGTTGGAAGTCTAATTTGCTTCAATAGTGTAACAAGTCTTTGAGGGGTTTTTTGGAAAGTAGTTTTCTTTGTTGAAACTTGTACTATTTTTGGAATAGAAATGAGGACTAAAGCTGTAATAGTAAATAATGTAGCCCATCCTAAACCACTAAAATTCAATACTTGATTCTGCTGGTTAAAGGTAAGAAATGAATCAACTTTCAATAATGGAGGTACTAGAACAAATGACAATCCAAAACCTACAAATGATGCAAGTATCGCTTCAAATATTTTTAGAAGTATATAATTAAACGCTATTCGACTCGAAGACAACCCTTTCGTCTGGAATATTTCAATCTCTTGCTCAAGTCCTTTGGAATATAGATCATTTGTTTCAAAGATGAGGAATATCGCCAAATAGAGAATTGGAACAGCTAGCATAAAGAATAGTAACGTTGAAGACTGAATTCGAGGTTCTAAAATCTCAATAATATCTTCTAGTTCAGCATAGAAATACCAATAACCATTACTCATCTCTCCTGTGAATTCAAAGAAATGAGCATTTCCATCTTCTAATTCTTCAATATCATCTTTTAATTGAGTAAGCATTTCAGGTTTAAAATCACTGAAATCATAATAGAGTTGAACATAACTGTTTACAAACATATAATAAGGATTTAAATCTTCTAGATTTGCCCAAGCATTGTCACCAAATGAAACCATCCCCCCGAAAATGTTAACTAAAGCTTGCGAAGAATCCATAGGTAGATCATAATCTGTCCATATTCTTTCTAACTCAGAAGGTGCTGGAGCGTCAAATAATCCTGTAATTGTTAGATTTACATGACTATCTCCAAGTTCTGAATTATAGTAGTTAATTTGAGATCCCCAGAATGTTATTGTATCATTTACTGTAACATTTAAGCTAATTGCAGTTGCAATATCATACTCTAAAATCACTTCACCTGGTGCTTCTGGTAATCTTCCTTCAACAATAAATTCATTCATGAAATCGCTGTAATTATTGGATAATGCAATGTAGGTTATTCCTCTGAGTGAGCTTGTATTTGTAGTCATATCTTCTATCATACCATAGAATGCTGTAGAGTATTCATAACCACTAACAATGCTCGCAAACACTTCTTGCTCTAATTTGAGACTTGTGAAAATTTCACTAAGAGCAACTTTCTCATATTGCTGTACAGCTGGAATACTAACATACTGATTAGCAGTATCATAATTATATACTAGCTTGATGCTTTCATGTCCGTCATTGAGTATATCGAGAGTATCTGCATACTCATTAAACAGTACTTCTCTTTTTGAACTATAAAGAGCTGTACTAGTAAGAATGATTAATGCTAGCACTGTCATACTGATTAAGTTCATCAAATGTCTTTTTTTGTTCGTTTTAAATAGATCAAAAAGTGAGGATGTGAAATTTGCAATAAATACCCAGAAATTAATGAAAGGCAAGAAAATTTTGCTTTTATCTTCATAAATAGGTCTGATCAGATAACGTTTTATTGAAACAAGTCCAGCTTTAACTTTCCTTCTAAATAGCATTACTACAAGAGATACTATTCCTACAGCAATCACAATATAAATACCAGCGGATTTCCAGAAAACCTGAAAAGTATTAAGCTCTTGTACTCCTAAAAATCCAAGTTTTTTGAAATCACCCAAATCATAATCTGTTGAAATATAAAATGCTATCATATCTTCTTTGGAGAAACTTCTTTTATCAAAATCATCAGTACTCACTAGTGATGTATGAGTGAATATTCTACTTCCATTAGTTGTTTCATAGAAGTAAAAGGAGTGATAATTATCCTTGTATGGAACATTGTATATGAAAAATTCTTCTTGTGTAACATTGGAATAATCATTAGTAATTATCGCCACTTTGGATTTAAGATTATCTCCAGAAAAGAACTCTTCTGTATCAATATGAGGTTCAGAATTAATCACGTATTTTGTATGATTTTCTTCTTGAACAACATAAAAATCACTGTATGGAAAGACACCTGTATAAGTAATATTGAAATCAGAAAATTCTATAGTTTGATTAATGGAATATTTTAAGCTGTAGATTTTATCCCCTCTAGCCATAGCTAGACTAAAATTACCATCATTTGTTAAGCTGAATTTAGTGTCAAATCCTCCTTCATTTAGGATCATTGAATTAGAAACATATGAATCATTGAATCCTTTGGAAACAATTGTTCCATGCCAATGGATATAGGTATATTGAGGAGTATAAATATAATGACTATATACTTTATTATCTTGATAATGGAAATCAATTAAGAAATCAAACTCTGCATCAAGTATATATTGATTCTCAAGAACAAAGCTTCCATTTCCATAAAATCTTAGCATTTCAAATTTAGTGACAGCAAGTTCAGAAACTGGAGGCCAATTCTGAATGTAAGCTAAAACCATAAGGAAGGTATTATTTGCCTCATAGTAGATTTTCATTTTTGGATAGTTCATATTTGCGTTGTAAGCATAGAATTCTTCATCAACTGGACCAGTTGTTACTGTCCAATTGTATTTGTGAATCTTCATTAATCCAAAAAATGTATGAAATGCATAAAATAATTCTATTCCATTTTCTATGTTAAAGACTCTGAAGTATTCCGTATTATACTCCTCTATTTTTACAATGTTTAGTTCATCATTTACTTTGTGAATTATCATGAATGTATTGTTTTCGTAAACTATACGGGCTAGAAAGTGGAAATTACCCAAATCATCAACAATAGATTTGGATTCTATACTTTCTTCATTTCCTGTTCTATTGATAAGTAAGAATAGTTCATCATCAATAACTTCTTGTGCATTTACCTTTAGTTGCAAACTTAGCGAAACTGTAGAAGTGACAAAAAGGACAATAATTAAGGTTAAAAACAGTGATTTTTTTCTTCTCATTACACATCATCCAAGATTTATACCTTTATAATTTTATTGCTAAACAGTTAGTAAGCAGCCAATTAATACTTTTTTGAACTGTATTCGCAAAGACAAAGAATATTGCTCATATTTATTTATTTCTCACAACATTTTGAAAACTTTAAATAGTAAAGCAAGTTGACTGAACAAGATGAACAATCCTGTAGATTCAAATAAGGAAGATATTGTTACAACTGACGTTGAAGTAGAAAAAGACTACCTCACACCCGCTGGGAGGAAAAAGGTTGTTTGGTCCAAAAAACGCATTATCTTTGTAGCATTGTTTGTCTTACTAGTTTTAGTCTCAGTTGCTGTATTAATAATGATTATTATCGATAAAACTTTTCTCTACAATATCGTAAATGATTACTTCGTAGCTCCTCTTGCAACAATGGGTAACTGGTCTATTTTCCTCTTTCTAGGATTGATGATTGTTCAGAGTTTGATAGTTCCTATTCCTTCTGAATTAATTCTGCTAAGTGGTGGATTGTTGTATGGATTCTGGATAGGATTAACAGTTGGTGTAATTGGTTCAGTTTTAAGTGGAGTAGTTACATTCTATTTAGCAAACAAAGGTGGAAGACCTATTCTAGAAGTTACAGGAGACCATGTTGGATTTATAGATAAGTTTGTTCTAGCAATGGACAAATGGATAGAGAAGTGGGGGATCTGGGCAATAATTGCTGGAAGAGCTGTTCCTGTAGTAATGTTTGATCCTATATCTTATGCTGCAGGAATTTCTGATATAAAATGGAAGCCATATACTCTTGCAACCTTTATTGGTTCCATTCCTCGATCAGCTTTTTATTCATGGCTTGGTGCACAAGCTATTGTTGCTCCTGAATGGATAAACACAATATTCTATGTGATATTTGGTGTTTTAATCCTAATGATGATTATTGCTTCTATTATTGGTAATAGAATACAGAAAAAAACAGAATTAACTAAAAACCATGAATCTGAAGAAGTATAGATTAATATCCTTCATCTAGATTTACTATATTTCTAAGTTCTAATCCCCTGATGAAATTATTTATGTTAGGTATGGCAGAATTTATGAAATGTCCTCTGGGAAAGTCAGTGTTCCAAGCACGATGAGCGCTCATTATAATATTATCAAGTTCTTGAAATGGAAATTCTGAAGGAAAACAAGGAGAAGGTTCTTGATCATCAGTTCCACGGCTCTGTGGGTAATTATACCAGACATCTATTGCTGCAGCTTTGATTAGATTATTTTTTAGTGCTTTATACATTGCTTCTGCATTAATTGTCATCCCTCTTCCAACATTAACTACTATTGTTGAAGGCTTCATTAGAGCAAATTCTTTCTCATCTAGAAAATTCTCTGTATTTTGAGTTCCAGGTAAACTATTGAAAATGAAATCTGCTTGTTTAATGGCATCTAGCTTATCATCTGGTGAATAAAATTCGACATCTTCTACTGAAGAATCTTTAGTTCTTTTAATTGCCAGATATCTCATATTGAATGGTTCACACATTTTCTTGAAATGCTTAGCAATCTCACCATAACCAATGAATAAGATTGTTTTATTGAATAGAGTTACTGATTGATACTTTCTATGATTCCAACTTCCTTCTCTCAATAATTTATCATTTCGATCAAGCTCTTTTGAAGCTGAATGTAACATTGAAAACCCATGTTCTGCAATTATGGGCGCGTGGGAGTGATTATTGCAGAGGATTATATTGTTATCTTTATAGAAATTGAGATTGTGTCTGTTTAATCCTGTTCCTAGAATCTGGTGAAATTTTAGCTGCTCAACCAGAGCAAGCTGCTCATCAGTTAATCTCCCACCAATTATAATATCAGCAGTCTGTAGAGCTTTCTTTTTATCTTCTTCATCTAAGTCTGAATAGTAAGTGAGTAAGGCAGCAGAGTCAACTTTCTCTTCTGCATATTTTCTCTCTTCATCCTGTAAATTTGACATTAAAAGAACGTTCATCTTAACTTTTCCAAGTCCAACTATAATAAAGATTTTTTGGAATGGGAGTTAAGAATACTGATTCTTTTAAAAGTAAAATAAAGTTCAAATACTCAAAAAACAAAAGTACATTGCTACTATGAGTGACCAAGAAGATTCTTCAGATATTGATGCTTTAATTAAGCAATTGAAGTATAGTTCCATACCTCTACAGAGAGAAAGAGCTGCATATATCTTGAGCAATTATCGTTACTCTAAAGTTTTAGAAGCTCTTCTTAATTCGCAATTGAATGATCTTAATCCCAAAGTAAGAGATGCTGCTTCTCGAGCACTAGCCTCCCTCATCACTTCAGAAGAAACTGAAAGTGAGATCGTTGATGGTTTAAGTGGCGAGACAGTGGATTATGAGACTAAAATTGATAATCAATTGTTTAACTTAACCAAGGAATTTGAGATTATCAGAAAAGGTATGAGGAAAATTAAGTTTAACTGGAAAGATTCTGTTGAGCTTAAGCAGCTTTTTACTGCTGTTGAGAGAGATAGATTTTTGCAAAAACAACCCAATGTCAAGGGTTTGATTAACTCCATTTTACTGTTGCCAATTGATGACCCTGATATGGGGAGAGATGTCGCTATAGCAATGGTAGAAATACTTAGAATGAGCTCAGAAGAATCTGAAAGATTGAATGCTATAGGGTGCCTAAATAATATTATAACAAATATAGACAAATATACTCCTTACTTTGGAATTGCAGAAGCTTATATTATGATATTCAAGGCATCTGAAGATTTTGAGATGAGAATTCCTGCCTTCAAGAGTTTAGAAGAAATCATTATCAGAAAAAGAACCCTTGCAAGATTGAATCAATATACAAACGATATCGTTAAACTTCTCAAGTTTTCCTATGATCAAAAGATTAGAGAAACTGCATTGAAAACTTATCCAGATCTAGTAATGACTAGAGAAGAAAAAATACCTTATCTGATTGATCTAATAATAGGCATTGTTCGAGCAACTTATGAAGATAAGCTTCGAGAAATGGGTTTAAAAGCATTAGAATCAATCATCAACAAGAATTACTTGAATGAGGAAAATGTTCAGAGGATAGTAAAGATACTTAAATCTCATCATAAGAAGAATGTCAGAATAAGAGCGATTGAATTATTTACACAGATAATTAATCAAGCTCCAGCAGATATTTTCAATTCAGCTTCAAGTGTTTTGATGAATATAGTTCTTAAAACAAAGGAAGAAAATATATGTTATACAGCATTGCAAAATGTCGAAAAGTTTTCCTTTATGAATCTTGATTCTGATTTGACAAACATCATCCTTAGAACAGTTGGAGAAATAACTCTCAAATCCTATCATCCTTTTGTAGCATTCCGAGCATATAATATAATTGAGAGTGTTATTCTTAACAATCCAGAAAGTTTCTCCATAGACTTTGCAAGTATATTCATTGAGTGTCTGAAATTACACAAAGATATTGGTGTAACAGAACAAGTACTACTAACCTTTTCTGAATTAATTGTTGCAAGAAATTTAATACCAAGTGATGTTAAGCAATTCATCAAAACTTTACTCTATTTATCAGCTGATCCAGAAATACTTGAAGGTGTAGTTAGTATTTTCAAAGAATTAATGATAGCTGATGAGAATGTTTTACCTGAAAAAGTGATTAACAAAATAATGGAAATAGTTAGTAAAACGTTAGTTAAAGACGATATTTTCTTACTTTTAACAGAACTAGAAGTTCATGAGTTTGTTTAGTTTCAAACATAGAATAGAAACTGGGAGAAAATCAGTAAACCAATAATAACCGCCATCTGCCATAGGTTCATTTCAAATTTGCGAATAACATCCCGGAAGAGAAATGGTGCAATGACAGAAAATAGTAAAAAGAATGTTCCTGGGAAGTACAGATAAACTACATGATCTCTGTAGGGTATTGAATTGTTATACATTAATCCAAAGAAAACGGTTATTGTGATGAAATCGACAATAGCATAGATGAGAAATGGTAATCTGATTTTTTTATGTACATCCATCTTATAAGCTAAGAAAATTATCGGAATATAGAAGAAGAATATGTCAGTGTAGAAATCAGTTGTTTGTAGAAGTTTTAGTTTGAACATGTCTTTGAGAGCAAATTCATTGAAACTTTCAAATGGGACTATAGGAAAACCAAGCTCTAATCTACTAGGCCATAAGAAATAAACAGAATCAATGTAAAGCATATCCAGAAAGATATGTGAAGCTAAACCAAGGAATAATCCAAGAGCAAAACCTATTGAATCAAACTCGAATTTTTTCTTGACTGATGGAATCATTCCAATTAAGAAAATTAGTAAAGGAATACCTGCTAAAAATATCAAACTGTGAGTAAAAGATCTGTGAATGGCTTCCACAGCTGCTTCTGCTTGAATGATTGCTTCAGCAGTTCCTCTGCTCCTAATTATTAGATAAGTTATTGCTGCAACAACAATATCAATATCAGGTAGTATTGCGCCAACAACTGCACCTAATTTATACTCTTTTCTCTTGTTCAAACTAGCGAGAAGTAAGCCAGTGAGAAGATGTATTCCGCCTTGCACAAAACAATGAATGAAACACCAATTATATAATGTTTATGAAAAAACAATAAGATTTAGGAAGCTCTTATCTTTTCTACACATTTGCTTACATTTTCTAGTACAACTATAGCTTCATCTTCACTCAAATCTCCATGAATAAAAGCTCTACAAGAAGGAAAAATAGAAAGCTTGTTTCCTTTATCTTCATCTTGAAGAACAAGCATCACACGCGTTTCTCTAAGAAGCTTATAGGATTTTAAATTAGAAAGTAATTCGTCTTTCAGTTCCACTAAAGAGATATTGTGAAATTCTTCAGGTATACCCTCGTATCCTTTCTTTTTCTTACAAGGTGAAACTGTATGATAAATCATCTAAATTAAAAGAAAAATAGGGAATTATTTAAGTTTCGTATTAATGATTTTTATTTAGAGTTTTCTCCCTTCTTCTTTTTCTTCTTTGAATTTTATATGATATGAATATAATTAATACCCTAAATTTGACAACCAATTGTTTAGCTCTGTTACAAGCTCCTCAGATTGTGGTATTGATGTATCATAGAAATCAACAAAGTCACAAAATCCATCGATTAATCTAAAACTGTGATTTGCGCTAGATATTACTGTAGTATTCAGATTGCTTGGTAGAATACCATCGAATATCTCATCAAAACGTTCCAGATTGGCATTTGGAGGTACAAGACCATCATATTCACTGAACACAAATAATCCTGGTGTATCAATATTAGCTATTACCTCTCTAGGATCATAATCAATAATTTCTGATAAGTGACCTGTTCCTCCCACATGGAAATACTTACCTATTTTACCCCACATTATTTTTGATTTGTTGACTCTCTGTAGTTTTTTCTCTAATTCTTCTCCTTCGTAACCTTGACATTCAAAGTCCCATCTGTAGGTGTCTATAATTTGTTCTAAAACTGTTCTAGTAGGACCATTAAGACTAATGAAGAACGCTATATCTTCATGTTGATAAGCTGCTAGATTGGCTATCCATCCTCCTTGACTGTGACCAATTAGACCAATTTTGTTTGGGTCAATTGAAGGATGAGTCTTAAGATATTGAACTGCTGCATAGGCATCATCAGCTCGTCCTTGGAAATCATTATTCATCCAGTTACCTTCAGATTTGCCCATACCTCGTTTATTGATATATAAAACAGCCATATCTCTTGGAAGTAAAACTCCTTGAATATATTTCTCTACAAATTCAGGAGCATAATTCTGATAAATTCCATTACCTGAACCACCTAGAAAAACTACAGCTGCTTTTGATGCATTACCTCCAACTGGAATAAGTAAATCTGCTTCTAAACTAAATCCATCACTTGTAATGAAAAAAGATTGTCTAAGAATATCTGGACTTGTTACTGATGCTTCCCAAACAGGATTGGGTTTAATATTTGCAGGTTGTTCAGCAATTATTATTACTAAAGAAAGAGTCATATAAAGTATCAAAAATAAATAAGCTGACAATTTCTTTTTGTTGATGTTTTTTAGAAATCCTTTGAAATTAGATGCAATTTTAGACATTTCTATTCACCTTCAATATTAATAAAAACTAAAGCTAATCTATTTAAAATCTATGAATTGCCAAAATTTTGAAAAATACTTAAAAGAGTGTAAAACTTTCAAAAACTATGAATAATAAACTTCTTAGAATTAATCTAACAGAAAGTGAAATTAACACTGAGGAGATACCAGAGAAAATTATTAAGCAATATATTGGTGGAACTGGTTTTATCAGTTACTACCTTTACAAGGAACTAGAAAAGAAGATTGATCCGTTATCTCCAGAGAATAAAATAATTATTGCTACAGGACCTGCTCAAGCAACACGTATCCCAATTACTGGCAGGTATGCTGTAGGAGCTAAGAGTCCATTAACAAATCACATCATAGATGCACATTGTGGAGGTTTTGTGGGTCCAGAATTGAGGATGGCTGGTTATGATTTAGTAATTATTGAGGGAAAAGCTGAGAAACCTACCTACATATCTATCAAAGATGATAAGGTAGAAATAAAAGATGCTACTCATCTGTGGGGAAAATTAGCTCATCCTACTGAAGAAAAAATAAGAAATGATGAAGGAGAACCAAGGATGAGAGTCATCTGTATCGGACCAGCAGGAGAGAATCTTGTGAATATCTCTTGTCCAACAGCTGATTGGCACCATAATCCAGGGAGAGGGGGTTTAGGAGCAGTCTTTGGCTCGAAGAACCTCAAGGCTATAGGTGTAAAAGGTTCAAATCAACCTACAAATGGTAATCAAAATAAAATAGATGAAGTTAGAAAAGATCTTCTAGATAGAACTAAAAAAGCAAAGGACGATGGAGCAGGAATGTTCAAGTATGGAACTAGTAATGCAGTAGGATTCTCTAATGAAATGAGTCAATATCCGACTCGTAATTGGCAATCTGGAGAATATGAAGAACATGAGAAACTGAGTGGAGTAGATTTGGATGAAAAGTATAAAGCTATCAAGAAACCATGTTACAATTGTCCAATAGGCTGTTCAAGTACTTTGGATGCATCAGCATTTTCTTGGACAGATGAGAAGGAAATTGCTCGTCCTGAATATGAGACCATGGCTATGATGGGTGGTAATATAGGTCTATCAGATTTGGAAACTTTGATTCACACCAATTATCTCTGCAATCAACTTGGACTTGATACAATCAGTACTGGAAGTGCTATTGCTATGACCATGGAAGCAGTTGAGAAAGGTTTGATTTCAGGTCCAGAATTTGAAGGAATAAAATTTGGAAACAAAGAAAAAATCCTTGAAATGATCGAAATGATTGCTTATAGAAAAGGATTTGGAGATATACTTGCTGAAGGAGTAGCTCAAGCTGCCGAGAATTGGGGAATAGAGCATCTGGCAATTCATGTTAAAGGTCTACCATTTGCTGCGTGGGATCCAAGAGGAAGACTTGGATTAGGATTGAGCTATGCTACAGCTGCAGTAGGTGCAAGCCATCTTAGAGGTTGGCCAGCAACATCAGAGGTTCCAAAAGATAAGAGTGCTATAGATGTAGTAGATTCTCTTATAGAGCAACAGGATTTCAAAACACTAACAGATTGTCTGGTTGTATGTTCCTTTTCTTATGCCATTAAAGGAGGATTCACTTTTGATGATAGACAAAATGTATTATCAGCTCTATGGGACAGAGATGTTCCAAAAGACGAGATGATGGAAATAGCTCAGAGAATATGGATAACTAAAAGACTGTTTAATATCAATCAGCATGATAATTACAGACCTATAGACTATGATGTTCTCCCAAACAGGTTAATGAATGAACCTTTGCCTTCTGGTAGAGCAGAAGGAAGTAAAGCATTTGATAGTGAGGAAGATTTCAAAAAATCACTTCAACTGGTATATAAAAAACGAGGTTTAGATGAAATAGGAATCCCAAAGAAAGAGGAAATTGAGAAACTAGGAATAGAATAGAGCATTCTCTATTTTTCTCACAAAGATTAATAAATTCAACAAAATAGCATAATCTAATGTCACAAAGACTGTCATTTATTGGGCGAGCTAAGAAGATATTTTTCAGAAATTTCGCTTTACCTAGAGTTAAGAAAGTTTATGCATTAGAAAATTCAGTTCAAGATTTAGATAATTCTGTTATTTTTTCTGAGGAATCTGAACCTAGATTTGATATTCCTATTGAGTTTGGAAGAAGAGAAGGAGTAGAAGTGCCTTTAACAAGGATTACAGTCAAACACATACTTACTTGTATCAAAAATATGAAAAGAGCAGTTTATGATCTCGGGAAGAATCCAGAGAATCCTAGAAAACAGATTGAAGAAGTAGAACTAGAGGAATTAGCAGAATTTGTAAAGACAGTTAAAGTATCTTCGATAGGATATACCAAAGTTCCACAGAAGCTAGTTTTTAGAGATAAAGCTGTAGCTTATGAGAATGCTATTGTTCTCACTATGAACATGGATAATGATGCTATCAGTACTTCTCCAAGTAAGAAATCACTTCAAAGCATCTGGTATACGTATGCCAAACTAAGCATCGCATCAAATAAGATTGCTCGATTTTTGAGAAAGAAAGGTTTTGGAGCACATGCTTCTCCTCCTCTAGGTGGTATAGCACTTTATCCAATGCTTGCACGTCAAGCAGGAATGGGAGAATTTGGTTATTCAGGGATATTAATAGGACCTTTCAATGGACCAACTTTTAGAATTGCTGCTGTATATGTTTCTGCTGAAAATCTTCCTATTGAGCAAAAAAATGATCATTCATGGATTAGAGACTATTGTGAGCAATGCAGAAGATGTGTAAGAGAGTGTCCTCCAGGAGCTATTTATGAGAATGCTATTGAGCAAAGTTATGGTAGAATTACTCACATTGATAATGACAAATGCTTCCCATATTTTGGAAATAATCATGGATGTACAATTTGCATCAAAGTTTGCCCCTTCAATAAAACTGACTATAACACAGTGAAGAAGAATTTCCAAAAATAGCAAAGAGCACGATAACATTTAATAATCTAAATCTTAACCTCAAAGTGACTAGGTGCAGATTTTGACTTTAATGGATAGGATTCAGAATTTTATAATGATGAAATTCATGTATGGACTCTTTGAGAGAGAAAATAGTCTATCAGAAAAAGAAGATTTTGTGAAGTATAACGAAGATTCTCCTGCAAGATATGAGATTATGATGGAAGGTCATAAATATGGAAAGAGATCTGGTTTCGGACCCAAAGTAGCTCCTCTTATGATTTCCGTTATCAGAAATCAAAATAAAGTGCTGAATTCGTTAAAAAAGAATCCCCTAGAACCTAGAACAGAGATTACTGAAGATGAATTAGCTGAACTAGAAAAACTAGCAAAGAAGAAAGGTGCGGAAATAATTGGATATACGAAGATACCATCAAATCTCATATTTGAGAACAAGGCTTTACTCCATACTAATGCAATTGTTCTAGGTTTTGAAATGGATAAAAAGAAAATAGATTCTGCTCCTAGCAAAAAATGTCTTCATGAAGTATTAAGAACATATGATGATCTAGGTATTGTTTCAAATTCCTTAGCCAAGTTCCTAAGGAAGAAAGGTTTCTCAGCTCATGCTGGTCATCCACTTATGGGTGCTGCACTCTATCCTCCAATGGCACAAATGGCTGGAATAGCCTTTTTGGGATATTCAGGCATAATGATCTCACCAGAATTCGGTCCAAGATTCAGACTCGCTGCTGTTTTTACAGGTATTGAGAACTTACCTGAGAAACCAGAAGATGAACATTGCTGGGTTCGAGAGTATTGTAAAGCTTGTAAGAAGTGTATTAGAGAATGTCCTGGTGAGGCAATATTTGACGAACCAAAAATTCACGATAATGGTCAGATTACACATGTGGAAAATACTAAATGTATGCCTCATTTCATAAACGAATATGGGTGTAGTATTTGTATCAAGGTTTGTCCTTTCAACAATGTTGATTATTATCAACTGAAAGAAAATTTCATACAGAAAAAGATGTAGCAGAACAATGTTTATAAAAAAAATCTTATCTTTTGACCCATGAATAATAAGCTTCTACGGATTAATTTATCAGAAAGTTCAATTATAGAGGAAGATATTCCTGAGTCTGTTATTTATGACTATATGGGGGGAACTGGTTATATCACTTATTACCTTTACAAAGAGTTAGAACCAGGCATTGATCCACTCTCTCCAGAAAATAAACTAATTATTGCTCCAGGACCATTGCAAGGAACAAAGGTACCCATTTCTGGTCGTTATGCTGTTGGAACTAAGAGCCCTTTAACTGGTCTTTATCTTGACAGTAATGCTGGAGGTTTTCTAGGACCAGAAATTAGGATGGCTGGCTATGATCTAATTATTATTGAAGGGAAAGCAGAGAAACCTGTCTACATTTCTATTAAGGACGACAAAATTGAGATTAAAGATGCTTCAGCCTTGTGGGGATATTTTGTTTATGAGACTGAAGTTCTGATTAGAGAATTAGAAAATGAACGCAAAATGAGAATTATTACAATTGGACCGGCTGGAGAAAATCTTGTTAACTTTGCCTGTACAACTTCTGATGGTTTTCGTAATGCTGGAAGAGGGGGATTAGGAGCAGTCTTTGGTTCCAAAAATCTCAAAGCTATTGCAGTTAAGGGTTCAACTAGACCTAAAAATGGTAACCCAGCGAAAATTGAAGAAGTTAGAAAAGACATTGTTCAAAGAGCAAAAAATGCAAAAGAGGATGGGCACTTACTTCATCAACATGGGACAAGTTGGTTAGTCAAAGTATCTAGTAATCTTGATCACTATCCTACTCGCAATTGGCAATCAGGAGAATTCGAAGATGTAGAAAATCTAAGCCATGAAGCATTCTCTGAAAAATACAAGCGTTTCAGACGACCTTGTTTCCAATGTCCTATTGGTTGTAGTGAAACACTTGATGCTTCAGTTTTTGATTGGGTTAAAGAAGATAGGAAGGAAATTGCTAAACCTGAATACGAGACTTTAGCTATGTTGGGAGGTAATTGCGGTATTAATGATATAGAAGCTGTTATTCATGCAAACTATCTCTGTAATCAACTAGGACTAGATACCATCACTACAGGTAGTGCAATAGCCATGACAATGGAAGCTAAGGAGAAAGGTTTCATTGATGGTCCAGAATTTGATTCAATTGAATTTGGTAATGTAGATAAGTTTCTAGAACTCATAGACATGATAGCTTATCGTAAAGATATTGGTGAAATCTTAGCTGAGGGAGTTGCACAAGCAGCTGAGCATTGGAATATAGAAGATTTAGCTATACATGTCAAGAAACTTCCTTTTGCAGCTTGGGATCCTCGTGCTAAACTAGGATTAGGTTTAAGTTATGCTACAGCAGCTGTTGGAGCAAGCCATCTTAGAGGTTGGCCCACTACATCAGAGATACCTGAAAAGAGTGCAATAAAAGTATTAGATTCACTAATCGAGCAGCAGGATCTAAAGACAATTAAAGACTGTCTATCAATTTGTCACTTTACTCATAGCATAAAACCAGCTTTGGGATTTGATGACTGTGTTGATATAGCTTCAGCTGTTTGGAACAAAGAAGTAACTTCTGAAGAGTTAACAGATTTAGCTAGAAGAATTTGGATTCTCAAAAGAATGTTCAATATGAGAGAATTCGGAGATAAGAAACCTATTGAATTTGATAATCTTCCCAAAAGATTTATGGAAGAACCTTTACCAACTGGAAGAGCTAAAGGCAAAACAGCTTTTGTAAACGATGAAGATTTCATCGAATCCAGAAGAATTCTATATGAAAAGCGAGGATTAGATGCTGAAGGTATCCCAACAGTTGAAGAGTTGAAGAGATTAGGGCTATAATCTTTCGTCTCTTTAACCATAGAATCCTTCTGTAGAATAAGGGTAAAGGTCTACTGCTTCAGCAGTTCCAGGTATGTGAATTTTTAAAAAGAAAAAAACTAATGTATAATCTCTTTTTACGTAATCTTTATAGGTGAAAATAAGTGAACTAAGCTAGTTGACAAAGGTGACTTAAATGTCAAAGAAAAGTAAAAATATAATCCTAAATTTTATAGGTATTTCACCTCTTCTACTATTAATTTCATTACTCTGGATAAATGCTTGTTTTAGCTTTACAAATGCTTATCTACAAGAAGCTACTATCTCAAAAAAAATCCAATTAATTCCCCATAGTCCCTTCACAATCACCTCTGATTTAGATTTCGAGACTTATGGATTCCCTGGAAATGGGTTACAAAACAATCCATACATCATTGAAAACTATGAAATTATTTCTTCAGCTGTTAAAGGTATAAGCATATCTGATACGACAAAATTCTTTGTTATTCGAAATTGTTATGTTGATGTGTTAACATCAGGTATTTATTTGAGTAATGTTGCAAAAGGAACTTCTACAATTACTAATAATACTTGTACTAACAATGTTGTTGGTATTGAATTACGATCATCATCTAGCGATATAATCAACAACACATGCACTCTAAATACAGAATATGGAATACAAGTAGATTCTTCTCCAAGTTTAGTTAAGAATAATACTTGTTTCTCAAACGGAGCATATGGAATTTATCTCTGGAATTCATCAGATTCTCTTATTGTTGAAAATACATGTAATAACAACAATATGCGAGGAATATATCTGCAAGATAATCAAAACTCAACAATTTCAGATAATATCTGTTATTATAATACTCAATGGGGTATATATCTAGTTCATTCGCACCACAATACACTTACAAAGAACCTATGCAACTTCAACTATGACAAAGGTATGTATTTCTGGGGATCTGATAATTGCAACATCACTGATAGTTCTTTTGAAGCAAATGGAGGGTACGGAATTGATTTAGATTCTAATTCTGATAGTAACATTGTTTGCAACAACAATTTTCTTGATAATATAGTTTCAGCCTCCCAAGCACGTGATGATGGATCTAATAATTATTGGTACAATATTACAAGTTTATCTGGTAATTTTTGGTCCGATTGGTACTCTGGTTCTTATTCTATTGATGGATTTTCAAGTTCTGTTGATATGTATCCCTTAAATGATCCAGTTATTTTTCCTGAATACAGTTTAAAATTGTCCTTCTTAATGGTATTTTTGATTTCATTATCTTTAGCTACTATATGTTACTCTAAAAAGAAATTGAAATCATGATATCTCCTCTTTTTTTTCTTTTTTTGACAGTTTAGTAGTCTTTATCAATTTCTGTGTCAATATATTATTATGAGTAATGAGTTTGATGAAGAACAGAAGATTTTCCTTACTCTACAACCTAAGGAGAAGATTCTATTTGTCCGAAATCAGGTAAATGAAATAGTAACAACTCTAACTCAAAAGAAAGTTGATGTAGATATTTTTATTACGAAAATTGCTCATTTCAAAACATACACATCAAGATTATTTAGATTATCAGGAGTATATAAAAAAGAGTATTTTGATTTTCTTGTATATAGTATCAAAATCATGTGGAATGCAGTAGAGCATTGTACATCGCAATTTATGCTATATCCAGCATTGTCTGCATTCATAGATCTATTCTCAAAACTGAAAGGATTAAATCCTTATTATACACTAGATGGAGCAATAGAACAGACTCTTGAATATGGAAAACTACCTTCTAAGGACAAAATAGCTGAATTACTTAAACAGGAAAAACAGCATCTTAATTTCCTAATTGATTATATGCAACTTGATTCAGTTTTAAGATTAGATTTGACCAAATTTGAGAAGAAGAATATTGTTAAATCTGCAACAAACTATGCTCAAATCTTGGTTTTAACTCTATACAATTTTCTGGTAACTATACCTGTTATCTCTAAAGAAGATTTTCTGGATTGGTGCAAGCTCTTTGATGATGCTCTTGAGAAAGCTAGGTTAGGTCATCATTATTTGAAAGAAATAGAAGAAGAACCATTCGAGTTATTGAGGACAAAGATATCTGAATCATCGCTCTTTTCTCTGAAAGCACAATTACACCTTCTAAGAGCACGATTTACCAATGAGAATGTGAATGAATTTCTGAATCTTGCATACATGGATAATTCTAGAGCTTTAAGTGAGATTGAACCTTACAAAAAAGATGAACTTTTTAGTGAAACTATCAGGAGTTTTTACATCCAGCAAAAGGCTTTACTTCTTGAAACAAGATTCTATCAAATTCTGTTTAATATCCAGCAAACACAGTATAAGAATTCCATCTATGTTGGGGATCTAAAAGATGAGAAACCCGAACTTACTAAATCATTAGTTAAATTTGAAATCGAAGAAATTCTAAGCGAAATTGAGGTACATGTTCAAGATCTTCTAAGTAGATCCAGAAGAGAAGAATTAGGAATTTCATTCAATTTGATAGGAATTTATGCTAAAGTATCTCTTGGTGCATATATCTATGATCTTGTAGATGAAGTTAGCACAATGGAAGAAATAATCAAGACTCAACGAATTGATGTTGGTGATCCTGAACTTTCTTTATTACTTGCTAGATATTGGCTAATCAGATGGTCTGAAGAAAATGATGAAGAGTATTTGAGCTTATCACAAAGTTACTTCGATAGAGCAGCTGAAGTTTATCAGATGCTGTTCAATAATAGATATGTTCCTATTTATGGATATACAATGGTTGCTCTTTATCAGTTATATAAGAAGAACATTCCTAGAGCTGAAATTTATCTGATGAAGGCGGATGATGAATATACAGACGCTAAGATGCTTAAAATACTTAATAGTTCAGAACAATATTATTATGAGAAATTTAGAGAACAGACAGATCAAATAATTAAGGGAGAAAAGATTGACAGGCCTTTAAGATTTGATAAACCTCTCAATCCTCTAGATTTTAACTCTTGGTTAACTGAGAAGAAAGACTGGAGAAAAAAGCTTGCTTCTTTTCCTGAACCATTTCCTTTCCATTTAGATCAGTTGAAAATACTTGAGTTTGAATTCCTTTCACCTGAAAATAATAATTTTCAAGAAAAAGGGGATAATTTATGAAAGAATTTTGTCATGTAGTCATATTAAGTTGACGATGAATCAACCTAAATGAAGGGTGACAGAAAGATATTACAGGGGCTTTTATAGAAAAATAAAGTAGAAAATATGATGACAGTAGTGTGGAGAGTAGAATGTATAGAGCTACCATCGACACCAGTTTTAGGTAGACTGTGTCATCGAGTGAAGAATCTCTATAATCGAACAAATTATCTCATTAAACAGGCTCTCACTAAAAACAACAAATTTCTAAACTATTACGAACTCAATAGACTACTCAAGTCTGAAGATTGTTACACCCTTCTCCCAGCACATACAGCGCAACATACGCTCAAACTGTTGGTGAGAAATTGGAAGGCTTTCTTTCAAGCTTTAAAAGAATGGAAAGCTCATCCTGAGAAGTTTCTAGGACAACCCAAAGCTCCACGATATAAACCTAAGGATGGAGAAGGAGTTGCAATTGTAACCAACCAACAAACTAGATTGAGGAATGGGTGGCTGATTCTACCTAAAAAAGTAGGATTTTACTATAAAACTCGTTTAACAGCTAGATGTAAATTAAAGGAAGTGAGAGTAGTTCCCAGAAAAGTGGGATATACATTGGAAATAGTATATGAGAAAAACCTTTCAAAACAGATACAAAAAAGAACTAGAAAAGGAGCGATCGATTTAGGGACTAAGAACATAGTGGCCTTCGTGGATAACCTCGGAAACCAGCCGATTGTTGTCAAGGATCACGGAAAAGGGATCAAAAGTATTATCCAATTTTATCAAAAGAAGCAGAAAGAATTACGAGCACGATATGTGCAACAGCAGCAGAAACGATTGAAAAACCAGCAAAAACTAGTTTATGGATCAGCGTATTACCTATTACGAGAGAAGTATAGGAAGAAACTCAAGAATGCTCTTCATCAGTTGACAACTTATTTGGTCGAGGTATTTGTTGAACGAGAGCTTCATGAGGTGATTATAGGATATAATCCTAAATGGAAACAGCAGGTTAATCTGGGAAAGAAAACCACCCAGCTGTTTGTCAACATCCCTTTCCTGAAGATTATTAACTTGTTGAAGTATAAAGCAGAAGAACGAGGAATACTTGTTGATACTGTGCTCGAGGATTACACTTCCAAATGCAGTTTCCTAGACAATGAATTTCCTCAAAAACGAGCTACATACTCAGGAAAACGTCATCCTCGTGGAATAATTACTTCTGCTAAGGGGTACAAGATCAACGCTGATATTAATGCTGCGTACAATATTTTACTCAAAAGCGATCCTAATGCACTTCCTCCTCGAAGTGCTGATGGGGTAGGAGGGTACGTGATGTATCCCCGTAGGGTGTGTGTGGACCCACCAGGAATGATACCCACATCGACTATGAAATTAGCTCAACAATGTAAAGTTTATATGACTGCATGATAAAAACTCATCATAATAGCTTTTACGAAGATGTATTCGAATATGACTATTGAAAGGAAAAGATACAGAATTGGAGGAATAACATGGTTTGTTCTTGCAATTGTTCTTGTAGCTGTTTACTATTGGTTCTATAGAGATTTAGTCATATTTCTTACAGTTGCAGGAATAGCAACTGTTCTTTTTGTATTTTTGTGGTACTTATCCAGAAGGGGAATTGCATCTAAAAAAGAAATTATGCACAAAGATTTAACAGAACATCAACGTGCAGTAACGAAAGGGTACAAAGAACAGAATAATCCCTACAATGTCAGATTCTGTGAAGACTGCAAATATAAAATCGAAAAAGATTCAAGTTTTTGTTCAAATTGTGGGAAAGTTGTTGAGGATTAGGTTTCTGCTTTCTTTGCAAATCGAGGATTGAAAGTCCAGATATCATTCAAAATGAAGTTTGTTAATACTGAAACTATAAATCCTATAGCAGTTGCTACAAAAACATTCCAACCAATTACCACAAAGAACAGATGGAACAATCCATAATTCACAAGTGCTCCTGAAGCTCCAACGATTGCAAATTTAATGAATTGAGTTGGAACTTTGAAATCAGCTTGTTTCTCAACTTTTCGAAATGTCCAGATTTTGTTTATCGCATAGTTATAAATCATAACAATTGCAATTGCAATGAGTAAAGCAAAGTGTCCAGTGTAAATATCGAAAACCCAGATTCTAAAAAGTATCAGATCTCTAGCATAATATATATCAAAAACTAAGAGAGAAAGAAAAACAAATAACTCTGTTAAACCAAACCCACCACCACTAACTATTGCGAATTTCAATAATCTTAGGTTTCTTTCTCTATCAAAGACTGAAGTTTTCTCTTCTGTGGATATCTCAGAATCTTCATTAGTTACCTCTTCTTTTGTCATTTTCAACTATCAAGTAAAAGTTGAATGCATTTATTAAGTATAGCTTGGAAACATGATTAAACGAAGTAAGGCAGATAAATGGTGAGAACAAATCTTTTTTAAATATTTCAATAAAGTTAGGTAATAGTAGATGA
>JAEOSZ010000032.1 GCA_016840095.1 Candidatus Heimdallarchaeota archaeon
AAATTTCAGAATTATCTGAAAGCTTAACCATTTTTCTCTCAGCTATTTTCTCATAATCAGCTTCCATTTTTGTGAGAAAGATTGAATCTTTTTCTTTCTTTTTCATTGCGAAAACCAGTTTAACTTCTTAGTTTGAATTCTTCATACCTTGGATAGAGAGTAACCATTACTGCACCTTTACCAATTGAGCAAACTACTGATGGTGGAATCGGCCAAACTGTTTCATCACCAATTTCCATTTGATTTCTAACAGCTTCGCTAAGATATGCAGCTTTATCCAAATCATTTGAATGTGTAATTAACATATCATATTTGATTTCAGGTTTGGATACTTCCCTTAATTGCTTTAGTATTTTCTTTATAGAGCCTTTGAAACCTATACCTCCTCCAAAACCTATAACACCTTTATCCATAGGAATATCTGATATTGGTTTTAAATTTAGAAGCTTAGTAACAATAGTCATTTTAACATCCTTACGAACTTTCCCTGTTCTAAACAGAATAGAAAAATCTGCTGAAACACCTATTGTATAAATATAGGGTTTGACATCATCATAAAACTTCAAAATGTCTTTAACACCCTTTCCTTCATCTATCATTTTCATAGCATATAATATGAATACTGCTTGACTAGGTGCTGCATAATCTGTTGAATATAAGTGAACATTTATCTCATCTTTGATTCTTTTTTGAGCAGATCTTGCAGAATTAACTTGATTGGAAATTTTGGTTGTCATAAATGGATAGATTATATCTGTAAAACCTTCTTTTATTGCTTGATCAAAAATAGCAGATGCATCTGAAGGAGGAGCCAAACTTGTTGATGGTACAGGATTTATTAGATGAAAATTATTAGTAAAATCTAATGTATCTATCTCAGTTAAATCTTTCTTGTATTCTCCTTCTATAGCGATTTGTACTTCGAAAGGGGCAATATTATGTTTTTCACAGAAATTTAGAGGTATTGTTGCAGTCGAATCAACCATTAATTTAATTTTCACAAGACTCAAATGTACCCATCTAACTCTTGCTTATAAATATTCACTTATCAATCAGTTTGAAAACTGTTAATTCTAAGGTTTTGAGCCTTCTAATTGCATAAAAATAGAAATAAATTCTTAGAAAGTATTATCTTCTACTTTTTTCATTTCTTCTAAGATTATCTTAGCAAAAGCTTCATTGTGTGTATCATTTTTGAAAGGAACAGGTCTATACTTTGCTCCAGGAATCATGCCAACCATTTCTTCTATTGATCCTGTATCATGTTCCGGATCATCTTGAGCTCCAACAATGAACACTGGAGATTTGATGTTTTTGACAGATTCCTTATTCATCTCATAGTCACACATTAACATCTCCAAATTTCTCATCCATTTCAGTTGGCTTTTTTGCAACATCCTACCTAAAGTATGTATTCTACTTTTACCGGATTCTTTATCTCTTCTGAATTTTACTTTGTAAATTAAGTACACAATGGGTTTTACTATAGTTACAAACCAGTGAGGTAACAATCTTGCAGCTGTTTTTGCTTTAGTATTCTCTTTATAATACTTCTGTGGCGAGGAATGAACTGACAAAAATGGCTGTATATTATACTTGCTCATCGCTTCAAGTACTCCAACGGAAGCTATAGAAGAACCAGTGAACACGCATTCTTCAGGTTTTATTTGAAGTTCTTCTATTGCTTGAGCAAAATCTTCTCTTAAGGTATCAACGGTGTAAGCTATGTTGTTTGGTGGAAAAGAAGAAAACTCCTTCTCCCTTGATTCGATAAAAATGACATTATGATTCTTTCTTAGTAAAGGTATAGATTCTCTCCAAAGATAAATATACGAGATGTATCCTGAATAAAAAATAATATCTCGAGTCATCTCAGTTTTTTCATCTGCTTGCAAAGTTAGTACTCTTAATTTAGCTCCATTAGGTAAATTTACAATAGTTTTCTTTGTTTCATTTTCGAGAGCATATTCTTTCTTTGGACGTCTAACCATAATTCTGATTTTATCATAGGATATAAAAAGTTTCTATTGAGATAAACAAGACTTAGAGCTTATGGATTGTATTTTCAAACTTTTGTAAGAATGAAACAAAAAAAGTTTATTAACTGCCTTCCATAATGAGCTTAGTGATTCAAATGGATAGGTTTTCTCAGACGATTACACTCAGTGATGGTAGAACTCTAGGATTTGCAGAGTATGGCAATCCTAATGGGAAACCTATTCTCTATTTTCATGGAAATCCAGGAACTAGAACTGAAGCAAAAGTTGCAGAATTGACTCTTGCTAACGAAGATGCTAGGATCATATCAGTAGATAGACCAGGATTTGGTTTATCTGATTTTAAGAAAGATAGAACCATTTTAGATTGGCCAGATGATGTTGAAGAACTAGCTGATTCATTAGGTTTGAAAACATTTCCAATTCTAGCTGTTTGTGGAGGAGCTCCATATGCCTTAGCTTGTGCATATAAGATTCCTGAGAGATGTATTTCTGTAGGTATTATAGCTGCAATGGGTCCCGTAAATAGACTTACTAGAAGATTAGATGGTGTTAGTAAAAGAATGGTTTTTGTTAATAAACGATTACCCCTTGTATTTAGGTTCTATTTTTGGTATAAGATGGCAAGGCATGCTAGGTCAAATGATGAAACAAGAATTAGAAAAAGGATGCTTATCCATGTTACTAAGAATTTTTCAAAACCTGATAGTAGATTATTGATAAAAAAACCAAAAATCATAGATGTTCTATGCGAAAGGATGCGAGATGTAGGGAGAATAAGTACAAAAGGAGCAGTTTTTGATCGCAAACTAATTTTTCGTAACTGGGGCTTTAAACTAGAAGAATTATCAAAGAAAGTCAAAATATTCTTATGGCAAGGTTATTTTGATAAAACAGTTCCAATTTCCATTGGTAGATATATGGCGAAAAAAATTCCCAACTGTATAGCTAAATTCTTTCCAGATGAGGGACATATATCGATTTGTGTTAACCAAATGAACTATATTGCTAAAAGTTTAACTTCTGCATTAAGTGAATAAACACTTCCTGAAGAATCCCTAGCTCAAAATTAATAATAGTATAGTAGGATATCATCTTGTTGAGATTATATGTTTGATAAAATTCTTCGCACAAATACATTTGAATTTGAACTTATCGAACGAGCTTCTGGTTCATGGATATATGATGTAAATGGCAAGAAGTACCTAGACTGTGAATCTGGAATGTGGTGTACAAATCTGGGACACAATCATCCAACGATAGTAGAGACTATCAAAGAGCAGTCTTCAAAGATTATACATAGAAATAAAGGATTTTTGTGCCCCATTACAATTGAAGCAGCTGAAAAGTTATTAGATTTTATCACTGATAAGTTCGATAAGGTTACATTTCTGAACAGCGGAAGTGAAGCTGTTGAATTTGCAATAAACTTTGCAAAAAAGATTACAAAAAGAAAGAATGTTCTATCTTTAGAGAATTCATATCTTGGCGCTTTTGGCATAGCACGAGACCTATCATTTACTTCATCAGAAAATGAGGAGTTTAAACTAGAATTTCCTGTATGTGGGAGGAATGAATGTGAGAATCTAGATAGGTTTTTACAGAAAGCTTACAAAGTAATTGATAAGCATGCAGATGATATTGCCTGCTTTGTTCTAGAACCTATCATGGTTGGAGGAGGAGTTCTTAGACCTTGTTCGAAATTTATTCAACCTATTTGTGACAAAATGAAGGAAATTGGTGCTTTAGTTATTATAGATGAAGTGACAACTGGTTTTGGGAGAACTGGTAAGAAATTTGGATATGAACTTTTTAAGATCACTCCTGATATACTCGCTCTTGGTAAAGCATTAGGTAATGGCTATCCAGTTAGTGCAGTTGTTACAAAATCTGATCTGGAAGCTAAACTAACTTCTTCAGAATTATATTATGCACAATCACACCAACTTGATCCTTTAGGGACAAGCATAGCTATGAAAGTTATCGAGGTGTTTGAATCAGAAGATATTTTAGAGAAACTTAAACCAAAAATTGTTGAACTATTTTCATTTCTGAAAACCTTGTCTCACCCATCAATAATCGATGCAAGATCGTTTGGTTTTATTTTTGCAATAGAGTTCAAAGAATATGGAAATAATAAAACTAAGGAACTAATATTAAGAATTAAGGATTCTCTACTCCTTGAAGGAGTTATGATTGGGTTTAGCACAGCAAAAAATCTGATAAGGTTTCTACCTCCTTTGACCATTTCAGATGAAGAAATCAAATTCTTGAAACAGAAAATTACGAAAGTATTGGAGGAAATAAAAAGTAGTGAATTGGATACTAATCCAATCCCTTAACTACATCTTCAGGAAGGTAAACATCAAATTCACAGATTGAATCTCCGTTTATAACTGTCTTAACTGTTTTAACTTCTATAGGTTGATCTAGAACGATCTGCCAATAATTCTTGTAATATCCACCACTACAATTACAGAAAGCATTTGGGATTTCGTCAACTGTTCCATCTTTGATTGATTCTTTTACCCAAGGACAATGACAATAATAATATGCTTTTAGCATTTCATCCTCTTCATTAAGATACTTAATTATTTCATGAGGAATTTTTGAAACTGTAAGTATGTTTCCTTTTCGTATACCACCTTCAATTCCAGGCTGATTTCTCACATAATCCAAAACACTTTTGTCTATTTCTTGAGTGAAAAAGAGTGTTCCTTCTTTCTCATGTTGTTCAAGCGATGCAATGAATCTTTTCCTTTTTTCAGCTAAAAACTCATCAATATTCTTCGAATTAAGAAATCTTTCTCTATCAGGTTTCCTCCATTCGTAATATGGATCTCTCAAACCTTTAGCTAAGAATTCTACGCAAGTTTGTTCTCCAACTTTGTCATGAAATCTCGATATCAATTTCTTAGTATATTCAGGTTTATCTTTAGGTTCAATACCTAATGGAGGTACATTGAGATCTTGGAAAATTTCATCTCTGAATTCCTGACTATATTCATCTATTAATCGTTTAGAGAAGTTAACCATTACTTCACTTCCATCAAAAACTTCTCTCCCCAACTTAACCAGTTCATGATTGTTGATAAATTGTCCGAAAATAATAAAGACTTCATAAGTAAAGCCCGAATTTCGGTTTTCACCAATTAATACCTTTGAGAAATCGTAAAAATCTTCAGATTCAGCAGTTTCGAAATTTCTATTTCTATCTAGTAAGAATTTTGAATAATCTTCAAGTAGTGTTATAGCTTCTTGAACTGCCTCAGGAGGATTTTCTTTATCAATTAATCTTTGCTTAAAACGTTCTAATATTTCCATGTCTATCACAGGCTAGTTTAGTATTAAAACACTTAAAAGAAGTACGTATATAAAGATGAGAATTTTTCTGTAAGGTGAGTTTAAAGTTTTGGTCCTTCTACACATAATGAGTGAAAAGAGTTTTTCATTAAAGATAAAGTAAGAATTTATGAGTATGAAGCAACTTTCATTGAGAAAAGAATGGGATAAGTTAACACATCTTTTTATAATAATATATAATTTGTGTCAATATTATGAGTGAAAATAGATCTAAAAAGTTAGGTAACCTAGGTGTGAATTTAAGTACTCTAGGATTAGGTGTAGAACATTTTGCTAAAGGTGTTGGTAAAGTAAAACATCTTACTAGAGATGAAAACAGTAAACTCATACTTGATGAAGCTTACAGATTAGGTATAACACACTTTGATTTAGTATTTGATCTACCTTATTTCTTCAAGGTTTTCAGAGATTTCAGCATTGATAAACGAGAGAAAATCACATTTACAACTCATATTGGTAATGTCTTCAATGAAGCAAAAGGTAAACCTTACAAAATCAGAACTTTAGAAAAAATCAAAAACTCTTTTGATCAAAAATTGGAAACTCTAGAAACAGATTATACCGATATAGGACTGCTTCAATATGTAAAGAATGATGAAGACTATAACAAAGTTGTAAAAAATGGTCTAATTGAATACGTTGAAAATCTAAAAGAAACTGGTAGAGCTAAATCTATAGGAATAAGTTCTCATAATCCAATCTTTCTGAAAAAAATGATACAAAATCATGATTTTGATGTCATTATGACTGTTATTAATTTTGCAACAGGTGTCAGAGAAACTACACTAGAGTTAATCGAAGAGTGTAAAAATAATAACATCTCTCTCATAGCAATAAAGAATCTTCTCAAGGGTAAATTGTTCACAACAAAAAAAACTGAATTAGGTTACTATTACTCTGGTGGTAGCAAAATTGAGCTTAAATTAAATGAAGCTGCTACACCTGCACAATGTTTCAATTATGCTCTAGATTTGGGGGTTGATTCTGTAGTATTTGGTGTTCAAACAGTAGAGCAGCTTCAAGAAAACATTCAATCTTTCAAAAGAGAAGAAAAGGTAGATTATAGTCAACTTGTTGAGATTTTTGACCAGATAATCAATAACACTGTGTAGTGAAAAGTCACAGAAAAAAATAAAGGACATGAACGAGTTGATATTTCATATATGAAAAAGCATCACAAATTCGAAAATAAGAAACTTGTTGATCTAAATCCAAAACCATTGAAAAAACAGATACTTGATAATATCTTCATTTTTGGTCTTATTAATCTGCTCTGGTTTCTATTTCGTACTGGAAAAAAACCTTCTAGAATAACCTATCCTTGTCAACAAGAAGCTCTAAGAAATGCTTCAATTGGACTGGGTTCAGTTATCCCAATTATATCTCTAACAGCTGTTTTTACAACTATTAAGTCTTGGTTCTCTTACAGTAGATTCTTTATTGTATTCATACTAACCGTATCAACTGTTGGAACTGCAACAGTCTCTTATACAGTAAATTCTAACCAGGAAGTTTTTCTAGACATTAGCTCCATAGAGTCAGAATCAGATGATGCTTCAGATATTTTCATTGTTAATGGTGAAGAAGTTGCTCATATTAACAACTTAATTGACTTAATGGGAACACAGAATCTAACTTTTTATCAAACTACTTTAATTGATGTTAATCAAGGTCCCAATGGTTTAATTGCATCTGATGATGTAGTTTTGCTCAAAAACAACTGTCAGTGGGCAAAAAGAGGTGGAACCAACACTGATATGATTAAGGAATTAATTCAAGCTATTATCAATCATCCTGAAACCTTCACAGGAGAAATAGTTATTGCTGATAATGGGCAAGGTAGGGGAGCTATGGATTGGAGTGATGCTAATTCAGAAGATAAAAGCCAGTCAGTACAAGATGTAGCAGATTTCTTCAGTTCAGAATATCAAGTTTCAGCTTATCTCTGGGATGACATTAATAACATTGAGGTAGACGAATACTCTCAAGGAGACCTGAATGATGGATACGTAGTTTATGACATTCCAGATCCTGAAACAGGCATATATGTATCATATCCCAAATTTGAAACAGATTTTGGCACAAAAATCAGTTTTCGAGATGGTATTTGGAATGGTACAGATTACGAAGAAAAACTCAAAGTAATCAATCTTCCAGTGTTGAAATCTCATTCAGGTTTTGGTGTTACAGCAACAACTAAGCACTATATGGGTGTACAATCTCAAGGCGTAGCTAATGGACATGACAGAATTGCTGCAGGAGGAATGGGTACTCTAATGGTTGAACTTGGCATCCCAACATTAAATATCATTGATGCGATTTGGGTTAATGCTAATCCTGAATCTTCAGCTTATGAAGGACCTGGAACAAGTTATACAGAAGCTACTCGAGTCAATGTACTTATTGCAGGTATTGATCCAATAGCTTTAGATTATTGGTCAGCTAAAAATATACTACTCCAAGCTTCTGAAATGATAGGTTACGAAGACACCTATTCATTAGATCCGGATAGCACTAAAAGCACTGGACTGACAGAAGCTTTCGGAATATGGCTTAATCGAACAATGGATGAGCTCCTTAGTGCAGGATATAATGTCACTAATGATGAATTAAAGATGAATATTTACTCAAACTCTTTGAATATAACTGTAGGACCAATGAACAATAACCAGATTTGGATTTATTTCGGTTCCATTGGAGGAAGTCTCATACTTGTTGGGATAGCAGTACCATATGTATTGAAGTTCCTTAAAAAAAGAAGAATGAAGTAATCTATAGATCAACTAATTATTTTCAAATACTTTTTCCCAAACTCTAGAGTATTGTTTATGCTTAAAACCGATTGAAAGGTAAAATTGTTGACCATCTCCAACATAAACTTTTCGAGCTCCTTTTTGCTTGACTCGTTTAATTGCTTCATAATTTGCAGCTTTAGCTAACCCCTTCCTTCTATGTCCAGGATCAGTACCAACCGGTTCCAATACCCCAATTTTATTTTTCTCATCAAACCAGACCAAACAAAAAGAAACAATCTCACTATCAGGTGCTACAATGTAAATATCCAATTCTTTGTTATAATCAGGTGCTTTCTGCAGTGCTTCATAAGAATGTGGTTGGACCTCATGTTCTGTTCCCCAGTTTCCAAAAGCTTTTGCGAAAGCTTTAGTTCTTTTAATAATATCGTTGTTCTCAGCCATAGTCATGATTTTGTATCCTTCAGGTAACTTAGGATACAGAAAATCTTGATTTAATGAAATTTCAGAAGTTGTTTCTTTTGCATCAGCTATAATAGAATATCCTCTTTCCTTTGCTATCTTCTCAAGAATAGTATCACCATTTCTTATTCTAGGTCTAAGCAAGATTTTGCCATCAATTTCTGCTTTAACATTTTCTTCTGCAAATTCAAACATTTCAAGATAATCTACTATATCAAGATACTTTGGATTCACTAGGAAGAATGTTTCCCCTCTATTCATTGCTTCATTAACTACTAGACTAACAATTTCACCATCCTGTGCTTCCCAAATTCCGATAGTTTTACTCCATTCTTCTAAGGATAGCTCAAACATGTCCCTTATGAAATATGCAGAATAATTCCATCTCTCTATAGTCCAATTGAGCAAATAACCTTCATCTCTATATGTTAGTTGAAGGAAATCTCGTATCCTTAAGAAATCATCATCATGATTATATTCTTTAAAGAGGATTTTCATGCACCAAAATACGAGATAGGTAGTTTTAAGAGTTACTGTTCCATAAAAAGTAGTATTTACCATAATCTACTTCTGGGCAATTATCCAATAGTGTAATTCATCGCCTTTTTCCAGAATTTCATCAAACAGAACTAAGAATCCAGTTTCTTTGACCAAAGATAAGGACTTTTCAGGTGAGTAATTGCTCCAAAACATTTCAACCCCAATAAAATCATCTCCATAAGAATCTCCACTGTGTGTTCCTAAGCAGAAAAAAAGGATACCTGCCGGTTTCAACATACGGTAGAAGTTTTCTAGAACAGAGGAGTGTTTCTCTTTTGGAACATGGAACATAGAGTAAATGGCAGTTATACAATCAAAAGAAAGCTCGGGAAAGTCTAGCTTACTCATATCTGATCTAAAGAATTTCGCTTCAGGTACATTCACTTTTGCTAGTTCTATCATGGTTTCGGATATATCAATTCCAGTTACCGAAAACCCCTTCTCAACAAAAAACTTAGCTATAGGAAGACCTGTACCACACCCTGCATCTAAAACATTACCTTTCTCTGGAAGATGTTTGAGCACAATTTCTAATTCTGGTAGATTACTAAAAAGGTCTCTATACTCCATGTAATTTGAACCAATTTCATCATAACCTTTCTTGACTAAATTCCCCTTCTTCATAATCAATCTGCTAGAATATAGTTTCTGCTATTATAAGAATTCTCTTCAAACCTTTGAGAAATCTAAATATACCTCAAAAAAAATGCTTTCTTATAATGTCATTAGAAGTTTTAGAGAAAAAAGTTGTTCCAAAGATACCTTTGAGTAAAAATGAGAAGAAGCTTCTTGCTTTAGTTGACAAAAGTGAACAACAAATTATTGATTTACTGCAAGATTTAGTGAAAATTGAATCATTAAACTTTTCTGAATTTCAGTATCATAAAATCGATGAAATTTTTGAGTTTACCAAGGATTTTATGGATAAAGGTGGTTTTAATACAACGTTGTTCAAAGCACCATTTCAAAGTAAAAGAAAAGATGAATATTATTACAATCTGATTTCTTTTCTTGAAGGAGAAAAGAAAGGAAAAACACTGCAATTTAATGGGCATCTGGATATAGTTCCTTTTAATCCAGAAAATTGGGATGAAGACACTCCTCCTTTAGGTGGTGTCATTAAGGATGGAAAATTGTATGGAAGAGGTTCAGTAGACATGAAAGCTGGTATTGCATGCCAAATGATAGCTATGAAGATTCTCAAAGAATCTAGATTGAGTTTTAAAGGAAAGCTTCAACTTTGGTTAGTTCCTGATGAAGAAACACATGGAACTTATGGTTCAGTTTTTATGACTAAGAATCACTTTGATATAGTAAATGCAGACGCTACTATAATAGGTGAACCTAGTATAAGAAAACCACTGACCAGTCCAACCATTGGATTGGGAGAGAAAGGACCTCATTGGTTGAAGTTTACATTCCATGGAGTAGCTGGACATGGAAGCTGGCCAAAATTAAAATCAAATGCCATCAATAAAGCTACTAGATTTATACACAAAGCTAATAGAAGATTGAAAATCCCAAAGCATAAACCACCAATTTCGAAATTTCAACAGTTGAAGTATATGTTGAAGCGTGTAACCTTCTCAGATTTGAGAAAAATCCGATCATTTGTACCAGAAAAAAGTCCTTTAGATAAAGATAAGAGAGATTCAAATATTTTATACAAAACCACTTTTAGTTTTACTGAAATAAATGCTGGAATCAAAACCAATGTTATTCCTGACACTTGTGAATTATCAGTAGATTTTCGAGCAATGCCAGGATTGTCAACTCAAGATTTATTTGATTCTATAGTTAAATTCTGTTCAAAGCTGAAGTATCGTATAGAACTCCCAGAAGGATATAGAAATTCTCAACTTCAGAATACTAAATTCATGAAGGAACCTGTTGACATAACTATGTCAATAATCACTATTGGTGAAGGATCAGCTACTGATCCAAATACAGAGTTTGGAAAAACAATTCAGAATTCATTCGAAGCAATTTACGAATCAAGTCCCGTTTTTCATTTTAATACTGGTTTTTCAGATGGGGGAAACATGAGAGAAGCAGGTATGAAAGATATCTTTGTATTTGGTCCAGGAGGAAGAAATGCGCATAATGCGAATGAGTATGCAGATGTGGATACGCTCAAAGATGTAACAAAATTGTACTTACTCATTGCATATAGATATCTAAATTCTTAGTAAAAAAGAAACGAGAAGAGTCCTACTCTTCTGATAGGATGAGAGGAAACTTCATAGTTACAATTGTACCTTTAGGTTCGTTATCTTCAATCGAAAAGGTTCCTCCAAAGCTTTCTATTGCTGTTTTTGCTAGATTCAACCCAACTCCTTCTGGTTTCCACTCTTTTTCAGTTACCATAAGACTATAGTCTAAAATCATCTTCTTTTCAGCATCACTCATACCTTTACCATTGTCTATAATCTGAATAATAATAGAATCGGCAGTTTTTTCAGCGTCTATTATTACTTCAACATCTTCCCCTCCATGTTTAAACGCATTTTCAATGATATTGAATAGTATGAAGTTTATTAACTGATTAGCCCAGATGTAGAGTTTTTTGTCTTTGATTTTTACTGTAACTTTCTCGAAAAGCTGTGCAACTTCATTGATAAAAGTGATTGGTACTTTCTCTGTTCGAAGACTAGTGTAAATCTCACTACTAGATCTAAGTTTTGTTATGCGGTTTTCCATATTTTTTAGTCTTTTAGACGCTATTTCTAACAGGTCACTTGATTTTTTCTCTTCATATAATTCAAGAGCATTGGAAACAACAATAATGTCATTCCCCAAATCATGTCGTAATAGTTGAGTCAATATTATTAAGTCTCTTACTTTATCATCAAGCTCAAGATATAAAGATTTATACCGCTTTCTCTCTTCTTCAATAGCAGTAATTGATGATACAACTAAATTCTTCCCTCTCACCCATATTAGAATAGCAAGCATATAACTAAAACCTAGTAAATTGAATATTCTAGTTATCCCTCTATATTTTATATCTCCAAACAAACCATAAAATAACTGAAATGTATCCCCAAAAAACAGGAATGCGAAACCTGTTAGCAGTGCTAAGATATAGTACCTGAAAGTTATTTCCATGTAGATTACATAAAGCGTTATTAGCAAGAACATAATTAGAATTACTTCAATAAAAAAAGGCAGAAAGAGCAAAAATTCTGACATTGGAACTCCTTGTGATAATGCTAAACGAACAGCAATTATTGCTACAGTAATGAAACCGGTAGATGCAACAATTGAACCAAACAAAAAGATGTTAAGAGATTGAAGTTTAATTAATCTTGCATCAAGAATTACTCTAATAACAAGAAAGATTAGAATGGGTAGATTTCCTAAAAAGTCAGATAGATCACTAAACCATTCTACGGGATAGGAGCTAAATAAACTAACTAGATCAAAAATCGTATTTAGCAGGTAAATTAGCATAGAGAGTCCAAACATCGAGAAAAAGAATATCAAATCGCGTTTCTTCGAATATATAATATAAATAACTGATACTAATGTACTTATTAGTGTTATAATGAAAATCATAATTTTGTAATATGCATTTAATTCTAGGTTTGGAATTAGATAAGGAATAATAGTTAACAAAGGAAAAAGGAACAGAAGAAATGTATAGTATCGATTATTCATAGATTATATATGAAATGCAAATTAAAAAATTTAATGCCTAATCATCTTCTCTTCTTTTAGGAGCGTTTCTGCTTCCTATTTAAAATAGAAACTAACAGTATTCCACCGACAAAAACAGAACCGATTGCTATTAAAAGATAAGTAGACACAGGTAAATCTGTCTTTCTCCAATCCTTATTCTGATTTATTGTATAGTATTTTTTCAAAAAAGATTCTAAAGTACGTCCAGTTATCGATAGACTTGCAACATCAATATTACTCAAATCATCAGAATGAGTGTGATGATAGGTCCACTCTCCATTTATGAAATCGATTATTAAATCTATTACAGGAATTCCAATTTCATCAAAAGCTACATGGTCATCTGTTATGTACATTGATTTAGGCTGACTCGGAAAAGCTTCATAATAACCCAATTTAATCCCTTCGTCAAATATACTATCATGCAATGCTTCGTTAGATCGAGACTCTTTTACAAATTTTAGATTGGATCCACCAACCATATCTAGTAAAATAAAACAATCAATAGTTTCAGAAGTGGAATTATAAAAAGAATCTATTTCATTGGCAAACACTATTGAACCTTCTGCCCAACCCCAACCTTGTAAACCGTACATACCTCTGGAATAACCTTGATCTTCAGCATCTAAGAAAAGAAACCAAAGCTGGCAATCAAGCTCATTTTTATACTCGTATAAAACCCTAGAGAGTTCTAATAACACAGCTACTCCTGAACCGCCATCATTTGCACCAGGGATAGGGAAACTTTGATTTTCTGTATCTTTTTCTGCAACATTTCTTGAATCCCAATGAGCACTAAGAATGACAATATTTTCTTCATGTGGATTTATTTTTCCTAGAACATTCTGACATTGATAACTTGGTTCTCCAGATTTCTGTATGGTAAAATTGTGCGTTACAACAGTGTCAGTTACATTAAGTAATTCTGCTCTTATCCAATCTGCACAATCATCGTGAGAGGAAGTACCGGGGACTCTGGGACCAAAGGACAACTGAGTTTCAATATCATCATATGCAGCTGTCTCATTGAAATATAGTGGTTGTGCAGCAGAAATCATTGAGAGGCTAAGAGTATTTTCAAGATTTAGATCTAAATCAGACAAATTATATTGTAGGTTCATTCCAAGAAGAATCAATAGCAGTACAAAATAACTGAGAAATCTCTTGGATTTTGAATTCACATGCAATATGATACATACCGTATTATTAACTTTTTTAATTTAATATATCAAATTAGATTAAAAACAAGTGCTCAAGAGCAAACTTGATTTTTCACTATTTCTACTATTTGGAATGAAATCTTTAAATAAATGTACCAAACAGTGAGAAATATCTAGAATCAATAGATGGTGATGATCTTTTGAAGAAAACTACTATTGGAGATTATGTTATTGAACAATTTACTATAGAAGAAGCTAATTTTGAGGAATTCTCAAAGTTAATTACTCAAGCCTTCCTAACTGATGAAACTGCACTAATAGAAGGTGCTTCTATAGCATTTTCAGAAGATACATTCAATATTATGTATGGTGCACCTTCAATTGACAAAGATACTTTTATTCGAGCTATACACAAACCAACAGGAAAATTGGTTGGATTTTTAGGTGCAATTCCACGCAATCTTTCAATTGAGGGAAAAGTATACAAGTTTTCCGTTCCTTCTTGGTTAAGTGTTCATTCAGAACACCAGAAAAAAGGATTGGCTAAAGCTATGGGGAGTAAGCTTTTTGAAGTGGGTATAGAGAAGGGGTATGATGGAGGATTTTCTCTTCATGAACCAGAACAACACGGAATTGATGTTTCAGCAGCTGTAGCTCGAGATAGAAATATTAAGTTCCAGAGAGTTGTAACTCTGACCAAATTTGTAATCAAAGCATTTGATGTAGATAAAGTATCAACAGTTGTAAGATTGAGATGGTATGAAAAATTAGTTTTCAGATTATTTCAAAAAGTTAAAACGATAAAATCAGACAAAATCAGAAGCTTCAAAGAGGAAGATATTCCTGAAATGTTCAAAATAATTCAAGAACAAGTTGAGAGAAATCAGATATCTATTGTTCCAGAAATGGAAGATTTCAAATGGATGCTTAAAAATCCTAAAGTAAATTGTGTGGTTCATGAAGATGATGAAGGTAAAGTTAAAGGATTTATGCTTGCATGGGAGTTCATTCTAGCTGGAATGGGAAACCAGATACCTTATGGATGGTTTGATATGATTCATATTCACAGATTAACCAATAAAGAAGCAGGCAAACTAGCATATTATCTCTGTCAAACCTCAGAAGAACGAGGTTGGTATGGTCTTCAAACCCCATATATACCCTATTTCGACATGAAAGCATTGAAAAAGGCAAGATTCTTCTTTTTTGGAAAAAAAATCAATCTAGATATTTTTAACTTAACTAATGTAGAAATTCCTGAAAATGTTGACTCATTCTATTTCGATTGGAGATAAAATTTAAAGAAGCAAACACAAAAATTCTTTAATCTTCATTTTTTTGTCAATTTGACTAACATGGATTCAGCAGGACCTCTAATCAAGGAATTGAAAATCGCGAATATTAATTTTCTAATGTCATTAAAAAATCTTGAACCTAAATTTGCAACTAAACAAATTCAAAAGGATACAAATCACATTGCTTGGATAGTTGGACATTGCGTTTCACATATGGATAGCTATCTATCATATCATACTGGAAAAAGGAATTTTTCTCAAGAAGAAAGAGATTACTATGCTTATGGTGTTTCAAAAGATCAGATTATCGAATATCCGTATTCTTTTCGAGATTTAATTGATATGTATTTGGAAATTTCTAGTGAGTATATACAAATTCTTGAAGGACTCCCTACAGAGAAGTTTCAGCAAATACCATCTGAAGAACAAAAAGAAGTCCTCTCAGATCTAATTCATAGAATATCCCTACACATTATGGGACATACAGGACAAATAGTCTTACTAAGAAGAATGTTTGATAACCCCTATTGGGGTTTCGTTGGGGGAGTTTCAGAAAAACAAAGGGATGAATTACGAAAAGAATGGTTAGTTTGGTGGAAGGAAAACAAGTCAGAATTTCCTTAAACTTCTGGCCATTTCAGAGTTTTTCTGAGGTTGATAAATCTTTTCAAACCTTTTGGATTTACTTCATCAATTGAAGCATATTGAACTCCTAAAGAATCGAGAAGTTGATTGAATTTTTCTAGTCTTAAAAGAAAAGACTCATAATCTTTGTTTTCTTCATGAGACCAAGCAGTTTCAGCTACTGCTACAAGTCTAGGAAACACCTGCCAATCAAATCTTTCTCTATTAGGTACCCATTCAGTCCAAATAGGTGCCTCTATTCCAACTATTTGTTCATGATATTCATCTTTTAGACCTTTTGGAATTGGATCAAAATGATAGGTTTTTCTTAAAGGTGTCATATAATAATTATAATCCAAATAATAATTAAAAAAGTTTGAAATAACAATTTCACCACCTTTCTTTAAATGTTTAAAAACACGCTTTTTTCCAGTAGGGGACCAATATTGACTGATTATGTCTTTGTCTGTGTCTCTTCCTAGAATTTCATCCCATCCAATTGTTCTCCTTCCCTTAGTTTTTAAGTAACTGTTAATTCGTTGAGTTAGATAAGTATGCAATTCCTCATAATTTTCTAATCCTTCTTCTTCCATTTTTTTACTACAATCAGAACATTTCTTCCAATTTTTCTTGGGAACTTCATCTCCTCCAATATGAATAATCTCTGATGGAAAGATGGAAAGTACTTCATCTAGAACAGTTTCTAAAAATTCGTATGTATATTCTTTTCCTGGACAGAAGACATCAGAGAAGATTCCAAATTTTATAGGAACCTCGATATGTTCATTTTTACAGCTAACTTCAG
>JAEOSZ010000033.1 GCA_016840095.1 Candidatus Heimdallarchaeota archaeon
AAGAAGTGAAAAAACCTCCTAAGAATATTATTACTTGGATGCTCAAAAGAGCTTTCAATAGAGGAATAAACATATTGAAATTATTTTAGCTTAGTTCTATCTATAAATTAGAGAAAATTCATTCTCGCCTTTGAAATAGACTAGATTTTTCTTTTTACCTTAAATATGTGTGAAAAATGCGTTTTATTGTCTCTGATTCTAATGATTAAAATATTGTAAAAATACTTAATAATATTGATTCTTTAAGCTTTAGCTAGTTGAAGAAGAGGAGATAAAATGAAAAAAAGATGGTTTTCTTTTGTTGTTTTTGTAACGATTATTCTTTCACCTATTCTAGTTACAGGTCAAGAAACCGAAGTGCCATTCATTTTCCAAATGGTACTTCTATCTCCTAATACTAATTATGAAAGAAATCAATATTCAATTCTTATTCAAAATACATTACCGAAAGTTGGGATTGGAGTCCGTTTTCATGAATCAACTACATGGGAAAATATTGCAATACGAACGTGGCAATACCCCTTGAAGAACTATGATTATATTCCTGTTTACATGGAAGGAGGTTTTGATGCACTTTTTATGAGTTGGTCTTGTGATTTAGACTGGGATCCATCAGGAGTTTTCAATTGTGATTCTATTAGTTGTCTTCTCCAAGGGAAGAATTATTATCAATTTGCAAATCCTGCTTATGATTCAAAGCTTCAGCAGTATCTTACAGAATTTGATCCTATTAAAAGAGAAGAGTATGCTCATGAATTACAAGCCATACTATACCATGATTTGCCATCAATCTGTATTGTGTATCCTAGAATGCTTTATGGTTTTAGAGAAAATGTATCTGGCATTGATAGCCAACTACTTTCAATCTTTAAACATAGAACTGAAAACTGGATGGACAGTGAAGATAATATCATTAACTATGCCATACCAGAAGAATTGAATGCATATAGTGCTTTTAGTCAATTTTCCACTTTTGACAACTTATGGATGTCATCATTATATGGTTGTCTTCTACATAGAAGCCAGTTTTCCTATGAATGGGAACCTGTTATTGCTACAAATTACAGTTTAAGTTCTGATAGAAAAAACTATACAGTAATACTTGATCCCAATGCTAAATTTAGTGATGGTTCTGCTGTTTTAGCTGAAGATGTGAAATACAGTTATGAACTCCATATGACTCCTACAATTAACTCAAGGCATTATAAGTTTCTAAGAAAATGGTTAGATTCAAATAATTCTATTGAGATTGTAGATACTCATACTTTGAACTTTAATTTAACATCATTCTCTCCTTTTTCAAAGAGTATATTGTCTATGGGGATAGTCGATAAGAGTAGTATTGAGCCTGCAATAAGTACATATGGATATTCAATCTTTGATGAAACTCCTCTTACTGGAAATGTAACTGACATACTTGTAAAATCGTGTGGTCCATTTATTCTAAGTACTTATACTAATACTGTAGTCAGTCTTCAACCGAATCCTTACTGGTTAGCTTTGAATTACTCAAAAGGCATTAATCCTTTTCTTGATGAATTGATATTTAGATGTATACCATCAATGGATGAAGCTTTTACTGGTCTTCTTTCAGGTACTGTGGACGTTTTCGATGGACACTATGGTTTTGGGTATATTTCTGCTCTTGAAGATCTTGCAGATATTCGAGGAGAAATTGTAAAAGACCTAGAATATCAAGAACTAGGCTTTAATTTAAAGCACCCAATTTTTGGAACTGGAGAACTAACTCCTAAAGGAACTCCAGCTGCTGCTCTGGACATGCGCACAGCTATTAGTCATGCTATTCCAAGAAGGAAAATTGTTCATGAAATTTATGAAGGATTAGCTGCAGAAGGTTCTGTTCCGATGTCAGATGGTTGTATTGGTTTTGATGACTCATTAGAACCTTATGCTTATGATTTAGATTTAGCTATTGAATATACTGAAGATGCAGGATATACAGTGTTAGTAACTTGCTGCGCGACTGAACCCGTTATTGGATTTACATTGATTATCTTTACAGTTTCTCTCGTTTGCTTAACATCCTATAATTATGTGAGAAAGAGATTCTTGAAGTAAATGAAGTTGGTTAGAAGAGCTATACTCATAAGGGAAACTTGTGTTGCTTTTTCAATGATAAATCTAAATGAGTTATCCAATTATTTCTTCCTTTCTTACATGCTCTTCTATATTTTAATTCATTTTCCATTCGATATTTATATGTTAATTAAGAAGGATAAAGCCTCTTATCCTACTCCTAGCTTTGAATCACTTTTAGAAGGCTTGTCAGTTGTTTTAACTTCTTTCATTTTCTGGTTTTACTTATTGTTTAGTCCAACAGTTGTATTAAGTTCTGGTAAAAATATCTTTGTTCTTGAAAACATCCCTTATGAAATTCAATTTCCACTCATTTTAGTTGGAATCATAATAATGTCAATAGGTTTGATTGTAGGATGTTTAGGAAGAATAGGAAGAGGAGCATATTTGGCTAGAGGAGAAGCTAAACTTTCTGCTAATTGGGGTCATGCTCTTGTTCGACATCCATCTTATTTCTTGTACATTACTGGTTTTATTGGGTTACCTTTTGCAGCTTTTTCTCCTTATCTTTTCGTTCTTCTATTAGGCATACCAGGATACATAATTACAGCGAAAAATGAGGAAAAGGTACTCTTAGAAAAATTTGGGAAAGAATATGAAGATTACATGAAAGAAGTAGGCAGATTTTTCATAAAAATAAGAAAAGAAAAATGAACTATTTGAAGGGCCATTTCTCCAGAAGCTTCAATTGATCTTCTAATTTAGCATCTCTCAAGATTTTAATTATATCATTTTCTTTAAGCTTCTTTGGCATTTCTTCTAAATTGCTAAAAACATCAATCAATACAAATGCGAATGCTAGAGAAAGCTTTGCATCAAGTCTTGTTATTTTATCAAAAGTATCTGCAGAAGTGTGTCCATATCCCCTGCCAACTCTAGGATCTGGTTTTTCACCAAAAATACATACATTGGGAATTCCTTTCAGAAAGAAGGGATAATTATCACTTGCTGTTACAATGGATTTAGAAACTCTTGGATCGTATAGCATCTGGGATTTCAAGGAATTCATAAGAATAAATAATTCCTCAATTCCACTACAAGTGATGTGTTTAGGAATATGACCAACAAGTCCGTCAAAGTTTATCATTGCTACGACATCTGAGAGGTCTACATTGTTTGCATATATTGTTGATCCTACTACTCCAAATTCTTCAACCGCAAAAGCTATGAATCTTAATGTTCTTTTTGGAACATAATTGAATCTTTTATACAACTTCGCAAGTTCTAGAATGGTTGCTATTGAAGCTGCATTGTCAACAGCTCCTTGAGCTATATCATGACCATCATAGTGACCACCAATGACAATCACTTCATCTTCAATCTCTCCTGGAATTTCCCAGATAATATGTTTTGAAGTCAATTTGGGAGTTTCATTTGTAACCTTTACTTTGCAGTTAACTATCTCTTCTTGAGCTATCATCTCTTTAACTAGCTCATACGTTTCTTTTGAAATTCCTATAGCAGGGATTTCACCTATCCTGTTGGATCTAACAGAACCAGTTGGAAATAATTGACCTGGATTATGGTTGGCAAATACAAACACTTTAGCACCAAAATCTACTGCGTTAGCATACTTTATTCTCCTGTGTAGCCATCCTTCTTCAGTATCTCCCGAATTAATCATTACGATTTTACCAGGAATGGAATCATCAATTCGTTTTAACTCAGTTTCAGACCCACCTCCGCCATCAATGATTGTACCTTCTATTGTTTCTCCATTTGTTGAAGGAGCAAGAACCAGGGATATAGCTGGAAATTCTTGTTTTATTTTACTGCTTTCTATTTCAAAGTAGCAATCTCCCCTAATCCATCCTTGATACTCAAATTCATAATCATATACTTTGACACCATACGATTTCAAGAAATGGACCATATATTCCTGAGCTTCTTTTTCGCTTTCAGTTCCTGAAAATCTACTCCCAATTAAGCATAAATCTTTGATTCTTTCATAAATGACATCTTCAGAAAAGATTCTACCAAGAATTCTCTCATTAACCTCTGAAACTTCATCCATAATATAGAATAAAACATAGAGTTTTTAATTTTAACTCCCCGATATCAAAAATTGATCCATTTGTCTTCGTAAGAATGCTTCATCAACACTACCTATAATCCTTTGATTATTTGGTAGAACTATTGTAGGAACAGCTACTACATGATATTCAGCAGCTTTCTCTGTGTTTTCTGTTACATCAATTACTTCAAGAGTTAATAGTTCTTTATCAGCAATAATATTTCTTAGAACGCCTTCTAAATATGGGCACCAGCTGCAAGTTGGGCTTGTAAAGAATATTATTTGCAATCTCATATTATTCACTCAATCAAGTATATCTATTAATGGCATTTTATCTTTAAATTTGACAACTTTAGGTAAGAATGTAGCACCTGTTGAACTTTTCAAGCATTCAATGTATGTGGTGTAATCTAACCTTGAGAATCGAATAATAGTATCTGCTGTGTTGCGTAATCTTGCTAGCATTTCACGACTTATTGCATTAAAATTAATGAAGGAATAGCCAATAGCACTTTGTTCTTTGATGTTAAAAGATTGGAGAGCAAAGTATCTAAGGAAATTCGATTCAGTTAGAATATTAGCATCATCGGTTAAGTCTCCAAACAGAGTTACTTTTTGTTCTGATTTTCTAAATGCTTCCATCAGTTCTACTGTAACAGATATCATATCATCTGTTGTCATCAATTGACTCATTTCTCTAGCTTCAACTTCTGTAACTGATCGGTTATATTTGTCTATGAAAATGATATTGCCTTCATTCAAATGTGGAGAGATATCACATTCTACTCTCTTGAACTCCTCAACTATTCGATTTGAATACATATGGACATTTGAATGTATGATAACTCCTTTGTTTTTCTCTAGATTACAACACATTATCTGTAAAAACAATGGAAAATAGTTCGTTTCTCCATCTGTTTCTATTAATACTACACTACCTGAAGGTATTCCTCCTCCTAGCATTTCATCTAGCTTCTCAACACCTATTTTTTCCTCTTGAATTATAGACATAGGAGGTTGCTCAGATCGGAGTATTGATATTCCTTCACGATTGATTATGAATCTGTTCTCAAAGTTAATTGGTTTAGCTGATCTTAGTTTTGGAATAGAAATCCGTTTCACAAGTTGATTGTTTTTCAATTCAGTTCTGATTTTGATAACTCCATCTACTAGATATTCCTCAACAGTTGAATATTCTTCACTCATTTGGGATTCAGCTGTTAGTATGAGAACTGCATCGTTATCTGTTATCTCTCTGATGAAATCCATAAAATTACTTCTTGCAGTTTTTTCATGTAGAAACTCTGCAAAGAAAGCAGATATTGAATCGAAAATAACTAATTTTGCTTGTATTTTATCCATCTTGCTTTTTGTTCTTGCTATTATAGCTGATAAATCAAATTTATCAGTTTGAACTAAACTAGTTCCTTTAGGTTTTAGAGACATTTTTTCGAAAACTAATAGTCCCTTCTCCATGTAGGATTGTAAGTTCATATTGAATGAGTCTCCATAGATTATTAGTTTCTCTGGATCTACTTCTGTAGAAATGAATAAAACAGGTATATCTTTTTGTAGAGCTCCCATGGTCATATTTAATGATAGAACAGTTTTTCCAGAACCAGCAGATCCTTTAATAGCATAGCAAAATCCTGTTCTTAAACCACCATCAATCATCTTATCGAGCTCATCAATCCCAGTTGAGATTATCATACTCTTCAGTAAAGAAATTAACCAATCATCTATAAAATGATATTGAAGGCGGAAAACATATTCTTCTCAATCTCAATCTATTTAAATAACAGAGTGAGTTTTAATCCATAATGGCTCCGAAATATCAAGCTCAATTGATGGGTAGAAGAATTATTGTCTGGGATATTGATCAAGGTACGGAGCTATATTCTAACGGATTTTATGGGAAACCTATGGGTGTTCGAAAACCTAATCTAGGTGATGAATTTAGAGACCCCTCAGAGCTTTCAGCTTTTGAAGCATTGTATCTTCTTGAGAAAAAGAAGTTGTCAATTGTTAATGAGGATGGAGAGAATATTCCGAAAACTGATTTTTCTAAAAAATGTCAAGAGTTTTACATGAACTTTGAAAGTAAGATGAATGTGTACAGATATTTACGAAATTTGGGATACATTGTTAGACCTGGATTAAAATTTGGTGTTGACTTTGCTGTATATATGAAAGGTCCTGGATTAGAACACAGTCCATATATGATTCAAATCATTGAAAAAGATGGAAAGATTGATCCAATTGAACTGGTTAGAGCTGGTAGGTTAGCAACAACTGTTAGAAAGAATTTCGTATTAGCTTCGACAATTAAAAAGAAGTTGCACTTTTTTGTTTTCAATAGATATAAGCCTTAGAAATCACCACAAAAGATTAAAGGTAAAAAAAATATCCTTTAAATGTTTATGAGTTCTCCAGCTGAATGGCACGTAGATTTACTAGAAATAGCTCAGAAGTGTGTTTATTGTGGTTATTGTTCTTTATGTCCAACTTTCAAAGAACTTAAATGGGAAACTTACCATCCAAGAGGAATTTTAGAACAGATTAGGATGTATTTCTCAGAAGGCGTAAAGGAAGCAACTCAAGTTGAGGTTTCTAAAACACTTTTTGAAGCCATATTTGCTTGCACAATGTGTAAAGCATGCGAGAATATCTGTCTTGTTGATCTCCCTCTACTCAAAGTTTGGGAACAAGTTAGACAAGAAGCTTTTCGTAAAGGAAGATGGAGTCCTCTTCTATTATCGCTATACAATAAAGTTAAGTCAACTCATAATATCTATGGTTTACCAACTGAAGATAGGTTAGCTTGGGCTGATTTAGCTGGAATGAATATGAGTAGAAGAACAAAGAAGAAAGCCAAAATAGCATATTTTGTAGGGTGTCAGGCTTCATATTCAGGAAAAATGGGTAACGTAGCTCCAAGTGTGGTGAAAATTCTTAGAAAAACAAGAGTAGATTTTACTATTTTAGGTTTAGATGAATGGTGTTGTGGATCTCCTGTTTTTCTAGCAGGTGGATATTCAGCTGGAAGAGATTTTGCAAAACATAATCTTGATCAACTTAAGGAATTAGGTATTGAAAGAATTGTTACGGCTTGTTCAGGTTGTTATAGAGCTTTCAAAATAGTTTATCCCAGAATTCTAGGTAATAAATGGGATATTGAAGTCCTTCATATTACTGAGCTAGCTGAAGAACTGATCAAGAGTGGCAAACTCAAACTTAAGCATAGTATCAAAGAGAAGATTACATTCAAAGATCCTTGTGAGCTTGTTAGGCATTGTGGTTTGGTTGAAGCTCCTAGAGACGTAATAAAACACATCCCCAATGTAAGATTTGAGGAACTGCCTTCGAATAAGCATGAAGCTCTCTGTTGTGGAGGTGGAGGGTTATTGAAGCTTAATGATTCAGAACTAGTGAATCAAGTAAATGCTCGTTTGATTTCAGAGATAAAGTATACAGAAGCAGAAATTGTTGCAAATGGTTGTCCAACATGCAAGGATACCATTCTAACTGGAGTGAAAAACGAGAAGTTAAACATTGAAATTTTAGATATTGCGGAGTTAATTGTTAGAGCAATGGAGGGAGAAAAATGACTTTGAAGAAAACTACTAGGACTAGCTTTACCCGACATTTAGGTAAAAATTTCAAAGATGACTACACAACTTTGCAAGTTTATTCTAGAGATATGGCAGATTTACCAAAGCAAGTCAAATTATTTATTGGCAATGTTCCGGATGGGGTTATACAAGTACGAACTAAAGAAGACATGCAGAAGATTTACCAGATAGCTAACGAAACAAAAGTACCAATTACACAGAGAAGTGGAGGAACTGCGGGTTTTGGTGGAAGCGTTCCATATAAGAAAGGAGTTGTAGTTGATACAAAAGGATTAGAACATCACTTCTTAGTTGATCCTTTAGAACTAACAGTTACTACTAATCCATCAGTAGTCTTTTCTGATTTACAAAGACAATTGAATCTAGAAGGATTTTCTTTGTGTGCTTATCCATCTAGCTTTCATTCAGCTACTGTTGGAGGTTGGATAGCTCACGGTGGCCATGGTATTGGAAGTATCCAATATGGAGGAGCTCTGGAGCAAATTGCTGCTTTAGAAGTAGTACTACCAACTGGAGAAATTAAGAGATATACAGAAGAAGATGATATTTCACTTTTTGTAGGATCACACGGTACTCTTGGAACTATAACAGAAGTTGCACTCAGATTGAAATTTGACATTCCTCTCAAACATCAAGGTTGTACTTTTGATTCACCAGCTGAATTACTTAATGGTCTGAAACATCTTGCTGAAATCAAACCATTTTCAATCTGGTTTCTTAATCCTGATCACGTTGCACTATTTAACGAACTCTTTGGATACAATCTCCCTAGAAGTTATTTAGCTATAATTTCTAAAGAAGTTAGTTTTGAGGAAGAAGAGCAACAATTTAATACTCTCTTCAATAATGCTATCAGATCTTCTGGAGGTCAGATATTAGATAGAAGGTATATCAAGGACATCTGGGATTTCAGATTTAAGGGATTTACATTAATAGGAGAAAGTCCTGATTACTTAGTTACAGAAGTTATTTTGCCAATTGAAACAAGTGAGAGGTACTTCAGAAAACTGATTTCAAAGTTTAGAGGAAAAATCCACTTAGAAGGAGAAATGATTTCACCTACTCATTATGCACTATTAGTATATCTACTATTTGATGAGAAAATCTCAGATATTAAGAAAATGATACTATTCTTAAAACTCTACAAAGTAACTACTAAGAGATCTAAATCTAAGAGAACACCATATTCAACAGGTTTATGGTTTTCAGGTTATTACAGTTCGATATACGGAAAAGATCAGTATAAAAAATACTTAGAGTTCAAAAAGAAGGTTGATCCGAAAAATATTAGCAATCCCGGTAAGGTAATCTCACCAAAATTTAGATTCTTACCAATTATTAAACTAAAACCAATTGTAAAATTAGCAAGTAAGTTGATGTTATGAAAATAAATGATTATGAATTTCCAGATGATTTGTTTTATGTTCTTGGAGAACCAGGACATATTTGGATAAAGAAAATTGATGATGTAAATATCAAGATTGGTGTAGACAATTATGCTTCTTCAAGAGCTGGAGAAATTGAATTTGTACGTACTATGCCCGTTGACAAAAGAGTAAAGAAGAATCAAGTAATTGGAACCTTCGAAAGTGGAAAATGGGTTGGTCAGATAAAATCTCCAATAGATGGTATACTTAAGGAGAAAAATACTAAACTAAAAGGTGATCCTGAACTTGTTAATTCCGATCCTTATGGAGAAGGATGGCTTCTGATTATAGAAGGTAAAACTGTTGATACCCAACTAGAAGAAGATGAAGAGATCGTTCCAGCTGGAGAGAAATTGGAGGAATATATCCTCTGGCGAATAAGCCAAGAATAATGAGTATTTTTTGGATATAATTTACTAGATTGGTGAAAAGATGTTCAACTGGTTCATTCTATTATTTGCACTTATTCAAGGAATACTAGAATGGTTGCCAGTTAGTTCAGAAGGTCAAACAGTATCGCTTCTGGTTTATCTAACAGGTTTAGATCCTCAAGTTGCTCTCGAAATATCTATATGGCTTCATTTAGGAACACTAATAGCCGTTCTAGTAAAATATAGAAAGGAAATTTTTCAATATCTAAATTACAAAAACAGAGAAGAATCTGTCATTCAATGGAGATGGTTCATTGTTTTTAGCACCATTGGAACAGTAATAACAGGTGTTCCTTGCTTTTTCTTAGTGAGGTACTACATTACAAGTCCCAATGTAGGTGAGTATATAATGTTAGTAATTGGTGTAGCTTTGCTAGTTACAGCCTTCTTACTTTATTACTCAGGAAAACAGAAACGAGAAGGAAAGCAAATTGAAGAATTATCAAGAGTTCAAATGACTACTAGTGGTCTTTTGCAAGGATTCTCTATTATCCCAGGGATAAGTAGATCAGGTATAACAATGAGTGGTTTGTTACTCGTGAATACTAATAAAGAAGACACAGTGAAAGGGAGTTTTCTTATGAGTATTCCAGCTGTTCTAGGGGGATTCATTCTCAACCTTATTGCAGTTGCAATTGAAGGAGGAAACTTCTTTCCAATTGAATGGTGGCAACTATTAATTGCAGTATTGGTAACAGCTGTAATTGGTTATCTAACTATGGAATTATTTGTATTTATAGCTAGGAAATATAATTTTGCTCTAATCTGCTTGATCTTAGGAATTATTACTATCATTTTATTCTCTTTAAAATTTGTTCCAACACCATAATAGCTATCCAAAAACCCTCTAGAAAAACTATGGAGGATTTTACTAACTGAACGTTTAAATAATTCGGATTGAATATGCATTAATTACTAGTTGCTAAAGTTACAGTTAGCGAAAACATTAAATTAGAAATAACTATATTAGAATTGTTCAAACTTTGCAATTCCAGCTCGAACATTTGAATAAAAAGGTGAAGAAATGTCCTTCTATGAGTTCCGTAAGCGTATTTTGGAAGAGAAACAAAAAAGAGAAAAACAGCAAGGCAAACAAGAGCGGACAGGGGGAGTAAATCAAGAAACTGTTGTAGGGAGAAACAAGTTTAGTGTTGCATTGTTAGGTCTGGAAAGAGCTGGTAAAACATCCTTAGTTAAGAAACTGCTTAAACAAGAAGATATCGTAGTTAGACCAACATATGGAGTTAATCTAGAAAACTACCAATATAGAGATCTAAATTTCACTTGTTTTGATTTAGGTGGTCATCAACCATTCAGATTAAGTTTGTGGAAGAAATTTATTGAAAGAGCTGACTCAGTCATATATCTAGTTGATTCATCTGACCATGTTAGATTTGAAGAATCAAAACAAACTTTCTGGCATTATATTAATTTTGCAAAGCAAAGTGCTCCAGTACTATTTCTGGCTAACAAAAGTGATTTACCCAATTCTAAAGAACTATCTGAAATTAATTCAGCATTTGAGTTAGACAAGTTCCTAAGAAATCTCAGACCATTCAACATAAAGAAAGTTTCAGCATTAACTGGTCAAGGTGTCTATGAGGCTTGGGATTGGGTTGTAGATGTTCTTTGTGGAGCTCAACAATGGAAAGTAAAAATCGGAGCAGCTGTATTATCCGATATTGATGGTAATATTATATCTGAAGCAATTTTCGGTAAGCCTTCTGATCAAGCTGAAATTGCCAATGATTTCAAGAAACTTAAAGAGTTAACAAGAATGTTTGCTATTGAATCAAAAGAAAGCATACAATCTGTTAAATTGGAGAGTTTGTTTAAGAAACATGTTAGTCATGTTAAAAGAGGAGCTTACTGCTTGTCTGTAATGATTGATCCAATTGATCCTGTTACAAGAGCTCAGCAAATCCAGCTTAGGATTCTTGAGAACTTCAGTCGTAATCCAACAGAAGTTAAAAGGAGTCTCAGCGAAGTTTTTGAGAGTAAGTTTCCATTAGAAGTTGAAGGAGGAATCCGATAATTGAGTAATTATCTTTCTTTTATCCGTGATAAGTTGATTTCTTCTCAAGAGCAGAAGATACCCCAACTTGTTATTTTGGGATTGGAAGGATCTGGAAAATCCAGTGTTGTCAGTCGTTTGTTATATGGAACTGTTTCAGATGGACAACCTCCGCAACTAACTTGTTATATTAATGTTACTTATGGTAAATCTGTTATCACTGTTCTTGAAGCAGATGAAGAAACTGCAAGAGAAAGCCCATACTTTCAAGACATCTTAGGAAAAATAGATGGAATTGTTTTTGTCATCGATGCACAATCCGTACGTCATATCGAGGCATCTTTCGAATATATCTTTAGTTTATTTGATAAGATTCCACAAACTACATCCATTTTGTTCTTAGCTAATAAAACCGATTTACCTGATGCAGTACCTTTCCCAGATTTATTGCAGGATCCAGCTTTTCAAGTCATTATGGATGATATCAATCGTTCAGTTTCTATTTATCCTGTTAGTATAAAGACTGGTGAAAATTTCTATACAGCTTTCGACTGGATAATATCCAGGATGACTGGAAGAACACCATTACGAGAAGAAGTCAATCCAAAACGAGTTATTATTCTTCAAGAGGGTGGAGTTCCAGCGTTTGATCACACATTTGACAAATCAATAGAGGAACATGATAGTACTTTACTAGGTGGTTTAATTAGTGCTTTGAATATTATGGCTTCAACCATCTTTGAAAGTGAATCCGTCATGGATGTTGTCAAGCTTGGTTTGGTCAAAATGGTAATTAGAAAAATGGGAGGTTGGAGTATCGTTTTATTCGTTGATCGAGATGATAGTGAATCTAAAGCACAATCTCTAGCTGAAGAGATTCTTAATGCATTCATTGAAGATAAGGAACGTGATCCAACGAAAGAAATGCCTAGACAAGTAAAATACGAGTTCTTGTCAAAAATTCCTGAAATAGCTATATTGTTAGATCAGGTACCAATGAAAGAAGAAGAATATTGAGGAGAAAAAATGATAAATCCAAATGTAACAAAAGAGCCAGTTTTGGTTTTCAGTATCTTCAAAGATTATGGACCAGATATTCTATTTAATAACTCCACACTTGAAGAAAATGTAGCTCTTACTCTAGTTATGCAAGGAATGACATTAGTAGAGATGGATAAGGGGTCAATTGGAAGAGTTGACGGAACTAAGAATCCAAAAATGTTAGGACCAATCCCAGTTCCAGAAAATGAACACTTAAAAGCTATTGCAATTCCTTTTGAAACAGAGATTACATCCTCAACCGACGAGAGAATTACAGCTGCAGGATACAGATTATGTGTAGCCTATTTCATCTTTGACGGTAGCGCAGTTAGAGATGTTCTAGATAGCTATGGGTTAATTGAGCCATATTTTACTTTAATTGGAAGAAGTCTGCACAAAGAGTCAGAAATCAATCCTACATCAATTAAGCAGCTCTATGTAAGGATGATAGATATGTTCTCAGGAAAGATACCTAGAATTTTCGCAGTTAATGCAGATAATTCCCTCAAAGAAATGATTGGTAAAAGACTAGAATATGCTGACACATATTTGCTATGTGACATAAACAAGAATGTAATGTATATCTTGTTATACAACCCATCAATGGATGTCTGGAGAAGAAGAGATATCTTCAAAGTTGCTTCTGAACTTAATTCAAGCATGTTCAGAAGTTCGATGAGAATTAAAACTATAGAAGATGTCAAAGAGATGGTAAGAATTCTTGAGATCTTGAATATAGAAATTGCTCCTGTTTAATCCTTTCTTTTTCTTATTTTTAGCTATTTTTGAATTCTAATTTGGTACATAACTCATCATAACTAAATCTTCTCGAGTGTGCCATCCTGCTTTTTTGTAAAATTCGATTACACCTTCATTATCAACTTCAATAAATAAATGAACTTTCACTATTTTCTTCTCAGTAAATCGTTTATGTAATTCTTGCATAATTTCATTTCCTAGTCCTAATCTTTGATATTCAGGGTCAATTGCTAAATGATGTACATAACCTCTTCTTCCATCAAAAGCCCCCATCACAACTGCAACAATTTTTTCATCTTTTTTACCAACAATAAACAGGTCTTGACTATGGTTTACTGCACGTTGAACTTCTTCTTTGGTGTCAGATTTACCTAATGATAGACCTGTTTTTTTCCAAATCTCATATACTTCAGGATACATTTCAATAGTGAATTGTTCAATTTTCATTGAACAAAATTACTTTATTTGTTAAAATATCTTTTCCTATCTAAAAATTCTAAAAGACTTAGGTTTTAGTGTTCTTATGAGATCCAGAAAGGTTGTTTTACTTCTTAGTGGTGGTTTTGATAGTGGTCTTGCTGGATATCTACTTCAAAAATCTGGTTATGAGATTATACCATTGCATCTATCGAACGTAGACTTTGCGGGAGAGGAATCAATAGAGAAGAGTATTGAACTAGCTAAGAAATTTAAGTGGAAGAAGTTTTATGTTGTTGACATTGCAGATGCTCTCCAGTCTTTTGTTGATAAGTGCAAGCATTCATATTACTTTGTTTTAATGAAAAGATTCATGCTTAAAGTTGCAGGAGAAGTAGCAAAATTAGAGGATGCTCAGTATATCGGAACTGGAGAGAGTCTTGGTCAAGTATCAAGTCAGACATTGGCCAATATATCTGTTATCGAAGAAGCAGCTGAATTCAGAGTTCTCAAACCATTAATTACTTTTGATAAGGAAAAAATAATCAATATGACAATTGAAATTCAAACGTTTGAGATTTCTGCTGGACCTGAAGTATGTGATCTACTCGGTCCTAAACATCCTATTGTTAATGCTAATCTTGAGCATACTTTAAATGAAGAAAAAAATCTCCAAGGTTTAAATATTGTTTCTAATTCACTCAAGAGTCTACAAGTTATTGATTTGTAGTTAGAAAATCAAGTAATAATTTCTTTAGTTTGTAAAATTTCTTCAGCGATTTTATCATAATCTTCAGATGGTAATGACTGAATTCTTTCATGTCTAACTTTCTCAGCCGCTAAAGCCATACCAAAACAAATAGAATAGTCGACCTCTTGATTTTGAATGATACTTGCTAAAATTCCAGTCATTAAAACATCTCCTGCACCAGTTGGATCAGTTTCTTTTTTTACAGGCGCCTTTAATGAGAATATCGAATTATCTTCATTGTAAATAACACCTTGTGTTCCCAATGTTATTACATTAGTGATGTTCTTTGGAAGTTGTTTAAAGATATCAGAATAGGTTTTTTTCTGAGTGTAAGATTGTGCTTCATTTAAAGAAAATTTCACTATATTTGCCTGCTTTATTATCTCTTTAACACCCTCAAAATCGAATTCTAAGATGATTTTATTGTTCTTATCGATATTTCTAACGAAACCTTGAACATCTAGCCCAATAAACTTGTGATTTTTTCTAACCCAAGGCATAGACAAACCTGAGATTTCATTGAAAACAGGAGAGATTAAACAAGCTTTGGCACCCTTCTGTTTCTTGAGAAAACTGTCAAGATTATCTGCTTGTGATTGCAAAAACATAGTTCTCTTATCATGATAAATTCTATGTAGGAATCGAGTTGATTTTTCACTTTGAAGAATCTGCAAATCTAATCCTTTTAATGAAGAAAGATAGTGGAGAAAAGCAGCAGGAAAATCATTGCCCACAGCAGTAATAATTCTTGTTCTCAAAGAAAGAAGAGGAATAACCATTGTAGCATATGCCGGAGGCCCTCCAAGCACTGAAAATTCATTTCTTGGAGGTCCTAAGTCTAGAAACTCTTTATCATCTAGAACAAGATGACTTACAATATTCAGGTCTGTTGGCACAATCTTTCTTTATAAACATTGTACTTAAGTTTTATTGCAGAAATAAGTTGGAAAGATTTTTGAAGGAGGAAAGTCAATATATAGACATGACTACAGAAGAAAGAAGAGTAAGAGATATAGGTTCATTCTTTTACCTTTGGTTTTTACTGACTCTTGCAGCTTATGCATTTGGTGCGTACTCTATTTATCAGTTGATAATTCAAAATGATGCTGTTGTTGATTGGGTACAAGAGCAATTTGCATCTGCATCTGCTTTGCTTGGAGATTATCTCTGGTGGGGATTAGGTGCAGCAGGTGCTTTATTCTTAGTAGGAATAATCTTTGCATATCTGCAAGTTTGGTTAATGAGCTACATTGGAGCTGAACTCATAAATACTGTCGTTTTTGGCATCCCTCTAGTCCTTACTGGAGCTGGAATCGCTTCATTCTTCTTATTTGAGGAAGTGTGGATTGGTATAGTATTAATCGTGCCTGCTGTTTTCTTATTGGTAATAGCGTTATTGGTAAGCAAAAGAGTAGTTCTGGGAGCTAAGATATTTGAGATGAGCAATGAAGCAGTAAATGATGAAAAAAGTTCATTGACTCCTGTGTTCTTCTTTGCGATAATGTCATTGTTTACTTTCCTATTAGGATTTGCCGCTGCAGTATTTACAGGAGCAAATATTAGCGACTGGGTTGCTGGCTGGGGTGGAAAACAATGGCTAGAATATCTTGTGTTCTTTATTTTGATTTATGTATATCTAGCAATACATTATACTTTCTTGCACTTCAGTGATGCAATAAACATATGTATATTCAAAAGATGGAACAATTACAAAGATTCTTCTCTAAAAATAGCTATAAGAGAAGTCTGGAAAGTGAAAGGAAGCATTGTTCTGTTTGGAATGTTTATAGCTTTCTTTGATGCGATAATTAAGACTATACAGTTCTTTGCAAATAGAAAATTCTACAAAGGTTGGAAGAAGAATAAGGCTGTGAGTGTTACTTTGAAAGTTCTGAAAATAATCTTCTTCATATTTATCCTAATTCTGAAAGGATTATTCAAGATATTGAAGTTCCTTAATTACTACACTTTAACTCTAATAGTAGTAGAGAAACAAGGGTTCATCAGAAGTGTTGCCAGATCAGCTGATTTATCTCTTGATTCTGCAGCTGATATAATTATTGGAAAAACTGGTGTAAATATAGCAAAAGGACTTTTCTCTTTACTAACACTAGGTTTCTTCTCAACCGGAGGTTTCTTCCTAGGTTACTATTGGTTAGCTGATCAGTTGAGTATACCAGATACTGTATTTTTCTGGAATATTTCTTATAAGGTTGGATTCTCAATAGTTGTAGCTCTAGTATTCTTCTTGTTTGGTTATTTACCAACAGCTGCAATCTTAAGACCTATCTCAACAGCTTACAAAACAATTCTTTTCTTCCACATTGCAGATCCATTTAGAGGTCACCCAGGTAGAAGAACAAGAATTTCTCCAGATATCCAGAAGAATATTGATGGAATACAGTCTGAAGTTATGGAAACCTACGATAAAGAAGAGCGACCTGTTTGGCAAAAACCAGAAGAAGCACAAGCATAAATTCCTATTTTTCTCTTTTTTCCTTTTTCCTTTTGAGCAAGTTTTTTAATTCATAAAGATTCTTTTATATTTGTGAGATAATGTCATCAAGATCACCTCGAAGAAGTTTGATAGGGAGTTATAGATATAGTGTTGTTATAAAACCTAATGAAACAGAGTTTTCAGAAAGTCTAAGTGGAGTTTTGGATTTATATGATGGTAAACATGTAATTGAATCACACAATTTTTCCTCTTTTAGTCAACTTGCTGAGAAAATAATAAATTATTGGGAGACAAAATTAGGTTCAGATGTTAATGTTCACAGATTTTCAAACTGGTTATCAGAGTATTTTGGTGATATCGGTGTAACAGACATAGATTTCTACCAGTTGATGGAAGCCGTTAAAAACTTAGGCAAAGGTGTATCTTTGCAATCATCAGGAATAGCAGTGCGAGAAGCTCAGGTACGCTCTAATGATTTTGATCCAATAGATCCAAAACCTGCAAAAGCTACAGGAGCACATATGTTGGGAGAGCTTGTAAGACCAGATGACGAACCTGAACCTGTTGAACTAAGGCCTAAACAACCTCCTGATGATACTGTAGTCAAGCCAAGTGATTTATTTAAACCAGAGGAAACAGTATCTCCTGAAGTAACTCTTTTACCACCGGTGAAAACTGAAATTGAAGAGGTTAAAGAAGAGCCACCAGTTAATACCTTACTAAAGCCAAGTGAGATTCTGAAAAAACGTGAAACTGCATATCCGTTGATAGAAGTGTCTTCAGAGGATGCACATCGAGTGACAGGTGATCCTGTTGTAACAAAACCTATTGAGAAATTTGAAAGAGAAGAACCTCCAACTGAAAACTTACTTCGTCCAAGTGAATATTTGAAGAAGAGAGAGACAATTGAAGTGATCTCAAGATCATCTCCAAGTCATCCTAGTCAAATTTCAATTGAAAAAAAAACTAGAATTTTAGACCAATATAAAGAGGTTAAGCAACAGAAATTAGCTCCTCCATCTGAGGTTCCTCGTCAACCAGCTGATTACTTAATAATCAAAGAAGAGCTTATTAATGAAGAGGATGAGGTTTTAGAGGAAGTTGCTGAGGTATATGAAGAACCCGATATTGTAATCCCTGAAGCTAAACCTACAGTCAAAATTGATCCAAGTGTACAAGAGATTCCTGTACCTCCGTCAACAGGCAAAGCTGTAACTGAGAAAGAGGTTAAGGAAGAACCAAAAGTATCAGCTAAAGGAGTAGAGATTCTACCATTCGAAATAGAAATTTTAGAAGATAGTTTTTCAGAAGAAGAGAAGGAAAAATATAAACCAAAAACAATTGCTGATATGAAAGTAACTGAAATAATGGGTGTTGGTGATAAGACTGCAATGCTTCTAAAAGATGAAGGGTTTGATTCAGTCGAGAAAATTCTTAATGCTACTCCAGAAGATTTGAGTAAAGTCCGTGGGATAGGTGTGGCTACAGCTCAGAAGATAATTTCTGAAGCTAATAACCTTAAATTTGGAATAGAACAATTTAAACAACAATCTGTATCAGAATTGAAAATTACAGATATAATGGGTGTTGCTGATAAGACTGCTATGCTTCTAAAAGATGGTGGATATGATTCTATTGAACAGATTTTAGCATCTACTCCTGAAGAATTGAGCAAGGTTCGTGGAATAGGCGTGACAACAGCAAAGAAGCTAATCTATGGAGCAAATGCTCTTAAGAAAGAAGTAGAGAAGTGATTTGGAACTCAAATTCAAATGCTCAAATAGGCAATGTATAGTTCTCTGAATATAACGATATCATAAAAGTGTAATCCATGACTAAACCAAATATTCTGCAAATTATTGGTTTCTCCGGTACTGGAAAAACTACATTAATTCAATTATTAATTGAGAAACTTTCAGAAATGAACTATTCATGTGCTACAATAAAATCAGCAAAAACACATACTTATAATTTAACCAACAAAGACTCAGACGTATTTATTAAAGCAGGGTCAAACCTTTCTGCTGTAGTTTTTGAGGATTTTACGCAAATTACACTAAAAGAGCAAGTTAGTTTAAATAAAATAATCGAAGAGTTTCAAACTAATTTCAAGCTTGATTTCATATTGATTGAAGGTTTTAAGAAAGAAAAGTACCCTAAATTATTGATTTGGGAAAAAGATATAGTAGAAGAATCGATTGATTTTGATACAATCAAATTTTTATATAGCAATTTTAAGGACTATGATGATAATAAGCAAGTTATAGATGAGTTTGTTGAAAGGAGTAATATCCTTTTTAGCACTGACGCAAATGAAACTATACAGAATGTCCTGAAATATTTCATTAGTTGAGGAAACATGCATAGTTCAATAAAAAACCTGCTTGAAGAAGTTGGGAAGAAATCTTCAAGATTTAAACATTCAAAAGAAAATACTACAGGTTTGATACTAGGCTATGAAAATAATTCCGTAGACTGCGAACATTATATAACTCATCAAATAAGAAAGATGAAAAAATATGTAAATGAAATAATCATCTCTCTTCCCTTTAATTACGAGATTCAGGATATTCATTTAACAAATGAAATTAAAGATGAAGCAATTAAGCTTGCAAACAGGAATGAAAATCAATCTGCAAGGTCAGTTCTTACCTTTGAAAGTATGGTAAAAAGAAGTCTCAATGATAAGATTTTATTCTTGCCTTATGACATAGAAATATCGAATACAAAACTAGAGAATCTTGTTAATCACAATCATTCACTGTTGACGTATTTAGGATCCAATGGTAATTTTTGTCCGCCTTTAGGTTTTCTGAATCGATGGACAAATCGTTTCAATCTACAAATTCTAAGATTCAATGAAAAAGATGGTTTAGATGACTTGTATAGAATATGTTCTGAACTAGTATTTTTAAAATTAACACAAAAGGATCAAATTAGAAAGAAATCAATCTCATCTGCTGATAATCTAGTTGGAATCAATTCCACTGATCCAGGCAGTTATTTTCCACAGAGGATTCACTATCCTTTGGATGAACAATCATTAGTGAAGATGATTGCACTTTTACACATTTTAGCAAAGGAAATTGATGAGAAAGAAAAAATTACTTCTTCATTTAAAGTGCAACAATTTCTCACTTTAAGCAATAAATTTGCTAATTCAGGTCATTTCTTCTTAGCATTTCAAGTTCCGTATTTCTTGATGAATCATCAGAAGTACGATATAAAATATCCGTTAGATTGGTCTAATTCAAAAATCCGTGATTATGGACGGCGTCTCCTTTTGGAAGAATCAAATGTATATGCAGGAAAAGGATTTGAGAGATTAAGATATGCTTGTCTTAATGATCTGAAATCAAACAATCTATGTAAGGAAAGCGAATGTGATTGGTTGACAAATGAGCTCTCAAAAATAAGCAAACTTCTCAATGAAGACAATATAAACCATCATACATTTATATGACTGCTTAGTCGTTTTATTGATGACTTATCAAGTCTTAACTCTTTCTAAGCCGGGCGTAAATATATTGTACATGTTTGTGAAAATATTATTTGGACTGATATTACCTTTTCTAATTGAAATCTTCGTTTACATCATTTATACAGGACTACGAACTCATGATTATCAATTTTCATCACTATTACTCTTTATCTTTCTCATCATTCCGATAATTTTCCTCTATATTATCGCACCAAGATTGATATTCTATTTTGGAGGAGTTAAAAGGCATATTTCACACAATCTGAAAAATAATCTTGAAGATGTTTTTCTTAAACCAAGACGTTTGAAGATTCGTGAGAAAGCTGTTCCTCTAGAAGATATGGCACATATTCTTAAAGCTGAAGAAATGAAGCTACTAAAGAACAAGATTGAATCAAAAGTAATTCCTGATTTACTAAAAGAAGCTAGAAAGCAGTATTCACAAAACTTTGTTGATAGGGGAAGCAATAATAGAAATGAGCGATTATTGACTTATAATGAAGCTCTATTCCTATTTAGTGGTGTTACTTCCTTATTGCTGTTTATGAACTTGATTCTTGTTCTAATTCTGCAGGGAACAAGCATTAAGTTTGATTTTATTGAATTGGATCAAATTTCAAACTCAGTGAATGTTCTCATATTTGCATTGGTTTTCGGAATATTGCTCTTCTGCGGTATTTTCCTGTTTTTCACATCATCTAGAACACTATGTAAACTAATTCCAAGAATTGTTCCTATTATCTACTATGAACCGGAGATTGAAAGAGAAAGAAGACTAATCCAAATTCTTTCTATTGCGGAATTTCCAATAAGTAATCTCTTTGTGAGAAGAACACAGAAAGATTTGTCAGGTATAATATAAGAAGCAAAAAAGAGTTTACTATTATCACAACTGGTTGAAACTATTTCGTGGTATTATAGAGATGAAATGGCAAAATCCATTGCATGGAAACTGTATAAAGAAGTATTAGAGGAAATTCAAATACCTGAAGAAACAAAGGAGAAGATTGAAAAACAATTCAAATATGATCCACTTTTGCAAATTATTTCTAGTCAAATACTAACTTCAGAAGAAGAGCAAGCAATTAAAGCTGATTTAGATTATATTCAAGAAAAAATAGCTAAGTGGGATAAGATAAGAAGTGAGGAGCAAACACTCTCTTTTCTACTTATCTACAGAACTCTAGAAACGGTATTCAGAAAAACTCTGATCAGTCTTTTTCCAGAACTAGAAAGGGAAGAAGTAAATTTCATAAAACTAATTGACATACTAAAAAATAATAGACTTATTACAGAAGATGCTTCTTCTTTATTACACGAAATTAGGTTTAAGAGAAATGTTCTATTTCATGAACCAGGGAAATCCTTAGATTTAGGTAAAGATACAATGAATAAATTACTTTATGTGATAAAGGAAATTATGGATAAGGCTGAAGAGAAATAGATGTTAGTAAGGTGAATTTAACATGACAATTCCAACCTATTTGAGGAGTGAGATTCCTTTTCTAAGAAATGAAAGACCATTGATTATGGCTCATAGAGGAAGAAGCGCATTCACTCCCGAGAGTTCATATCAATCGTTCAAGGAAGCTTATGATTTAGATGTTGATGTTCTTGAAACAGACATTCGTCTAAC